>JAHDWC010000166.1 GCA_023382575.1 Anaerolineales bacterium
CCCGAACTATCCTACCTGAGGTTCCCTCAACCTGACAACCTTTGCGTGCACACTCCGCCGGGAACTCTAACCACGTTTTTATCGAATCGTGGTACGATACATTTGAATTTCAATCAAGGAGTGTCGTATGTTAGGTCTCCCACGTGGCGCAGAATGGATCATCATTCTGGTAATCGTCATCCTGCTGTTTGGTCCCGGGCGCATCGGCAAGATTGCCGGTGAAATTGGAAAGAGCATCAAATCCTTCCGCGAAGGCTTGGGCGGCAAGGATGAGAATGCCGCCGAAACTACTGAAGAAGAAAAGAAGTAATAAAAAAACAGACCGGTCACCGGTCTGTTTTTTTTATCGCTAATAATTCAATTCTTTTACACTCTTATCACGCATCATGGCTTGGACGAAGTTCTCATGACTTTGCGGCGCGCCGATCACCTTCCAGGTGCTGATAATGGATTTTTCATTCTTCGCCTGATGACGTTCGAAGATGCGCAGGTTGAGTTTGTTGAACATCTCAGCAATTTTTTCGACGGTGTCAAAATCGTCAGCGCCGACGACGACCTCATAGGTACGCGACTCGCGGATGCGGTCGATGCGCGCCTCGAGCTTTGGGAAAGCGATCAGCACCAAAATAGTCACGAATGTGGCGGCGAACACAAAATATAAGCTCCCAGCCCCAATGCCCATCCCCAATGCCGCTGAAAGCCAGATCGTGGCGGCTGTTGTCAGACCGGCAATGCGCCCACCTTCGCGCACGATTGCGCCTGCACCCAAAAAGCCGATACCCGTCACGATGTTGGCAGCGACGCGTGTCTGTGTAAAGCCGGGGTCCATGCTGAGCGAAAAAATAGTAAATAAAGTCGAGCCAAGCGTGATCAGAATGATGGTGCGGAAACCCGCCGCCTTATCCTGATACTCACGCTCTGCGCCGATGAGTCCGCCCACCAATACAGCCATCCCAATCTTGATCAAATTTTCAAAAAATACAGCATCCATGGTTCCTCTTTATGAATTTAATTGTTCGATCAGTGCATCGATCTCATTCACAGGTTGCTTGCAGACGAAACCCTCACAAACATACGCCGTGGCTTTCCCGTTCACCAAGCCTCTGCTGTGCAGTAGGGCGGGGGTGTTTTCTTGTATTGGATAAGCAGCAGCAGCGACGACCATGCCTGGGCGATAGTCTGCTCTCAAGGTCTTGAGCATTCGCTCGAAGTTTTCTTCGCCCGCATCACCCATGACCGCAACCTGCTTCATCGTTCCCAAGGCGTTTTCTGCCGCTGAGAGCCATCTCGCAAATCCGAGCGGATATCGCAAAACGAAGCCGGTGACTTGTTTGAGCACCTCTTCCGCCAGATCGCGATACCTGCCTTCATCTGTCAGCGCCGCCAATTTTACCAAGGCTTCGCACGCCAGGGAATTTCCAGATGGGGTGGCATTATCCTGCACATCCTTTGGGCGGACGAGAAGTTCTTCGGCGTCATTTGGTGTGTCGAAGAAGCCGCCATCGGGGTCATGGAATTTTGCGATCATTTCATTCGCGAGTTCTTTGGCAATAGAAAACCACTTGGTGTTGAAGTCGGTTTGATACAGTTCCAGCAAGCCAAGAATCAACGCTGCATAATCTTCCAGGAAGACTTGGTCGGTGGTTCTGCCATCTCGCCAGGCGCGGCGTAAATTCCCGCCTGGGCGAAGATGGGTGAGCAGAAATTCTGCGCTGCGCGTAGCCATATTTAAGTAGATGTTGGCTTGGGAAGGTTCATCCGCGAAGGCTCGGGCAGATTCGGCGAAAGCTGCCAGCATCAGTCCGTTCCACGCGGTGAGAATCTTATCATCCGTGCTGGGGCGGATGCGCATGGCGCGGGCAGTGTAAAGTTTGGAGTGAGATTCGCTCAACTTGGCGGCGACAGTTTCCGGGTCAAGTTTGAAGCGAGAGGCGAGGGTGGCATCATCCAAGGCGCGCTGAAGAATAGTTTTGCCTTCCCAGTTTCCTTTGGATGTGATTCCATATGCTGCTTCGAAAAATCCATATTCATTACCAAGGATATTCTTGATCTCATCCTGTGTCCAAACATAGAATTTACCTTCCTCGTCTTCAGAATCTGCATCGAGCGAGGAATAGAAGCCGCCCTGTTCATTTGCCATTTCATTTGCGACGAAATCCAATGTCTCTTGCACGATGCGTTTGTAAAACGAATCGTGCGTCACCTGCCAGGCGTGGAGATAGACGCGAGCCAGCAAGGCATTATCGTACAACATTTTTTCAAAATGAGGTATACGCCATTGATTATCAGTGCTATAACGTGAAAAGCCACCACCGACTACATCATACATGCCGCCACGCGCCATCGCATTAAGGCAGTGCGTGATCAGTTTTTTGTATTCATCTGTTTTATGCACGGCGGAATGGTGAAGTAGAAAATCCAATACCATCGGCTGCGGAAATTTCGGCGCGTCGCCCCAGCCGCCATAACCCCAATCGTATGATTCGCGAATAGCGTTTGCAATCGCAACGAGATGCTCAGGAGTAAGAGTATGATCTTCTTGTGGCTTGATCTTTGCCTGCAAATGACGGCTGACTTGTCCGCCAGTTTTTTCGATTTCGGCGCGGTCATTTTTCCAAGCGTTGGCAAGTCCGGTAAGGACATCCTTGAATGCTGGCATGTTGTAGCGCCGCGTAGGTGGAAAGTATGTGCCAGCATAAAAGGGTTTTAGATCTGGAGTTAGGAAGACAGACATGGGCCAGCCGCCAGAGCCGGTCATCGCGATTACCGCTTGCATATAAATCCCGTCGATGTCGGGGCGTTCTTCACGGTCCACTTTGATGTTGATGAAATACTCGTTCATTATTTCGGCTGTTTCGGGATCTTCAAACGATTCATGCGCCATGACATGGCACCAATGACAGGCGGCGTAACCAATGCTGAGGAAAATGGGTTTGTTTTCTGCGCGAGCTTTACTTAACGCTTCATCGCTCCAGGGATACCAATCAACTGGATTATTTGCGTGTTGCAACAGGTAAGGGGAAGTTTCTGAGATGAGATGATTAGGCATGGGCAACCTCTATAGTAGTCTCAAAGTGAGACTTGCAGGGGATTATAGCCCATGTGATTTGGAGACAATTGATAATTTTGAAGCAAAAATTATATTTGGTGTAATTGTATATTGATACTTATACCCGTGTATATGATTTACGCCGCGTCGGATAGATCCAGCTGCGGGTGTGAGATAGAAATTGCTTGAAAGTAGCAGGTTATAAAAAGTGGTTGCAGGTGCAGCCTGTCGTCTAGTAGCTCATCATCATTCCATTAGCACTACCGGACGCTGCCCGCTTCCTGACAGGCTTTTAGTTGCCACTGCCCGATTGAGTATCTTATCCGTTTGACCAGTCCAAGACTTCCCTGATGGCATGGGAGTCTTTTAGCCAGCCTGACGTAGGTGAAGGAACTTTGCGTAACGATGGTAGTGCCATTCTTCCGGGTCTCGCTTTTGAGGCGGTATAAATCATCATATGTCCATTGAATGGACTGCCCACCCATTTCGCTTACGTTTAGGCGGTATCATGCTGTTCACTGCTTGTATAGGTAAAGTTCGCGTACTGACCATCGAACTTCAACATATTTTTTTCTATTTGATGTTCGGTAGGATGATGGAGAAATCTGCTGCTTATATTCGAGGCAAAAACAGAGGTTCAAGGTTTTGCGCATCGAGGCAGCTAATGGCTGGTGTTGGCCGCTTGGGATGGGAGGGTGGATTCACTGTCGAAACGGGAAAAACTCGAAGCCACGAAAAAAGCCAAAATAACATATCTTGTACCTCAATTCAGTTGCACACATTATTGGGACTCTGGCACGGAACGCTGACTATTTCGGTGCATAACGAACACACATCCCATCTTGATAAAACTTGCCTATCAGAGGATCTTTAGCAACAACAAAAAAGGTTAACACCCGAATCGGATCTTTGCAGAACAGAAAACCGATTGGACGAAAAACAAACTTTACCAGGGAAGATGGATGGAGCTAAACAATCTGGATGAAATGTTGCGAGACTTATACCAATGAAACTCAATGCAACCTGACATGCTCACGCACCACGCAAGATCTTCTCCATTTTCTTTCCCTTCGCCAACTCATCCACCAATTTATCTAAATACCTCACCTGTTGGGTCAAAGGATTTTCGATTTCCTCCACACGAACTCCACAGATGACTCCCGTGATAAGGTGTGCGTGGGGATTAAGGGATGCCTGTTGGAAGAAGGTTTCAAACGTCGCATTTTCCTGGATGAGTTCCTGAAGCTTCTCCTGACCGAAGTTTGTTAACCACGTGATGACCTGATGCAGTTCGTCTTTGGTTCTGCCTTTCTTCTCCACTTTTTCGATATACAGCGGATAGACGGAGGCAAAGGTCATATTTGCAATACGTTTATTTTGTGCGTCTGAATTTTTCATGGCTACCTATATTTTAGCGTTAATTTTCCAACGGTCTCGATGCGGATAATTCGCTGATGACTTTACCATTGTTGATACACACAGCATAGCCACGATCCGCAGCCATGACTGCCACCTGTTACAACGATTACTTTATGAGATTCCAAGCAACGTGTTCTCCTATTCCTTGATGTTCAACGGCTTGAAGCTCGTCCCGTGTGATCTTCACGAAATATATCACTTCGTACCCATTCTGGGCATAATGGCACACGGTGCACGGACCTCAGTCATGCCGTTCAACCGGAGAAACTCACAGCCAGCATGCCCACAATGCAGACGGAAGAAGTCAGGCTTATGGCGGTTTTGGTGCTTGCTGTTCATGCAGTCGAGTTTTTGGATTTAGCGGTAAGATTTCATGTTAGGCCAAAAAACATCTGGAGAGACTTTTGGACTTCTGCATACCAAGATGGTGGGGCGACCGACGGGCGGATCATATTGGTGCTGAACCGTACCTTTTAATTCACACTCGTCAAAAAAGAGAGCCACCGTATTTGGGTGTTCGGAGACGATAATCATGACATCCCAGGAATAACCAGGGCCCCAAAGATAATAGGTCAATGAGCCGCTGACCGCATGTGGGAGCCCATATTGCGGGCCCAATTGGTCGATTGCCCCAGCAGACATATACCAATCCGTGTAAATTCCCGCCACTGTACGCTCCGCTTCAGGAAGAGCATCATATACCCCGCCAACCTCTCGTACTAACTCCTCCCACCCCAGGCGACCTGAGAGAAGTGGTGAGTGTACAAAAGTGACACCGTTGAACTCCTTCACGGGTCGATACAGCGGTTTAAAGGTGTCAGCAAACTTCGCGGTAGCATCCATCGGCAGTATGGGCAGGGAGAGTGGGATGACAACCACTCCCACAGCTACAAGATAAGCCACGGCTCCGGCCTTCATCCATCTTTCCCAACGCAATCCCATGAACATCTCTTCCATAAACACCGCGCTGGCAGCAAGGAGTGGCACAAATAGCTCTGCAAGCATGCGAGTGGACGTGTGTAGGACAAACATCAGTACAAAAGTATTCACGAACAGCACGCCAAGGAAACTGTAATCCACCCCATTCAAGCGACGCCAGATACGATAGAGCCCGAGGATCCACAGGGGTAAAAGAAGCACTCCCATGTACATGAAAAGATTTGTAAGATATTCCAGCAGGGTGGCCTGATACACTCGTTGCGTACCATAACTGGTCCAATACTCCAGCGTCGGCCAGTGATTGATAGCTTGCCAGAAGAGGTAAGGGCTGACGATAATTACGCATGTCAGTGCTCCTAACCAAGGACAGGGTGTTAATAAATCCCTGCGGTATTTCGAAATTAAAAGAGCGATTAGAAAACCCGGTCCTAGAAACAGGAGGGTCATCTTGGTCATACAGGCGATACCTGCGATTAAACCCAGAAGTATCCAGAGCCTGCGATCCCCGGTGCGGAGAAATCGGACAAGTACATACAGGAAGCTGGCCAGGACCATCTGATCGACGCTGTCGTAACAGAAGATGGAATCTATAGCAAGCCAAAACGGAACAACAATGAAACCCAGAGCACTCAGACCAACAGCGAAGGCTCTGCCGCCAAACTCCTTTGTAATCAGGCAAACGAAGACAAGCGTAACTGAACCGGCAAATGCCGGGAAGATATGTAGAGCGAATAGCGATTCCCCCAACAGAGCGCGACTAAGTGCCACCATCGCAGGAACCAGTGGCGGCAGATCGACATACCCGAACGCCAGGTGGCGACTGAGTGCGATGGTGTAGAGCTCGTCACTAAAAAAGCCATAGCCCGGGGCGGTGAACATATGCAACACAAATTTTGCTGTCGCACCAAGGATAATAACCAGAGTAACCGAGGATAGCCCAAAGGTGTATTTTTGTTCCTGCATGATACAACTGCCTTTGATGAAATAGATTATTGATGTCCGCCCAAAGGCAAGCGTTAGCCGTTTGGAGTAGGAAGGGGAACTCACCGTAAAAACGGAAAAAACAAAGTCACACCATGCAATATCAGGTAGTCGGCCAAGGGCTTGGATCAGGCTGAATTCGTGTGAAGAGATTGGCTAGCAACAGAAACACAATGGGTCCAGCTACTCCCCAACCGATGGTTCCAATAATAGTGGCCAAAGCAGGTAAAAACGGGAACAACGCAAGTGCTATGAAGCATAGGACGGCAGTAATAAGCATGAGCGCCCGTGTTGCATTCTCCAACCTACTTCTCTGAAATATAGGAGAAGCAAGGAGCATAGAAAGGGCAAAGAACCAATCCCAAGCAAAGAAGTCTAAGGCTTGTGGTAATGGTGGCCATGTGGATGTGATATATGACAAGACCCACTGTGAAGATAAGGGATTAGGTTGGCGGGCGACAGCGAATAAAGCGAAATTTACGCTGGATGTGATGCCTGCAAGAAGGATCATGAATGCGAGCGCAATCCGACTGTAAGGTTTATGCCTGGACGCGGCGTAGCTATGGACAGCGACCATCGTGATAACAAGGAATGGAGCCATCAGGACGATGAGCAAAGACATGATTGAGAGATAAGGATCGCTGATTGGAGCAGAGGCATCCCTGGCAGAGAGATAACCAAGTCCTGATGTAATCGCGTATGCCTCATTCACAACGAAGACTGTCCAGGCTCCTACCATTCCCATGATGCGATCCTGTGAGTGGAAACCTGATCTCGGAGATGCGCTTACTGTTTTCATGGTGAGACATCCTTTCAGCTGTCTAACGATGGGCGACCCGCCCATGTGATCTTCACGGGCTACCCGCGTCGTCGAAACGAAAAAAACAAATCCATGGAAAAGCCTAAAAAACATGACGCGTACTCCAAGTCAGCTGCGCGCCTTGTTGGATCAGTTTTGGATTATCAATGTACATTGCTCAAAAGAAAATTTACGGCACGTTCAATTCCATTCTCTGCGCGTACAGTTTCTCCGAGTGATAGAGCACGCTGCCGTATGTTGGTATCCGATACTGCATATTTGATGGCATCTGCCAATCTTTCAGCGGTCAGTTTTGTTTGTGGAATTGGCGATGGGGAAACACCCAGATCCGCCATGCGTTGTCCCCAAAAAAATTGGTCGCCTACAAATGGACAGATAATCTGTGGTTTGCCCGCGCGTAATGCTGCGCCAGTTGTACCAGCTCCACCATGATGAACGATAGCCGCCACTTTCGGAAATAGCCAGTCATGCGGTACAGAATCCAAAACAAAAACGTCTTTGGACGTATGATCTGCTGTCAACCCACCCCAGCCTGTCGCCAAAATACCGCGCTGTCCAGCAAGTCTTAGGGCTTCTACTGCAATTTCTGTCTTTTGTTTTCCATCGCCTATGAACATGCTTCCGAAACCAATGTACACGGGAGGCGAGCCTTCTTGGAGGAACTTAACTAACTCAGGGACAGGTTGCCAGTTTGCAGGTGCATCCAAAAACCAATAGCCAGTGACAACAGTCGATTCATCCCAATCGGCTGGTTTGGGAACTACTACTTCACTATAAGCATACAATTTGATGATTGGCTTGCCGCGCAATCGATTTTCGCCTTTTGCAGGTGGCAGGGCGAGTACATCCTTGCGAAATTGATCGATGGGACCGCGATACATGGCAGGTCCCAATTTAGCGAATAATTGGTGGCTCAGTTTGTTGAAAGGACCCAGATCGCGGAAAGGCAAGAATGGGTTTGGAAACTCTCTGGTGGGTGAGTAAAGTGGTGCTGGAAATGCGGCGAACGTGGGGATTTCCAACTTCTCTGCAATATGATAGCCGCCTATCGCCGCTGGGCTATATATCAACACTTCGGCTTTTTGAGCGCTTGCCCACTCATCCACAAGTGTATCCTTTGCCATTTCAATGTATTGACGAATGCGTTTAAGTTGATTACCGCCTTTTTCCCCAATGGTTGATTGAGCAACCTTGAGAAAGTCGCCACGTAGGCTGTCATGGAACAAACCATATTGATGCACGAGTGATTTGAACTCATTCAATGTTGAGATCGTAACTTCGTGACCAGCAGCTTTCAAACCCAGCCCAAGAGCAATATAGGGCTGTACATCGCCGCGAGTACCGATCGTTAGGATACAAATTTTCACATTTCGTCCTGTTGTTTACAAGAAACACCTAAGGGTTTGCGCCAAAGACCTCGTAGCGGGTCGTCCCCGGGCGGAACGAGTGGGATATACCACTTCGGGGCACAAACTCTGCGCTGTGGCAAGAACGCCGAAGCTGTCTAACTAGCTTGTCCTGCCTGCACCTTGCCGCAGGCACAGGTAGACGACAGTTCAGGAAAAAGGCTCGTGAGGGGTGCAGAGTCCCCGTCCTCCACTACATGCGTGTTGTGCGTTCATGGTTTGTGAGCAGTAAATTCACTTCTTAATAACCCATAAAGTAAAGTGCCACTTATGGTTCCATCGGGATTCTTCTTATTCTCTCGAAGATGTCCTTCTCGGACCATTCCGCACTGGTCCGCAACACGATAGCTTCGAGTATTGGCATCATCACACTCCAGACGCACTCGATGCGCCCCAAGATGCAGGAAACAAAACTCCAAAGCTGCTTTGGTCGCCTCCGTGACGTATCCTTGTCCTTCATATTCCTGATTGGCAAAATAGCCAATCTCAAACTCTGGCAAATCCCAATTGACCACGCCGACATATATCTGGGCTACAAATTCGTCGGTGGCTTTGTGAAAAACGCCCATGAAGAACGCTTGACGAGCTATCCAGCTCGCTGCGAAATTACGAACCACAATTTCAGCCTCTTCAAGATTATTGATCGTCATCACGGCATTGCCGGCTTCAAACCGGGCTAGATGCGATTTGTTCTTTTGACTCATTGAATAATACCAAGAGCCATCACCGGCTTCATAACTGCGCAGATACAAACGATCGGTTTCTATCTGGTTGGGAAGATCAAGGAGTAGTTTGTGCATAACAAGTTTCTATGATTGTGTGACATTGTCCACGAAGAGGACATCAGATCACGCAGCAAACCGGCTTGTGACAAGGTTGACCGGGACACGTTCATCACGCAAAAGATTGTTCAGATCAGGGGCATCGTTCGGTATCACGGTCCAAGGATCCCCAAAGAGGCGATTGAGGCCCAGGACGATTTCATAAAAGTTGAGCCCGGGATTTCCATCAAGATGATAGATG
>JAHDWC010000167.1 GCA_023382575.1 Anaerolineales bacterium
CTCCTGATCCGCGCCCAGTGGCATGGATGGTGGCTGGCAGTGCCATCACCGCCACGTTGACCACGCTCTTCATGGGCACGCTTAGCGACCGTACTCGCACGCGCTGGGGCAGGCGTCGTCCCTTCATTTTGATTGGCTACATTTTATGGGGACTTTCCACCGTGCTCTTCCCAACAGTGGCATATATCAAAGTGACCAGCGTTGCTATCGTCATGGTCGTTGTTGCGGATTCGCTTATGACCTTCTTCGGTTCCACTGCCAATGACGCCGCTTTCAGCGCCTGGACCACGGACATCGCCACCACCGAAACCCGCGGACGTGTGGAGGGCGTGCTCAACTTAAGTGTTTTTCTTGCCCAGATTGTGGCGATGGTTGCCGCAGGTATGTTGATTGACAGCGTGGGTTATTTCACATTTTTCTACACGTTGGGCGGCATTGTTATTTTGGTTGGATTGGTGGCTGGTAGCCTGCTGCAAGATGTTCCGCTCCCCGTAGAAACAGACGAGCCCAAACGTTCCTTTCTCTCTGAGTTCACCGAGTTATTTGATGTCAACCTGCTCAAAGAGAATCGTGCGCTCTTCATTATTTTGATTTTCATCATGTTGAGCAGTATTGGTATGCAAGTCTCATTGCCTTATCTCATCATCTACCTTGAGAATTACATCGGCGTCACCAAGTCCGAATTCAGCATTATTGGCGGCGCGGTGATGGTAGGCAGTGCCGTCTTTGCCATTCCATTTGGCATCCTCGCTGATAAATGGAATAAACGCAACATGCTCTTCTTTGCCACCATCGTCAGCAGCCTCGGCGGCATTTTGCTTTCGCTCGTCAAAAGTTTACCCATGCTTTCAATGGCTGGGTTGCTTTGGCAGGCATTTTCCGTCGCCATGAGCATCGCCTCAGTCGCCTGGCTCAAAGATTTATTGCCCGAACAAAGCCGCGGAAAATTCCTCGGCATTCGCATGATCTTTTGGATCGCCATCCCCATGGTCATCGGTCCGTGGATCGGATCCACGCTGATACAAAACTTTGGCATCCCGACCACACTCAACGGTCAAGCCGGATTCGTGCCTGTGCCGCTCATCTTTCAAGTTGGGTCGGTCATCAGCCTGTTGGCGCTCATCCCACTGTTCTTCATCAATGACAAAAAATAAATGTAGGGGCGGGATCACCCCACCCCTACGCAAAACCAAAAATTATGAAATCCAAAATCACATCCGGTTTCTGGCATGATCGTCTCAAGGTCAATGCACAGCGAGCCATCTTTCATCAATGGGAGCAGCTCGAAGCCTCAGGCTGTATCGAAAATTTTCGCATCGCCGCCGGAGAAGTGGATGGTTTCCGCGAAGGCTGGTTCTTCGCTGACTCAGACGCTCACAAATGGCTGGATGCCGCGTCCCGCATCTACGCCTCTTTTCCAACACCCGAGCTTGCTTCCATAATGGAGGCGTACATCTCGCTGATAGCGCGTGCCCAACAACCAGATGGTTATCTCTTTACTTACAATCAAATCCACTTCCCAAATGACCGTTGGAAGAATCTGCAGATCGAACACGAACTCTACTGCCACGGACATCTCATTGAAGCGGGCGTGTCGCATTACCAAGCCACTACCCGCACCGAAGCGTTGACCATTGCCCGCCGCGCCGCCGACCGCATCGTGGAAGATTTCAGTGACAAAGGCGCACAATATACACCCGGTCACGAAGAGATCGAGATCGCGTTGTTGCGCCTATATCAAGTGACCGGGCACGCACCCTATCTCAATATGGCGCGTCAATTCATCGAACAACGCGGACGAGATCCCTTCTTTGCTTTATCCATCATCCGACAAAATGCCAGTGTTGATGCGCGCGGGAAATATGTGCAGCAAAAAAGGCAGGAATATCTCGCCGCACATCCAACCTTTAAACCATTTCAAGTTCCGCCCGGTAATGCCGCTAAAAAGCCAAAGAATGCGACCCTGCGTTGGAATCTTAGCGCCCTGAGCGGAAAATACTTTCAGCAACACGCCCCCGTGCGCAAACAGACCGTGCCAGTAGGGCATTCCGTCCGCTTTGCATATCTTGAAACAGCCATTGCCATGCTTGCCCGTGAAACCGGGGATAAGTCTCTCGTCCCCGCGCTCGAACAGGCATGGGAACGTATGGTCACGCGGCGGATGTACGTCACTGGTGGAATCGGCTCATTGCCTGGCATGGAAGGCTTCGGCAACGACTACGAACTCGACCCAGAATTTGCCTACGCCGAAACCTGCGCTGCCCTCGCCAGCATGTTCTGGAATTGGGAAATGGCGCAGCTCACTCACGAAGCCAAATATAGCGACCTGTTCGAGTGGCAACTTTACAATGCTGCCGCCGTCGGCATGGGATTGGATGGCTCGACCTACCTCTACAACAATCCGCTGACCTGCAAAGGTGGCGTGACGCGCAAACCTTGGTACGCCGTGCCCTGCTGTCCGTCCAATCTCTCACGCACTTGGGCAGACTTGGGGAAATATATTTATTCATCCAATGAAAATGAAATCTTCATCCATCAATACATCAGCAGTGAAACCAGTGTGGAGATGGATGCACCCGTGAAGATACGCATCGAATCGGAACTGTCGTGGAAAAGCAAGGTGCGTATCACCGTCGTCCCTTCCGCTCCCGCAAAATTTACATTGAACGTACGCCTGCCAAGCTGGCTGGACACACAAACGACTCACATTACTTGTAATGGAGATTTGATCGCGATCCCTTCGCCTGCTGCACAAAACGAAGCGACCGCTTCCGGTTTTGATCCGCGCAAAAGCGGATGGTTGCATATCAAAAGGTTTTGGAATTCGGGCGATGTGATCGAAATAAATTTTTACATATCCCCACAGATTTATCGCGCCCACCCCAAAGTCAAAGGACATCAGGGCAAAATCGCCATCGTATGTGGACCATTGGTCTACTGCCTCGAAAGCACAGACAACCCGCACGTGGATATTTTCAATGCCGAAGTTGAAATCACCTCGCTTGAATCCGTATTCGATACCGCTCTGCTTGGCGGGATTACAAAAATAGTTGGGTTGTCAAAAACGGGCGAAACACTCACCTTCATCCCTTATCACCTGTGGGGGAATCGCGGCGAATCAACCATGACCGTTTGGATCAACGAGTAAAGGAGAAACCATGCAAACCGAACTCACTCAAGCCGGACCTCTTCTTCAACCCAATGGCAAACTCGCGCAGGTTGGTTGGGCGCGTCAACCCATTCTCGATTGCAATCTCGAAGCCGCCAATTTCTACGCCATCAAACCCTTTCAACGCTTCCGCATCAAACGCTGGGATTACTACGCCGTCTTCACGCCCAAACGTTTCTTTTCTGCCACCATCGCTGATCTCGGCTACGCGGGTAATATCTTCGTCTACACCTTGGATTTCGAAACCGGCGACCTGCACGAAGAAGGAATCGTCGTACCATTTGGAAAGGGGATTACCCTACCGCGCAATTCGGATAGCGGCAACAGTCACTACGAAGACTCCCGCCTCAAACTGGACTTTAGCCTACATCCTGACCATCGACATTTATCAGTCTCATGGGATGCGTTTCACGATGGACGCGGCATCCATGCCGAGATCGACCTGCAAACTTCGCCGAGTTATGAATCCATGAACATCGTCATTCCCATCGGGCAGAAGCGTTTTTATTGGAATCGCAAGATCAATTGTCTGCCAGCCAGCGGAACGATCAAATATGGTGACGACGTTGAAACCCTTACACCAACAACCTCGCTTGGTTCACTCGATTGGGGACGCGGCGTATGGGATTATCAATCTTTCTGGAATTGGGCAAGCGCCTCAGGTTTCCTATCCGATGGACGCACCATCGGATTAAATATGGGCATGGGCTTTGGCGATCTCTCCAAAGCGGGTGAGAATGCGTTTGTCTTGAATAACCGCGTTCACAAACTGGAACAGATCAAGTTCGATTACGTATCCGGCGATTACATGAAACCGTGGAAGTTCACCGACACCGAAAAGCGCCTCAACCTGACCTTCACGCCGTTCAAAGACCGCCTTGCTCAAACCAACCTTGGCATCATTACCAGTCAGGTTCACCAAATGTTCGGGCGTTACAACGGCTTTGTCATCACCGATGAAGGTGAAAAAATAGAGATCAAAAATCTGATCGGCTTTGCAGAGGAACATCATGCCAAATGGTAATTCAATGAAGACGCCCTGGACTCCCGCCACACCCGTCCCATTACCTGAATATCCACGCCCGCAGATGACCCGCCCGAATTGGGTCAACCTTAATGGGACGTGGGACTACGCTATTCAGCTGAAGGATAAGCCCGCGCCTCAAAAATTTGACGGGGAGATTCTTGTGCCCTATGCGGTTGAGTCTTTACTATCTGGTGTGCAAAAGTCATTGATGCCCAATCAACAGTTATGGTATCGAAGAAGTTTTTCTGTTCCGTCCAGGAAAGCGACAGACCATGTCCTTTTGCACTTCGGCGCAGTGGACTATGAATGTACAGTTTGGATTAATGGAGAAGAGGTTGGCAGTCATCGCGGCGGATACTTGCCGTTCACTTTCGATATCACTAAGGCGCTAACTGACAGAGAAAATGAATTGCTCATCTCTGTCTGGGACCCAACCGATACGGGCTTGCAACAGCGCGGCAAGCAGGTACTTAACCCAAAAGGGATTTGGTACACACCTGTCTCTGGGATTTGGCAAACCGTATGGTTGGAAGTTGTTCCAGAAGTTAGCATCGCCTCTTTGAAACTCATCCCTGACTTGGATTCTGAAACACTCATAGTGGAGGTGCAACTTAGAGGAGGGGCGCAAGGCGTCCACGTGGTGACGGAGATAAGCCACAATGGAGAGAAAATTATCTCAACGGGTGAGCAGGCTGCGGGTCCGGTGAGAAGCGTGATTCCAAATCAGAGAGTCTGGAATCCATCTGATCCATATCTTTATGATTTGAAAGTCAGTTTGGTTCGAGAGGATCAGGTGCTGGACGAGGTGGGCAGTTATTTTGCCATGCGGAAGTTTGAGCTGCTCAAAGATGCGAACGGACATTTACGTTTTGCGTTGAATGGTCAGCCGATGTTTTTGTATGGTCCGCTCGATCAGGGATATTTCCCTGATGGGTTGTATACGCCGCCTTCGGAAGAAGCGATGCTGTTCGATATTGAATACGCAAAGCAAATCGGTTGCAACATGATCCGCAAGCATATCAAGGTGGAGCCGCTGCGTTGGTATTATCACTGCGACCGGTTGGGCATGATCGTTTGGCAGGATATGATCAACGGCGGTTTGATCGATGGAGAGGTGGTCGCGCCGCTGGCTTTGTTGTTTGGCTTTCATCGCAACGACACGCGCCGCCTGCATCGCTTCGGACGCGCAGAAAAAAATAATCGCGTTGAGTATCGCGCTGAGTTGCAGGGCATGATCGATCATCTTTACAACGCGGCTTGTATTGCAGTGTGGGTTCCGTTCAATGAGAGTTGGGGACAGTTCTATTCGGTGAATGCGGCGAACTGGCTCAAGGCATACGACCCGACGCGCTTGGTCGATCATGCTTCAGGCTGGTTCGATCAGGGCGGCGGTGACTTTCAGAGCAAGCATGTGTATTTCAAAAAATTGAAACGCCCCAAACCGGATCAGCGTGCTTTTGTGGTTTCAGAGTTCGGTGGATATAGTTTCAAGATATCAGAGCATGTTTGGGATGCAGACAAGAAATTTGGGTATCGGCATTATGCGTCGAGCCGCGAATTGACAGATGCCTATCTGGCTTTGCTTGAGAATGAAGTGAAACCGCTCATCGCTCAAGGGTTGACTGCGGCGATCTACACCCAAACGACCGATGTGGAAATCGAGATCAATGGCTATTTGACCTATGATCGCAAGGTAGAAAAGATGGATGTCGAAAAGATCAAGCAGGCGCATACTGAATTGTATAAAACTTTTGGAGCCTTGAAATAAACTTCCCCGGTACTTAAAAGGCTACTCCTCAATTGAGGAGTAGCCTTTGCTGTTTTATAAATGGTGACTACTTTTTTGCGAGCAATTGTTGTGCTTCTTTTGGCAGGGCATCCAGATTGGTAAAGATATCCCATGTCTCTATGTGATTGACGGATGCGCCGGGTTCCAACTTGGTCAGCGGACCGAGACTCTCCAACTCCACGAAGTGGTCGTTGCAGAATAACTCGGCGTTGCAGTTGTTATCCGGGTAGGTGGCGTCTGTTCGAGCGGAGAAAGTCTTGCGGAAGAGGATGCCATCCACGTAATATGCGAGCCAGCCATGTGGGTTGAAGTAGCCGATTTTGAAGGGCGGCAAAGCGTCAGCGTGGAAAAGCACAAAGTCATCACACAGCTTCAGGCGCGGGTCATTGATGCGAGTGTATGGCCAGAGGGAAAGTTGTCGGTTCGGTAAAAGTCCGGCGGGGTCCACGTTTCCAACCGGCATGGGTAAGATCGCTATCCCACCCAGGCGGAATTGACTGATCGCCCACGGCGCAAGTTCAACCGCCCACAACCCATCATTGAATAACGAATGTGTGAGTGTGACCGATGGTCGATCGGCGGCGAGGCGAATTTCAATCCGTTTACGAATGCCCGTGCCCGCTTCGGTCTGCGCTTCGAGGATGACACCATCGGGCAGGTCTGTGATCGTCAACTCGCCCTCATCTGGGATATAAGTGCGCGGCATGCCTTCGGGCGCATGCCACAGACGATGTCCGCCGCGAAAATAGAAATCGCCATATGGGGTGGGCGTGGGCGGCTCACCATTGAGATTCACCAACAGATTGGGCTTCCCCTTTGGCGTCAGACCAGAGATGCGCAGCGAGTGGGTGAGATATTCGATCTCAAAAAAATCGTTTTGGATGGTGTTCTTGTTCATGACTTACCAATAGTTGTGGACCAGATTGCGGATGTGCGCCGCATAGATGCCGCGGATTTTTTCCATCGCCTCAGGACTCAGGGACGGCATATCCGCTGCTTTAGCATTATCTTCGGCTTGAGTTGGGTTCTTCGCACCGGGAATCGCACAGGTAACAGCTTCATGCATCATAATCCAACGCAAGGCAAATTGCGGCATCGTCCAACCAGCGGGAATCAGCGCGCGCAATTCTTCGACGGCTTGCAAGCCGGTTTCATAATCCACGCCGGAGAAAGTCTCGCCGCGATCAAAGGCTTCTCCGTGACGGTTAAAGGCGCGATGATCATCTTTCTCGAACGAAGATTTCGTGTTGAGTTTGCCGGTCAACAATCCGCTGGCGAGCGGCACGCGCGCAAGAATGCCCACTTTGCGGCGCAAAGCTTCGGGAAAGAACAATGCAGCCGGGCGTTGACGGAAGATATTGAAGATAATTTGCACGGTCTGCACGTTTGGATATTCGATTGCCTTGAGTGCTTCTTCCACTTTTTCCACGCTCACGCCGTAATGTCGCAGCTTGCCAGCCTGTACAAGATCATCCAACACGCCAAACGTCTCCGGCATGTAATAGACTTCGGTGGGTGGGCAGTGCAGTTGCAAAAGATCAATGGCTTCAGTATCCAGATTTTTTAGACTGCGCTCGACGAAAGCTGTCAGGTTGACGCGGTTGTATCCGCGAGCCACGTGCGGGTCAAGCCGACGCCCAGCCTTGGTCGCCACGTAGATGGTTTCACTTCGCTCTTTGCGGAGTTGTGCCACGAGGCGCTCCGAGCGCCCATCGCCATAGACATCGGCGGTATCGATGAAGTTGATTCCCAAGTCAATGGACCGGTGTAAAGCGGCCAGCGAGTCTTTATCATCCACGTTGCCCCATGAGCCGCCAATTGCCCATGCCCCAAATGAAATGGTTGAAACTTTCCAACCTGTACGTCCGAGATCGCGATATTGCATGTTTTGTCCTTTCACAAAGTAAGGGCGGAGTTACCCCGCCCTTACTATCTTTATAATCCCTTATTGAGATGGTAATACAAATCATTCCAGCGGAGTTTTTCGCGGAACTCCTGGACGCGGGTATTCTCATCGATGAGCAGGAACTCAATACCCGCCATATCGGCAAAGGCTTGCAGATGCTCCGCCGTTACCGAATAACTGAAACTGGTGTGATGGGCACCCCCCGCATAGATCCACGCCGCCCCCGCCACCTTCAGATTGGGACGCGGAACCCACAAGGCACGCGCCACCGGCAGCTTGGGTAATGGCGCATCGGTCGGAACCACATCGACCACATTCGCCACCATGCGGAAGCGTCCGCCCAAATGCACGATACTCGCCCCAATGGCTGGACCCGTCTGCGCGTCAAAGACGAGGCGCACCGGATCTTCCTTGCCACCAATGCCCAGCGGATGGATCTCCAACCTGGGCTTGTGAGCCGCAATCGACTCACAGATCTCGAGCATGTGCGCACCGAGCACCTTATCGCCCTGCGCCTGCATGTGATAGGTGTAATCCTCCATGAAACTAACGCCGCCGCTCAGTCCATGATTCATGACCTTCATCGCGCGGACAAGCGCCGATGTCTTCCAATCGCCTTCCGCGCCAAAGCCATAGCCATCGCGCATCAAGCGCTGCACCGCCAGACCGGGCAGCTGCTTCAGACCATGCAGATCTTCGAAGGTGGTGGTGAAGGCTTTGAAGTTGCCGTCTTTCAAGAAACCGCGCAAGCCCAGTTCGATGCGGGCACCATACTTCAACGCTTCGTGTTTGGCACCACCGGGTTTGAGCTCGGGGACGAGATCGTATTCATCGAGATAGGTTTTGATCAACGCATCGACTTCGGCATCGCTGGCTTCGTTGACATACTTGACCAGGTCACCGATGCCATAGCCGTAGACATCGTAGCCGAATTGGATCTGAGCCTGCACCTTGTCGCCTTCGGTGACAGCGACATCGCGCATGTTGTCACCGAAGCGGGCGACCTTCATGCCTTGCCAGTCTGCCCAGGCGGAGGCGGCGCGTGCCCAGACACCCAGCTCGGCTTGCGTGGCATCGTCTGCCCAGTGACCGACCACCACCTTGCGTTCGATGCGCAGGCGGCTGCCGATGAAACCGAACTCGCGGTCGCCATGAGCGGCTTGGTTGAGGTTCATGAAGTCCATGTCGATCTCAGACCAGGGGATCTCGCGGTTGTATTGGGTATGCAAATGGGCAAAGGGTTTCTTGAGCAGGGTCAGACCGGCGATCCACATTTTGGCTGGGGAGAAGGTGTGCATCCAGGCGATGAGACCGATGCAGTGCTTGGCGGAGTTGGCTTCGAGGCACAGGTCGCGGATGGCGTCTGGGGTGGTGAGGACGGGTTTGAAGACGACTTGGACGGGGATGTGGTGGGAGGCGTTCAGGGCGGTGGCGATCTCGCGCGAGTGTTCTGCCACTTGTTCGAGCGTCTTGGGTCCGTACAGGTGTTGACTGCCTGTGATCATCCAGATCTCTTGGGATTGTACATCGATCATAATCTTGTCTCCTTG
>JAHDWC010000168.1 GCA_023382575.1 Anaerolineales bacterium
ACTCGTAACCGCCCGCTTACAAGGCGGGTGCTCTGCCGATTGAGCTACGTCGGCGAGGCGTTAAGCGAGCAGATTATACCAAAACAACACTGTGCGTCAAGTAATTTGCATGGCAATGATTCTGAAATAATTATTGAATTTCCCCCCTTGACATTCAAAGTCAATTGGTATATTATTTAGAACAAGTGTTCTATTATGAATAAAACAAACCACTTCGCCTTAATGATGGAAGCCCTGGCAGAACTTGTACAGGAGGAACAGATGCTTACCACGTCTGAACCGCTTCAGACTCAACCGGTCACTGAACTACCGACATTGAGCTCTGTCCTCGCGGATATCTCTCCCCTCCCGCATGAAGCGCTCTTCCTCGGCATGGCAGATGATGGTTTGCCCATTCTGCTTAACTTATCTGATCCTGTTCCCGGTCCCATTCTGATTGCAGGTGACAAGGACAGCGGCAAGACAAAATTCCTGCAAACCATCGCCCGCGCTGTGGACATGATCCACACACCCGAGCAGGTGCAATACGGAATCATCACGCCACATCCCGAAGAATGGAAATCTATTGCGGGCAGTCGTAACAACGCTGGCATCTACAGCACGAAAGAAGAAAATGCCGCTGAGCTTTTGCAGTCGCTCGTCACATGGGCTCATCGCAATAGAGGCGGTGAACAATCCGTTTTGCTTTTGATAGATGATCTGGATGCGCTCACCAAACTGGATGAGACGGCCCGCCAAAATTTGCGCTGGCTGCTCCTGCGTGGTTCCAGCCGACGCGTCTGGCTTTTCGTCACAGTGAATGCATTGCTGGCAAAAAACTTGAAGGATTGGCTGGAATTCTTTCATACTCGTTTGTTCGGTTTCGTCCAAGACCTCGACAACGCCTATCTGCTCACTGCCAATCGTGACCATACGCTTGATCATCTGGTTCCAGACGTTCAGTTTGCGATGCGCGAAAATGGAAAACTGCTCGACTTTTGGCTTCCATCGCTTAAATAGAGAAAGGCAAGCTTATGCATACCGGAATGTTATGGTTTGACAATGACCCACGCACAACCTTGAGCGTGAAGATTCAAAAAGCCATCGAATATTACAGCAAGAAATTTGGACGCATTCCCGATCTGTGTCTCGTCCATCCCAGCATGTTGGATGGCGGGCAAAAGCAATTTGAGTTGGGAAAGATGATCGTCCGCCCATATCGTTCGGTCATGCCCGGCCACTTTTGGATTGGCGTTGAGGACCAGAAATAAAATCAGGCTTGCCTGCATCCTTCGCCGTTGGCAAACCTGATGTCCTGACGAACCTCCCGCATAACTGGCAATGCGGGAGGTGACTTTTTAACCGACAGCCACTACAAAGGCAATCGTCTGTTTCTCCGTGTGGCTCAAACTGACCGACCAGGTCGTCAACCCCAATTGCTTCGCCAGCCGTTCCCCCTCACCATGCAAGATCAACTGCGGCGCGTTTCTTTCATCGACTTGGATTTCAATATCCAGCCAACTGACATCCCCAATGCCACAACCCAACGCTTTTGATACTGCTTCCTTGGCAGCGAAACGTGCCGCCAGCGAAGGGATGCGCCCGTTGCAATCGTGCTGCTCGCTTTCTGTAAAAATTCGATTCAGGAAACGCTCACCATGCCGCTCGATCGCTTCCTGAATACGCGCATTTTCGATCAAGTCCACGCCAGTCCGTAACAGCATATTTGATTATGGTCCCGCCGTGGCAATGACGAGACGATCTGGGTCGATATATTTCCGTGCCACAGCCACGACATCATCGCGCGTCACATTACGGACGAGAGACTCATAACGCTGGTAATAATCCATGCCAAGCTGGTGACGATGAATATTCAAGATCGCACTGATCACGCCGCTATTCGACTCCAGTGAAAGCGGCAAACGTCCAACGTAATGAGCCTGACTGTCGGCAAGCTCTTCTTTGGTTACGCCACTCTTCACAAAACGGATCAACTCTTTTTCGATCAAGCCAAGCGCCTTGCTCACATTCGCCGGGTTCACGCCTGCAATCACTTCCCAACTACCGGGTCCCGTCCCGGCGTGCAAGCTGGAATAAGCATAATACGCCAACCCAGACCGTTCACGCACCACATCCCCAATACGCCCCATCATGCCAAATTGTCCCAGCACGGAGTTTCCCAACGAAGCCGCCATAAAATCAGGGCTTTTGCGGTTGGGTCCGATGACACCCACAATCAGATCAGACTGGGCTTTGCCTTTGATGGTGTGATGTCGCTTTTTGGTCTTGCGAATCGGTTTGAGCGGCGGAAGAGGCGGCGCTTCCTTCTGACCCGGAACTTGCCACCCGCCCAGATAACGCTCCACTTCTTCGACGGCTTTCTTCGGGTGAATCGCTCCTACAATGGCGAGGACCATGCCGCGAGGTCCGAAGTGGTGGCGATGAAATTCCTTCATATCTTTGCGCGTGATGGATTGAATTGTCTCCACATATCCATCATTGGGTCGGCCGTAGGGATGAGCATCGTACAACAGTTGCTCGAAGGTGAGGTCGGCCATATCGGAGGTATCCTGCTCGCGCAAGGCAAGCCCCGTGAGCAGTTGCGTGCGCAGACGTTCAATTTCATCGGCGGGGAAGGTCGGCGTTTGCAATGACTCTGCCAACAGCTTGAGCAAAAGCGGCAGATCCTCGACTAGGGCGCGCCCACCAAAGTTGGTGTTATGCACGCCTGAGTCAAAGCCCATGCTCGCGCCGACAGACTCGAGTTCGTTGTAGATTTCATCGAAGGTGCGCGTTTGTGTGCCGCGCATCAACGAGGTGGCGACGAAATCTGCCAGCCCAAGCTTTTCGTCGCTTTCGAAGATCGACCCGGCTGGGAGATATCCGCCAAATGAAATGGCGGGACTGTTGAAATTTGAGCGCGCGAGGACGGTGATGCCGTTCGGGAGTTTAACTTCCAGAACATCTTCCGGGCTGGGCAGAGATGACTTGACCGGCTTGGCGATGAATTTTGCCATTTACGCCACCTTCCCTTTGGGGACATATGAGCCAATTACACGCGAACGCGGTTGAAAGTACGTCTGCGCCACACGCTGAATGTCCTTTGGCGTGACCCTGGCAAGTTTTTTAAGATAGGTGGTGTACCAGGAATAATCCGAGAACATTGAGGTGTACCCCATCCAAAAGGCTTGATGGGTAATGTTCTCACTACCGTAGGCAAAGACCGCGCGCGCCTGTTTGACCGCGCGTTGAATCTCCTCATCGGGCACATGGTGATCTTGTAATTTTTTGATTTCATCATCCAACACTGCGACGGCTTGCTCCGGCTTTCGGTCGGGGCGATGCGTGATGGTGATGCGATACAAATATGGGTCGATGGTGGATTCAGACCAACCGGAGACATCCACAGCAAATTCACGATCCACCAAGGCGCGGTAGAGGCGGGCAGTTTTGTAAGAGAGTCCACTGGCGCCATTGAGCAGGCTCTCCAGCACTTGAAGCGGAAAATAATCTGGGTGAGTGGCATTCGGGAAGCGATACGCAATCTGCGTGAAGGCCGTTTCGCCGGGTCCTTCTACAGAGAGGCGAAGCTCTCCATGCTGTTCCGGCTCCGGGCGGATGAGACGCGTTGGTTTCGGTCCGCTGGGGATACGCTCGTACAATTCCCGGATGCGCTTCAACATGGACTTCGTTTCGAAATCTCCGGCGATGGAAAGCACAGCATTGCCCGGCACGTAATAGGTGCGGTAATGAGTGTAGAGGTCATCGCGCGTGATGGAGCGCAAGTCCGCTTTGTCGCCGATGATGTCGTGATGATAAGGATGCACGCGGAACGCGGCATGCTGCACCGCTTCACTCAAGCGGAAAGTGGGTTCGTTCTCGCTGCCTTCTCTCTCGGAGATGATGACCGTGCGCTCCGACTCGACTTCTTTTTTGTCGAAGTTGCTGTTCTGCATTCGGTCGGCTTCGAGGCGCAGAGCAAGGTCGATCTTGCCTGCGGGCATGGTTTCATAATAACGGGTGGAATCGCGCGAAGTGGACGCGTTCCAGCGTCCACCATCTCTCGATATCGCTTTATCCAACACCTTGGACGGAAACTTCTTCGTCCCCTTGAACATCATGTGTTCGGTCCAGTGTGAGATGCCAGTCTTGCCGGTTGGCTCGTCACGCGAGCCGACGCGATACCAGATCCACGAGGAAATGATAGGCGCGGTATGGATCTCCCTGAGCATGACCTTCATGCCGTTCTTCAATGTAACTTGCGTAACCGGGTTCTTCAATCTACCTCCAAAGTTAAGACCGTGACGAAGACAGAACGGATTTCCTTACGGACAGATCGGCTGGCCGTCCATGTTGACGGCGCTGGGTTGAAGGAAACAATAAAGTGGCTTGATGACTTCCTGCAAGCCGACGAAGGGCTCGTTCAATTCTGTTTCTGAAAGTGGAATATTGACTGGCACATCCAACACAACGGGCACTTGCGTATCCACGGGGACAGTCAAATTCAGGAGCACGGGCAGAGTTGTCCCAGCCGGCAGGACAATCGTGGTGTTCGCCCGTGAAATGTTCAAACCGCCCGTGTTTACAGTAACCAGCGCATTGGTAATGGTCACATCCTGGCTGAGAACAACATTGGTTGCCTGATTGAGGGCCAGATCAAACTTTACGGGAATGGACGTTTCCACTTTGACATTGGTTTGAATGCTGGCGCGATCCATCTTCTCGAAGTTTTCGTACAAGCCGCCAGGCAGACCCATCAGGTCTTGCCCCACGCTCATGAGTTTGTTCACATCCAATTGCAGGCGTGAGATGTTGGTCAACAACGCGAGCAGGATAATGATCAAAATAACGTTGACGGTAAGAGAGATGACGCTTGCGGTCGTCCAAAAAGCAGGAGCCCAGGCGTAGGTCCGCCCTTTCGAGACGGGATCAGGTGTCGGGTCCGTGGGAGATGCGGGGGCAGATGTTTGAACAGGGGTTGACTTGGGCTGCGAGATCTTCTCACGCGCAGGCGCATCCTTCTTCGTTTCAGTTTTCTTGGGTAATGAAGAAAGGTTCACCGACGATTGTTTAGGTAAAAAAGATTCCGCTCCAGCAGCGGACTTCTTGGGTAAACGCGTAAGAGGAGAAAGGCTCCCCAGTAATTTTCGAAACCGTTTGACAGGATCTTCTTTGTTGGATGGGTTTTTCATGGTGCCTCCTGAAAAATTCGATGTCTAATATTAGCATAGTTATCTCTGCCTAACAGATTCGTTTTTAAGCCGGGAACGGCTTGTGAGATGTGGTCTTTTAAAATATAATTCGATAGTTTGTGTCTAAATTCGGAGGTTGAGAAAGTGAAAAATCAATATTTTGTCGCCGTGATCGGCGCCGGACCGGCAGGATTGTTCGGCGCGCGTGAACTTGCCAACCACGGTGTGCGCGTCGCACTTTTTAATCGCGATATCAAAGCAGGCGGTTTGGCGGAATACGGCATTTATCTCGATAAGCATACGATGAAGCAGGGGTTGCGCAAGCAGTTTCGGCAGGCGCTGGAGATGGAAGGCATTGATTATTATGGCAATGTCCTGATCGGCACAGGCGGTGACCTGACCTTGGACGAGATCCGCGCAATGGGTTTCGACGCAGTGATGGTTTCGGCAGGCGCGCAAGGCACGAAGAAACTTGGCTTGCCGGGGGAAGACCTTGTGGGTGTGTATCACGCCAAGGATGTTGTCTATCATTACAACAAGCTGCCGCCTTTTAGTCAACGCAACTTCCCGTTTGGGAAGCGCAGCGCCATCATTGGCGCCGGCAATGTAATGGTCGATATTGCCCGCTACCTCATCACCCACCAAGGCATGCAGGAAGTGACCGCCGTGGTCCGCCGCGGGCCGGCAGAAGTGAATTTCACCAAGGATGAGATGAAGCACCTGATCTCGTATCTCGACATGGATGAATTCGAGAACGAAATGAAGCGCGTCATCCCCGCGCTGGAAGCGATTCAACAAGACCCGGAGATTGGTCGCCATAAAGTGTTGGATGCGCTCTCCAAAGCCGATTTGAAGGTGCGTGATGCCAAATTCCATTTTGACTTCCTCGCCTCGCCCACAGCCATGTACGGCGAGAATGGTCACCTGACCAAGCTGGAAGTGGAAGAAAACATCCTCGTTGAGAAAGATGGCAAGACCAGCGCCAAAGGCACCGGGGTGAAGCGCACCCTGGATGTGGATACGGTCATTTTCGCCATCGGCGATCAGGTGGATGCATCCTTTGGTTTACCAACTGAATGGGGCGAGTTCTCGAAGAACAAGAATCCGAAGTTCCCGGTGGAAGGCGTTTCGTACGAATCGGTCACTGAGGGAGTCTTCGTTGGGGGCTGGTCGCGCAAAGCAAGTGAAGGATTGGTCGGCTATGCCCGCCGTGACGGCACAAACGCCGCCAAAGCTGTGATGCAATATCTCGCCACCAAGTCCCCCGTAGATGCAAACCCTGAAGCGATACTGGAACGGCTCAAATCGCTGCACAAGCCGGTCATCCTCAAAGAGGACCTCAAGCGGCTGGAAGCGGTGGAAGCCGAGGAAGCCCGCAAGCGTGAACTTCCTGATTTCAAATTCTCCAGCAACGAAGAAATGCTGCAAGCGATGGGTTTGATCGAAACCGCGTAAGGAATAAAAGAGACAGTCACCTTGAAGGTGACTGTCTCTTTTTAACAACCGGTTTTTTCGATCAACGTAATATATCCTGTCGCTTCGTACATGTTGGGATACTGACTCTCTGGCTGTACATAATCTGCCAGCAAAGGCTTAAAGGGGTAATAGGTGAATCGATAACAAGACTCAACTTCCACTTTGTCCCAAGTATCTTTCTCCAACCCAAAGACATAAAACTTGTCCCCATCTGTGGTTTCGACGCCATATTCTGTGCAATAAAAATCTCCGCACTTGACCGTGCTCTCCCGTTTCTCCACGGCCTGCACGCGGACAGTCTTATCTCCATTTTGATACGTATTAAAAGTAACAATGGCAGATAACACGCCGAAAAGAAGCAGTAATCCGCTGATAAACCCCAAAACCATATCGCCAACTTTTCGCTTTTTACGAGGGCTTCGCGTCAAAAATAAAAGCAGCAGATTCCCCAATCCCAAGATAAATAGAAAACCGATCAAGAACAAACTGCCTGAAAATGCTCCCAAAGAGGATGCAGAATAAATGGTCATGCTGGAACTCCGCTAACGTGATGTGACGCATCCGCTTTCTGCCAGTGCTTTGATCTTCTCATCTGAATATCCAAGGACTTCTCTCAGAATCTGATTTGTATGTTGTCCCATCAGCGGCGGCGGGAGGCGGTACTCGACAGGGGTCTCTCCCATCTTAATCGGCGAACCGACCAAGGGCAACGCCCCAATGGTGGGATGTTCCATCTGCACTAACATTTCTCGCTCTTTCACATGCGGCATGGCAAAGACCTGCTCGAGATTATTGATCGGTCCGCAGGGGAATTGATCGCCGATGAGCGCTAGCCACTCGCCTACTGTCTTTTCCATAAAGATCGGCTTGAGCAAGGGAATCAAGGTTTCACGGTTTTGCACCCGCATCGCATTGGTGGAAAATCGTTCATCCTCTGAAAGTTCTGATTTGCCGATCACTCTGCAAAAAGATTCAAACTGTTTGTCATTCCCTACAGCGACAACAAACCAACCATCACTGGCTTGAAAACTTTGATACGGCACGATATTGGCGTGTGCATTCCCATAGCGTTTGGGGTTCTTCCTTGAAACCAAAAAATTGCTTGCTACATTCGCCAGCCAGCCAAGTTGGGAATCAAACAAGGCAATATCAATGTATTGACCCTTGCCTGTAAAAGTCCGTGCTTGCAAGGCGGCAAGAATGGAAATGACCGCGTTTTGCCCGGCGAATAAGTCTGCTACGGCCACACCGACTTTCATTGGCTCACCCTCTGGTTCGCCAGTGACGCTCATGATTCCGCCCATGGCTTGGATCATGAAGTCATAGCCGGGCATATCGCGTAAGGCTCCGGTTTGACCAAAGCCCGAAATGGAACAATAGATCAGCTCTGGGTTAAGAGCATGAAGCGTTTCAAAATCCAAGCCGAATTTCTTCAGCGTGCCCGGACGAAAATTTTCCACCAACACATCGCTTTGTATGGCGAGGTTACGCAAAATCTCGCATCCCTCATCCGTTTTCAGATTTACTACCATACCACGTTTGTTGCGGTTGACGCACAAATAATACGCGCTCTCCCCACCTGCAAATGGCGGACCCCAACCGCGTGTCTCGTCGCCTTCGGGCGGCTCCACTTTGATGATATCCGCCCCCAGGTCGCCAAGAACCATCGTACAATAAGGTCCAGCCAGCACACGGCTGAGATCGAGCACACGGATATTTTGTAAGGGCTGCATATCATCTCCTATGAAACGCGATTTGTATTTTAGCAAACCCCTCATCAACGCGGCAGGATCATTGGGATTCGCGCCTGATCCACGCAGTGGGATTCCGCTGGATGTGTTTGGTGCATTCGTCACAAATCCGGTCTCTCTCCGCCCGCGCCTGCCGACTACCCATCCGAGTGTGACCGAATTCCCAGGCGGATTCTTGATGCATACAGGGCTTCCCAATCCCGGTTTTAGCGCGGTGGTAAAAAAATATTCTGCCAAGTGGAATCGCGCCGACCTGCCCATTATCGTCCATTTGATGGCAGATAGACCGGAAGAAACTCAACGCATGGTGCGTGAGTTGGAGAACGTGGAAAATGTGATGGCGGTTCAACTCGGCTTTGCGCCACTGTTAGCTGATGACATTATCTTATTAACTTTGGAAATGTGTTTGGGTGAAGTGCCACTCATCTTTGCACTCCCTCACGAGCAGGTGTTGTCTCTTGGGCGACAACTCATGGATGGCGGTGCAAGCGCCATCGGCGTTGCATCACCACGAGGCACAGTGTATGACAAAAGTGGAAAATTTATCACTGGTAGGATGTACGGACGGTCCTTATTTCCGCGCGCGTTGGATGTTGTCCGGTCAGCGGCGATGATCGGATTGCCGATCATTGGGTCAGGTGGGATATGGTCACAGGCTGATGCGGAGGCAATGCTCAAGGCGGGGGCAATCGCTGTCGAAACAGATGCAAGGCTTTGGGTCCCAGGTGAAGCGGGAATTTCATCCTGAGTATAAAAAAAAGCGCCCCGTCTCACGACGAGGCGCTTTCATTAGGTTCAGTTAATTACTACGTACGGAAATTAGAGAACCACTACATCCGCGGCCTGCAAACCTTTGGGTCCTTTTTCGATGGTGAATTCCACCTTTTGACCCTCTTGAAGGTTTTTAAAGCCTTCGCCGCGAATGGCGGAAAAGTGGACGAAGACGTCGGGGCCGCCTTCACGCTCGATGAAACCATAACCCTTGGTTCCATTGAACCACTTAACCGTGCCGATGATACGTTCAGCCATATTTGCCT
>JAHDWC010000169.1 GCA_023382575.1 Anaerolineales bacterium
TTTCTTGTCCATGTTTTCCTTCGATCAGGCTTTTACAACTGGATGCCTGAGAACCGTCTTCATCCTTTCAGGCGCAGACTTGCGTGGATCGCTCAAGTAAATTTCGTGGTGTTTTCCGCCAATTGGTCCTACAGCGTCTTTCAGCCCATTCTCTGCCATGAATTCCTTCATCCGTTCGACGGTGGCGGGTTCTGCCGCATATGGTCCGATGTGCATGGTTTGCACGCACAAGCCTTCTTCGAAGTACGCCAGCCGCGCCTGTGACAGCTTCTCTGTATCGCCCTTCTTCTTACGGACTTGCTCACGCGCTTCCTCGAAAATCTCCGGTGTGACAACCTCCGGCTGAAGGATCATCACGGTGTAGAACCAGTTGTCTTTTCTAAAGATCTCGAACGTGCCGTCTTCCACCCACCACAATCCCTCCAGCGCCATGACGGGATAATCTATGGCGTTGGTCTTGCGCTTTTTGAACGTGAACTTGAGCGTGTACGCCAGCCCATACAGCGCCATCGTCGCTTCCGCAAAGGATGGGGACTTGCCCGGCTCTGATCCCTTCTCGATAAAACCGTCAACCATGATGAATTGCAAGTTGGGAACTTGCACCGCCTCGATCTTCTTCGCCGAGGGCTGATACAAATATTTGAATTGTTTCTTCAAATCGAGAGTTTTCATGTCTTTGTCCTTTTTTATTTCATAGCTTTTCGAATCGTTGTCCGCGCCCAGCGATAGTGGCTGCTGGTCGAAGAGACGAAATACGCCGCCAGTAGATTGTTATTCGTCCACGGGTAGACGTTGCGGGTGAACAACTCTTGTTCTGGAATGCTTTCAATCATCTTCAGAATCTTCTTGTACGATGATTTAAAGGTCTTGAGGACTTCAGCCAGTGGTTGGTCACGATGTTCAAGGAATATCTCGTGATTCAACTGCGGCAATTGTCCCCAGTTGTATTTCTCTGAAGGGACAGCCGGAAGCTTTCCCTTTTTCCCCGTTTCATACCATTGCATGACCATCCCTTCCCAGGCGAAGAGATGCGCCAGCACATCCTTGACTGCCCACTCGCCAATGACATTGGGCTGGGTCATTTGTTCGGGTGTCAACGTGGCGAGATAGTCTTCTAGCGCGGTGCGTTCTTTTTGCGCGGATTCGATGACTTCTTGTTTTGTAATTGGTTTTGACATTGTAGATTCCTTTCGTCTTCTAACTTTGATAGCGAATGACCGTTGCCTGCGCCCATTCCTTCACCATCGACTTCAGTTCAGGCGGTTCCAGAACCATCACCCAATGGGCAAAGCTCAAGGTCATGGATGCCAGCCAGGGCAGGTCGGGCGCGATCAATGTGACATCCATACTGCCGTCCGGGTTTTCGTGCGCTGCTTCCCACATCGAGAGATTGCTCTTCACCATGTAGTTCGCTTCCGGCAGGAAGCGCAGCCGCGCGCGGGTGATGGGCTGACTCTTAAACTCGTTTTCCAAATAGACATGTACATCAAAATCGATAGGCGGCGTGAACGTCTTTTCGAGCAGACTCAATTTCTGGATTCTGTCCACGCGGAAAGTACGCGGCGCTTTTCGCAGGTGACAGTGGCCCACCAAATACCACCAGCCTGAGCGGAAGACCAACGCGTACGGATCGATCTTCCGTTTTTCAGCTTTCTGGTTGGCGAGACCTTGATACACCACAGAGACTTGTCGATGTTCATGCGTGGCGGTTCGCAGCTTTTCCATGAGAGGGGAGAGGCTGGCAAGATCAGCCCGATACAAGCTGGTGGTCACGAGCGAGCGGCGTGCCCATTGAATCTCTTCACGTTGTTCATTTGGCAAAATGTTTTCGACCTTCGCCATCGCACTTTGCGCCGCATCTCGATATAACTCGCCCCATGTTTCGCGGATGAGGCTGGTTCCCAAATAGACCGAGACGGCTTCTTCCAACGAAAATACTAGGGGCGGCAATTTGTATCCGCGCACGAGCGAGAAGCCGCCATACGGTCCACGCTCGGCATAGACGGGGATTCCCATTTCATCGAGCATTTCAAAATAGCGATGCAGCGTGCGGATGGAAACGCCGAGTTTGTCAGCGAGTTCGCTGGCTTTTTGATTTGGCTGATTTTGCAGCAGCAGGATCAACGTGATGAGGCGGGTGGCAACGTTTGTCATGAGGTCACATCCTTTGAAATGATAAAGCCTATATATGTCAGATTATGACATATATAGGCTTTGGAAATAATTTCAGTTTTTGAAGGCTATCCCTTGCGGATGACGCCCTTCCCATATTTTTCTTGAAGTTGATCCACCACTTCCTGCAACTTGCGAGACTTTTTGTTTCCAACATCCCACAAGCTGAGTTGTCGAACGGGAGCTCCGATTCCGCTGACGCCGACTCCGATCAGCCTGACGGCTTGATTTGGCTTGCGGACGGCATCCATCAATTTGACAGCGGCGCGATAGATCTCATCCTCGCTGTCAGTAGACGTGGGCAACGTCACTTGTCTTGTCAACGTGGTGAAATCGGGCCAACGGATTTTTATCTTCACCGTTTTTCCGGCGAGATCATTCTTGCGTAACTGACGCGCCACGTCGCGCGCCTGTTCTCGCAGCGTCTTCTCCAGCGTATTCTGGTCGTGGATATCCACGTTGAAAGTGGTTTCCTGACTCACAGATTTGGTTTCATATTCTGTGACGATGGGGCGGTTATCGATGCCGTTGGCATGTTGCCAGAGATCGCGTCCGTTTTCGCCAAAGAGGCTGATCAGTTCTTTCTCCGGCCAGTTGGCAATATCACCAATGGTGTGGATGCCAAGCTCGGCTAACCTTGCATTCGTTTTCGGTCCCACACCCCAGAGCATGTCCGCGGGCAGAGGAGCAAGGAATTTGGCTTCATCCCCTGCTGGCACAACTGTGAATCCGAATGGCGGCTCGTTTCTCTTTTTGCTGGATTTCTTGCCGACTTCTGTTGCGATTTTTGCCACGAGTTTATTGGATGCGATGCCAATGCTCGAGGGTAGATTCAGCTCGGTTCGAATGGACAACTGCAAGTCGAGGGCGATGCGGGTTTTGTCGCCTTGAATATCGGTGATGTCGAGGAAGGCTTCGTCGATGGAAATTTGCTCCACCAGCGGAGTCAGGTCGTGAAGTTTTTCCATCACCTTTTGGGAATATTCGCTGTAAAGCCTGTGTCTGCCTGGCACGATGATAAGGTCGCGGCACAGCCGAACCGCACGCGACATGGGCATTGCGCTGCGGATTCCCAGCGCGCGTGCCGCATAGGAACAAGACGCTACTACACCGCGTTCATCTGGCTTGCCGCCGACTGCGAAAGGTTTCCCGCGCAGGGCAGGGTTTTGGATTTCTTCCACCGAACAGTAGAAGGCATCAAGATCAAGATGCAAGATTGTGCGTGGCATAAAACCATTATAGTACAGGGAAAATGGAGCAAGTTGGGCAAAAAATAGGAAAAAATGACCATGAAATTGTCTTTTTTCATTATTGAACATTTGTTAAAGAAAAGTTATACTAGGGAGAGCGTATAGTCAAACGGAACCAATCTGCGAAATTTTACGTCCTTATTCTGTATTGACTTGATGGAGGAAGAAATGAGATCTGTAACTCGGTTCGTTTCAATCGTGCTCCTGCTGGCACTGATGTTCAGCCTCGTGCCAGGGACTACGATCACGGCACAGGCGGCAACCTGTAATTGGGCGCAGTTCATCGCGGATGTGACCATCCCTGATGGAACAAATTTTACCGCCAACACAACATTCAAGAAGACATGGCGCATCAAGAACATCGGGACCTGTACATGGAACAGCAATGATGTCTCGCTGATCTTTGACAGCGGCGAACGGATGGGTGCGCCAGCCTCGCTGGCTTTGCCGACCAATGTCGCCCCCGGCCAGACTGTGGACATTACCGTGGATATGACAGCGCCTGCCAACGCCGGTCATTATTTCGGGTACTGGAAGTTCAAGAGCAACTCAGGTGGCGTCTTCGGCATTGGCTCGAACGCTAACAAATCCTTCTGGGTTGAGATCTATGTTGCTTCCAGCTCTGGCACAGGCTATGACTTCACTGCCAATGCCGCTTCTGCGGCGTGGTCAAGCGGCTCGGGTGCATTGACCTTCCCCGGCACCGATGGAAGCGCCAATGGCTTTGGCATCAAGCTGGATCAGCCCAAGCTTGAGAGCGGCGTAACCTCTGCGAATGCGGGACTCTTGTTCGCGCCGAACAATGTGACCAATGGTTACATTCAGGCATCGTATCCCGCTTTTCGCGTGCAGAGTGGTGACCGCTTCCAGGCGACCATTGGCTGTGAGCAAGGCGCGACGAATTGTTATGTGGCCTACAGCTTGAACTATCAAATCGGGAATGGACCGGTCAAGACCTTCTGGACCTTCCGCGAAAAATATGAAGGTTGGACGTATAACGTCAACCTCAACCTTAATTCACTTGCCGGGCAGGATGTCAAATTTATCCTTGTGACCTCTGCTTATGGTTCGCCGACAGGTGACCGTGCTTTGTGGGTGAATCCAGTTATCTCACGCGCTGGTTCTGGTGGAACTCCTGCTACGTCCACGCCGACTGTGACCGGTACTCCGCCGACTGCCACACCGACCAAGACGGGAACTGTCCAGCCGAATGCTTGTGACCGCGCCCAGTTCATTTCCGATGTGACCGTGCCCGATGGCACTTCCTTCGCTCCGGGGATCGGTTTCAGCAAGACCTGGCGTTTGAAGAATGTCGGTACTTGTACCTGGACCAACTACAGCATCATGTTCGACACGGGCGAAAAGATGGGCGGACCCGACTCCGCGCTCATCCCGACAACAGTTGCTCCCGGTCAAACAGTGGATATTACTTTGCAGTTGACTTCCCCGACCACGGCTGGAACCTATCGTGGTTATTGGAAGCTCAAGAACAACACGGGCGTTCCGTTCGGCATTGGTTCAGCTGGGACGAAATCCTTCTGGGTCGAGATCAAGGTTTCTGGCACGGGCATCAACCCCGGTACAGCTACCAAGACCACCACTCCCGGAACACCGGTCACGCCTGCTACTTCGGTTCCCGGCACGAGCTATGACTTCGTTGCCAACGTCTGTGCTGCGACTTGGTACAGCGGCGCGGGTCAACTTCCCTGCCCAGGTACGAATGGGGATGCGAAAGGCTTTGTGCTTATCGCCAACCCATCCAAACTGGAGAATGGTACGAACGATCCCCGTTCGGGTCTGATCACCTTCCCGCAGAATCAGAACAACGGCTACATTCAGGGTATCTACCCGTCGTATCAAGTCAAGGCTGGAGATAAATTCCGCGCCACGATCGGATGCGAAAATGGAGCCACTTCCTGCTACGTGGTCTTCCGCCTCGACTACTCTGTTTCGGGCAGTTCCTCCATCCAAACCTTCTGGGCATTCGTTGAGAGATACGAAGGCGGCGTGTACAATGCCGACATCGACCTCTCTGCGTTGGTTGGGCAGAACGTGAAGTTCATCCTGACCGTGCTCGCCACTGGCTCACCCGCAGGTGACCGCGCACTTTGGACCGCTCCGATGATCTACAATGCGTCGGCTGGCGGCGCCTCTTCGCCGAGCGCCACGCCCACAGTGACTGTAAGCAGCACCACAGCGGCTTCAAGCGCCACCCCAACCAACACAACGGAAGCGCCCAGCGCCACACCGACCATCACGAACACGGTGGCTGCTCCAAGCGAAACGCCAACCCCGACGGCAACAGCCACTCCGTAACCTCACCTGAAAAAAGTTCCCGTTGCCTCGTGGCAGCGGGAACTTTTTGATTTGCCAGCCGTCATCCCTTTTGACAAGGAGACTTCATGAAACGACTTCTCATCCTGACATTACTCTTCCTGACAGCCTGTTCCTCCTCTCAAGGTCCCGCCTCTTTCTTCGCCCAAACACCGACTCCCTTCAACCTGAACCTTGAGTCCACGTCGGAAGAGATTCAAACTGCCATGCTCGAAAGCGCCACGCGATGGACAACCCTGCAAATGAACGGATCGATCACCTGGTATCTCCCAGATGGCTCGACGCAATCTTTTAGCGAGCAGGTCTGGTTGGACCCGCTCAACAGCCGCTACCACATTGAGTTGAGTGCTATCCCAAACAGTGCAGATAAGACCGTCAAACTCAGCGACGGGAAGACCATTACCAACATTGGTTACTTGGCGAACACTGTCGAACAATTTCCTTATCCCGATTTCGCCCGCGTGGGACAATATATTCCGCCCGTTCAGGCGGGAGTCGCATACCCGAATCCCATTTGGGGACAGATCGGCACGCCGCTTTCTGAAATGGCATTTTCTTCTGACTTTGCTCAAAGCGATGGCACGTTCATCCCATTGGCGATTGAGTCGGTTGCCGGGCGCAGTGTGCTTGTCGTTTCATGGACGTTCAGAGAAAACGCTTCTCCCTCGTGGAAGTTATGGCTCGATACACAAACTGCTCTCATCTTGAAGATGCAGGAATTTGGCAAAGAAGGCGGCGAGACGCTTCAAGGGGAACGCGTCGTTGAAAGCATTACGTATGACGCATCTTTTGACGATACCGTTTTTGCCTTGCCGGCCGATATTCCGCAAGTGATTCAACCTACTCGAGCGGCATCCAACCCTGTGATTACAGAATCAGCCCCAGCGTCGGCAGAAGAGGCGGGAGAATTGTATTTCTTCCTCCAACCGCGTCAGCAAGGTCAATCTATTGAACTGGTCAAGGTCTCTGGTGCGTGTGTTTATAACTCCGCTAATTGCCCGCCATTGGAGAAAATTTCCGCGCCATTTCTGTTCAACTTCACCCTAAATGCGTTGAGTTGGTCTCCGGATGGAAAGTATGCCGCGTTCTCGTACTCGGACCAACCCAATGGCACGCCGACCAAACTCTGGCTTTTTGATGCCGGCGCAAAAACGTGGAACTCGCTGGCGGAGTTTCCCTTTATCGATCCGCCATTTTGGTCGCCCGATGGCGCGTGGATTGCGTTCCGCACGCAGGATGGAGTCGGCGGTGAAGATGTGTATGTGATCCGAGCGGATGGTTCGGAGTTGAAAAGTGTCTCTACCAGCTTGCCCCCTGAGGGACGTCCTTATATCATGGATGGTTGGTTTGGTGACAGCATCATCATGCGTTCGGCACTGCTTAGCGGCTCGGACAGTCTTTTCCTTGTCAGCCCGGCCGATGGAAGCGCTCGCCCGATGTTCAATTTTGAATTGACCAAGTCCCAATTCGTGTCAGCACCCGATGCGAGCTCACTTGCCTTTGCCGAATACGATGAAGCTACGCGAGTCCACTCGTTGAAGGTGATGGACGCCAGCGGTTCCAACTCCGCGACAGTGGCTCAATTTACTGGCGGCTCGATCTACCCGTTGGTTTGGTCACCAGATAGCAACCTGCTTGCCTTCAATTACTACGGCGATACGAATGGAATGCCAAAAGCCCAGGTATTTGTCGTCAGCCGCGCGGAAGAGAATCTGTCACTGGTATACGAAGGCTCGACAGTGGGTCGTCTGCTCTTTTCACCGAATGGAAAATACCTGCTGGTGGAAGAGACCACATCCGCGTCTGGCGGTCATTTATATTGGGTCAACCTTGCAACTTTGGATTTGAACATTTTGGAAGCGCCTGGGCTTTCCACGGAATACAACTGGTACGCTCCTTCGTGGCGTCCGTAAACCTAAATTGCCTGTTACAAACCGGGCAGGTGGTGCAACAATAGGATGGAATAATTATGCGTGGAAAACAACTCCTCATCCTATTGCTAATCCCTGCCCTGTTTCTTTTTTCGATTCCCAAGGCAAATGCCCAGGATTTTGAACCCACTCCCACATTGGGAGCGCCGCCCTCTCCCGCGGAAGTTATCAACGCGATTAACTCGTTGCGCATCTCATACGGACTTTCACCCTTGTCTGTCCATCCGGTGTTGATGCAGATCGCGCAGGAACAGGCCAATGGCATCGCCGTTGGCTTGCCAGGACATTGGCGTCCAAACGGACTGACTCTCGGTCAGTGGATGATCTCGTATGGGTATCCGCTTTCGGGGGATCTGACGCTGGATGGGTATCGTTCGGAGAACTGGGTGCAGGCATTCACTGTGCAAGATGCGGTCAATGCCTGGTTGGGAGATGACTTACATACCAACACCATGCTTTCGGTCGACCGCAGTGACATCGGTGCCGGGATCGCAGTGGGGGAGAATTCCTTTTATATCGTCATTGAGACTGCGCTTCAAACCCGAAACGGACAAATGCAGTCGAATGCCTACGATATTTTGACAAGCATTCCGATGACGCAAGGCGCGTATTCTCAGATGGAAACGCAGTCAGCAATCGATGGCGTCCTGCCTCAGTATTCTGTCCCAGTTTCGTTGAGTACGCCTCTGCCGACGGGCAATGTCTATCATGAAGTCCGTTATGGGCAGACGTTATGGAGCATTGCCATCGCCTATCACACCACCATCAAGCAGATTCAAGGCTTGAACAACCTCGGTGATGAATCGATCACGGTATACGAGGGTCAGGTGTTGCTTGTGCAAACTGGAGCCACTCAGCTTGCGCCTTCGAGTGAAGCGACGGTTACGTCAGTCCCAACTGCTTCTCCCAATCTGCCAACTCCATCTCCAACGCAGACATTCCAACCTGTAGATCAGCCGACCTCACAGAAGGGATCCAATTCTACGCTCAGCCTTGTGGTGATCGGGATTGGTGCGTTGTTCCTTGCTGGTGTTTTTGCCGCAATGACCCGCAAAAAGCCGCTATGATTGTTTCCTTGTGACATTCAGAATTGCGATCTTGGTGGAATGGTTGAACGGCGTCGGGTCAGCAATGGGCTTACCGACGCGGCGTGAGCCGATGAAATCTTCCGGCACGGGGATTAGCTCGCGGATGCTCAAGTAGCCGTCTTTGCACAGATCTTCGAGCGTGCGTAGGTAATCGCTTCCGCTCAGAAAAACAGCATTGTTGATGGCGATCAGCCAGCCGCCATGATTGATCAACGGGCGGACTTTGTTGATGAGCCGCGCGCTTTCGTGAAGCAAATCCACTTTGCCGCGCTCAGTGGTGGAGAAAAAAGGCGGGTCGATGATGACACAGTCAAAAAACTGCTGCGTACTTTTCAGCCGCGCCACGGCGGGGAAGAAATCTTGTGCGATGAAATCTTTCTTTTGGATGGGGAAGCCGTTCAGGGAATAGGAATCTTTGGCGAGATTCAGAAATTGACGGTTGAGGTCGGTTTGCACAACGCGCGTCGCGCCACCCGCCAGCGCCGCTACACCCAAACTTCCGGTGTAGGCGAAGGTGTTCAAAACCGATTTACCGCGCAGATTTTCCAACATCCATTTGCGTAGATTCTTGGTGTCCAAATAGAAACTGGCGTCGCGGT
>JAHDWC010000170.1 GCA_023382575.1 Anaerolineales bacterium
CTTTGGCTTTCCATACGATGGGATGCGCTCGGGTGGCATCCTGCCAGCCATCATAGGCACCCTGTATCTGACCATTGGCACGGCGGTCTTTTCAGTCCCATTGGGAATTGCCGCCGCCATTTATCTCTCCGAATACGCCAAAGATACGCCGCTGACTCGTCTGATTCGTCTCGCGATCATCAATCTCGCTGGTATCCCTTCGGTCGTGTACGGCTTGTTCGGTCTGGGATTGTTCGTGCTCTTCCTTCAGTTTGGCACATCCATCCTCGCCGCTTCGCTGACACTTTCCATCATGACCCTGCCCGTCATCATCAGCACTGCGGAAGAGGCGCTGCGCTCTGTGCCGCAATCCTTCCGCACGGTCAGCATCTCGCTTGGTGCGACGCGCTGGCAAACCATTCAACGCATCGTCCTCAAGGAAGCATTGCCCGGCATTCTTACAGGAGTCATTCTGGGGTTGGAACGAGCCGCAGGGGAAACCGCCCCCATTCTGTTCACCGGTGCGGCGTTCTTCCTTCCACGTTTGCCGCAATCTCCGTTTGATGCGACGATGGCCCTGCCATATCATCTCTTTGTCATCTCCACCCAAGTGCCTGAAATGCCAATTCAAATTCAATATGGCACGGCGTTGGTGTTATTGGTTTTTGTATTAACGATGAATGTCATCGCAACTGTGATCCGTTCTCGCGCACGCGCCAAGCGGCAGTGGTAACCATCATGACCGACAAAATAGTTATCGAAAATCTCTCTCTCCAATATTCTGATGGTGCCGAGTCGCTGCGCGGCATCAACATGGGAATCCGTCAGCATGCAGTGACCGTGCTCTTCGGTCCGGCAGGAGGCGGAAAATCTACCTTGCTGCGCTGCCTCAATCGCCTCAACGATCTGACCGACATCCGCACCAGTTCCGGTCGCATCCTCATCGACGGTGTAAATATCCTCGACCCCAAAACGGATGTCATCGCCCTGCGCCGCAAAGTGGGCATGGTCTTTGCACGTCCCGTCCCCTTGCCGATGAGCATCCGCGAGAACATCACCTACGGGTTGGAACTGGCGGGCGAAAAACGCCGCGTAAAACTCGACGAAGCCGTGGAACGCAGTTTGAAGCTTGCCGCAATTTGGGACGAAGTCAAAGACCGTTTGAATGATCCCGCCATCGCGCTCTCCGGCGGACAGCAACAACGCGTCTGCCTCGCACGAGTGCTGGCACTCCAGCCAGAGATTATCCTGCTCGACGAACCCACCTCCGGACTTGACCCGATTTCCACCGGCAAAGTGGAGATGGCCCTGCAAGAATTGAAAAAGAATTACACCGTCATCCTTGTCCCGCACTCGGTGCAACAAGCCGCCCGCACCGCAGATTATGCCGCCTTCTTTTTGCAAGGTGAACTCATCGAATATGATGAAGGCAAGACGATGTTCACCACCCCAAAACAAAAGAAAACCGAAGACTACATCATGGGCAGGTTTGGGTAAAACAAAGAGACAGTCACCTTGAAGGTGACTGTCTCTTTTATAACTACCACACCCGTTCCAAATTCTCGTTCTCACCCACCCTGCGCCCGACCTTCGCCATATCGATCCACTCACCGTGAACCTTCACGCGCACCACATCCGCTGTGTAATCGGTACTCGTCCCATTGCCGTTGCTAAACAGATACGACCCCACTGCATAAATATCCGCGGGAACATTCAGCTTCTCGAACTTGCGGATCTTTTCTGGAGCAAATCCACCGGAGACAACGATCTTCACGTTGTGACAAAATTCCTTCGCCGCCTCTTTCCAAGACGCAGGCAGATCCCAACGTTCCCAAGCTGAATCCAACGCCGAGCGGACGTTGAAGACCAGCCGCGGGTTGACCCCTAAATCCAATGCCGGATCACCCAGCGGCGTAACAGATACATCGCGTAAATTTCCGCCTGTATCAAGGCGCACACCATAAAGCTTATATTTTTCAGCCTCTTCCACGCGACCTGCATCCATCAACTCGCGATATTTGATGAACATCGCATCCAGCACGCGCAGAGAATCTCGCACCGAGTCATTGTTGAAATCCACCAGTGCAATACGCGGGATCTGAGCAGGCAAAATGTGAGAAAACTGCATCATTGCCTCCGCCGTATCCCCGAGGAACGAAGCGATGGCGGCATGCGCCACGGTCCCGCCACCAGCGCCACCCCACCAATCCCCTTGTGCATCGGTCGAGACGAACGCTCCCAATTCCTGTGCGTGATCTTTGTTGAATCTCTGCAAGGCAATGTTGTAAGCGTAGCCATCCGCCGCTTGCACTTCATGGACATCAAACCGTGCCGGAAAGAACAAGACCGGCTTTCCCTTTGCTGCCACCAATGTCTCATACACATTCGTGGCAACACGGCTCGAACGGGTGAGGATTCCCAACGTGGGGGTTTCCAACAACGCAAAGTCACGGTATCGCCCGCGTACTTTGATGACCGGTTGAATCTTCGTCGGGTCACCGTCGTATTTGACCGTCGTCCCATCATGGACAGCCCACACCTCAAGCTTATCCGACGTATCGACAAAATGTTCACCATCAAAATAACCTGTGCAATGTTTGAGCATCGCCAGCGATTTATCCACGCCGACAACTGTCGTCTTGCCCATGCGGCGCGTGAACCATTGCATCTCTACTTCAATGTCGCCCACGGCGATCTGCTCCGGCGACATCTCAGCAGGTAAGTTATGTTGATTGCCTGAATAGGTATATCCCTCCTTCGCCAATGCCGTCAACATGCGGTTGATATTCTCGAAGTATTTGTCCGAATACCAGCCGCGGCGCATGCGTTCGATATCGAGTTTGAATGTTTCGTTCGTGAGTCGTTTACCGTCAAAAATGGACATATCTTTTTATCCTTTGGGAAATCAAACAATTTCAAGTGATTGATTGAACTTTTCAAAAATCTGGGTACTGTGACAATCATTACATGGCATGGCTCGTTCGTATTTCTGTTTATATTTAAAACGAGTCTCAAGATTTATCAAAGCAGCTACATCTTTCAATGTAGAGAGGGGAATACCATAACCATCTGTTGTGAAATTACACGGGCTGACAAGATTCTCTTCATTTATGAACAGAAATTTCCTACCAGGGTTGCAATCTTCAATTGGGATCGGGGTATCTCGACTCGTAGCAATAAGTCGTTCAAGATAAGGTTGCCCGCCAAAGATGGCTAACCCTTTGGCATATGCCTCCATTTGAATTCGAGGAAAATCAGTAGCAAATAGCTCTACTTGCTTGGGTAACAAACGATGGTCTGGGTAAAATTCCGGGCGATCTATTCCGCCAAGTTGATTGAAGGTCAATTCCTGAACACCCCAATTCGCAACCTCCATACAAAAGGATTCGAAATCATGAATATTCTCACGCATCAGAATGGTATTGATGCGCAATTTCAACGAACTCCCCGTGCAGGCGATTTCATCCAACAAGATACCAATATATTTTTTTATCTTTTCATACAAACCAGTTTCACAGCGATGAAAATCATGAATAGCAGAAAAACCATCAAGGCTTACAGTGAGCAGCGAATAGTCTTTTCGCAACATGGTACGGATATTTTCACGCTCCAACAGGGTGCCATTGGTTGTGATACCCAGCTTGATACCCAATTCCTGTCGAAATATCTCTGAAAGTTTGGGCAATTCTTTCCAAAGCAATGGTTCTCCGCCTAGCCAACTGACCAGCACCTCTATACCAGTTTCGCGTTGAAAATCTGATAGTGTTTTTCCAAATGCGAGGATATGTTCCGGGTTGGCAATGTTTCTCTTGCGAACGATCTCACGGCTGTAACCACAAAAGTGACAGGCAAGATTGCACGGCTCATAAACACGCCAAACGACTACCAACTGAGGCTTAGCAAATACAGACATTGTTATGCGATCTCATCAGTGGATGTGACGACATGCATTCCTGCCTGAGCAAATCTGGCAAACGCCTCATTCGCCGCCTCGGTATGATCCACCACACCGGGCACCACCACTGCGGACTAACAGTCATCAAGCAGATAGACCTTCTTTGCCAGTTCGGGATCGGTCGCCAGAATATCGTCGAGTAAGTCTTGCACCGTCCAAGCCACACAGTGACTCTTCGCCTGCCCGGCGATGTAAAGCTTATCCACCTCTTGAAGATGCTGAATAAACTGGGTATCGTGTGTACCCAACACCTCGCCCATCGGACCTGTCAATACTTCGGGACCTACTACTGAGTAATTTTCGGTGAATGGTTTATCACCTTTGATGGCAAAATACGGTTGGTCTGTCCGGGCATGAGAATGGAAGAAGATGGCTTCCTCCACAGCTGGAACGAGTGCATGTCCAATTCCGCCCAACATGGCATGATAGGGCCAGATGGTGAGTGCATATTTCCCCTTTTTCTGCAACGCTTCAGCATAATGAATCATCATCTGTTGACCATATTCCGGCGCAATTTCAAATTGCGGAGCCAGCTCCGGGTTGAAGGTCCACTTGCCAGCTTGCAATTCGTCCGCGTGGATGTCGGTGTATGGGGCAGGATGATTTCCTTCCGCATCCACAAAGAAGATGGGATGGAATATCTGTTGGGATGTGTGCGTATCCATCGTGGCGATGATGTGGGTCAACTTGCCAAGATTGCGATAGATAAACTCACACAAGCGGATATTATCTTCCACGGCGCCGTTGCCGCTGCGCCCACCGACGAACAGCTCGAAGCCGGGAATACAGAACGTATTTTGCACGTCGATCAGCAAAAGGGAGATGCGCACTGTCGAAGCAGAGGCAGGCTTGAGGTCGTGTTGAAGCGCGAACTTGCGAGCATCTTCGGCGCGGGCGGCATAATCCACCCTCCAAATTTCGCCTACATGAGTTTTGTCAAAAAAGGCAGGGATGGGAAGCTGTGTCATCTTTTCTCCTAGAAGAACACGATCTCTTTTGATTTGAATTGATACAACATGGCAGGACGATGTGCCCCGGCATGGTCTTTCTTGCCCGTCTCTTTGAGCAGACCGGTCGCCAGCATGCGTTTGCGAAAGTTGCGTTTATCGAGCTTGTCGTTGATGATACATTCGTACATGCTTTGCAATTCAGAAAGACGGAATTGTTTGGGCATCAACCCATAGACGATGTTGCTGTAACTGACTTTGGCACGCAAACGAGAGACGGCATAATTGATAATCTCTTTGTGATCGAAAGCAAGTTTTGGGAGATGATCAACAGGCAGCCAGGTGAGGTCGGTCACTTTGGTAGATTCAGGTTGGGGAAGATGTTGCCAGGGGATCAGCGCGATGTATGCTACTGTGATGACGCGCGAGCGCGGGTCACGCTTCGGCTCACCGAAGGTGTAGAGTTGCTCCATGTACACATCGTCAACGCCGGATTTTTCGCAAAGCACGCGATGCGCAGCGGCATCCAATGACTCGCCAATTTTCAAGAATCCGCCGGGCAGCGACCAGAAACCGTCAAAGGGGGATTCCGCACGCCTCACCAACATGACTTTGAGTTGGTCTTCGTTGACCGTGAAGATGACCAGGTCCACCGTCACACCAGGGGATTCAAAACCAATATACTTAGTGTTCATTTTACACTTAGTATATTGGTTTTTTATTTCTTGTCAAGAGAAAAAATCAGGCTCCGGGTATCCCAGAGCCTGATGAAATCTATTTCTTTTTTGTGGCGGACCTTGTCCCTTTTACTATTCGGCGATACGGCGGCATGTTGATAACCAAGACCTGACACTTCGTCGGGTCGAGCAATTTGTTCCACAAGTTTGGGTAACTCAATGCGAATGTATCTGGTCGCATCATGGATGTGATCACGGTCGGGAGATGCGCATTGTAACGATAGTTCAAAACGCTATACAACTTGTCCTCTGCCCACGCGGAACTTGCTCCGCTTTCCTTCAGGTCATCCAGAATCAACAATGGCGTGGTACGGATCTCATGAAAGCGCCGGTCAAATGAAACATCAGAACTGGGGCGGAAGGTTTGACGCAGGTAATCAAGCAAGGCGGTCACTTCGACGAGTAAGGCTTGTCCGCCTAAGCCGATGCGATAGTTGCCGATGGCGGCGGCAAGATGCGTCTTGCCGCTGAACGATTGTCCCAAGAACACCAGCCAACCTTCAGGTTTTTCAGCGAACTCCAACGCCGCATTATGGGCTTCGTCCAAGGTTTTGACATCTTCCTTCGAAACCTTGATGCGTGTGATCTCTTTGTCTTTGACCTTATTCCCGAACTTATCAGTCTTCTCGGTCATGATGGTGGTGACCGCTTCCGTCCCGACCTCATCATGGCGCGGCTGGAAAGTCTTGAAAGTCATCACTTTCATTTCCGGCAAAGCGAGCATGGAAATGCCAGGATTACTCGTCTCTTCAGGGCGACGATAATCTGGCGCGAGGATGCGAAGATGCTTGACATAACTCTCGTCTTGCAATCGCGAGCGGATGCGCGCCTCGATCTCATCCAGCATCAAATTAGTGGTGATGACCGTTGGAAGTTTATTGATGTAACGAAAGTTAATGATCTGGAATAATTTTTCCTGTGCCCACGGAGTGGCATTCTGTGTGCCGAAGTCATCGAGAATCAACAAGCCCGAATTGCGTATATCATCGAAGCGTTGTTCGAAAGTCGTTTCGGGGTCGTCATAAGCGAAGCGCAATGAATCAAGCAAATCTGGCACAGTGATAAATAACGTCGCCATCCCATTGTTGACAGCAAAATTTGCAATCGCCGCCGCAAGATGCGTCTTGCCACAGCCATAACCACCTTCGAGTAAGAGCCAGCCATGCGGGCTGCGGGCATACTCTTCACTGGCATCAAAAGCTGCACGTAAATTTTCGCGTTCCTGCCCGGAGATAAATTTTGCTTTGGGGTTGCCGCCCTGACTAAAGTTTTCAAAGGTCAAATGACTGAGTCGATTCAGATTGCTCATCGCAAAAAGACGCGCACGCGCCGACTCGGCCACATCTTTAGCGCGGCACACACACGTCTCAAGTTTGCCGAATTTCTCATGCCCTACTGGCACATCATAGCGGACATAGCCCACCCCCCCACAATGCGGGCAGTTTGGGTCGCCAAGTGGCTTCGCCACGCTTTTAATCTCGCTTGAGGAACTCGGAGAACTCGCCTTCGGTGTATCGTTTTGCATCTTTGACAGAGTCTTCTGAATCTCTTCTTTCATCTTTTCCGTTTTCCTTCCAGCGCGCCAGAATCGCCTCAATATACTTCCAATTGCGGATGTTGCGGCTCACCGCAATCTCGATCGCTTCCTCGAACCATGCGCTCGGATAGTTCTGTTCCGCTTCCTTCAACCTATCAGCCAATAAAGGAGTCAGCGCTCCGATGTTCTCTTCATATAATTTAAACAGGTTCGACTTATTCGGCACGTACGAACCTAATGATGGTTTGACTTGCCCCTTCACGAAGGCATCAGCAGATAATCGTCCGCGCGGCGAGTTGAGGAAGTAAAAGACTCCCGCCTCATTAGCGGACTTTAGCAGGGTCTGCCTCTCAACGGCTTTTCCCAGCCCGCGTCGAATCTCCTTTAGACTCAACCCCAGAGCCGCTTCGTCAAAGTCAGCTTCGCTCAACCCGCGGAAGTTTCCTTCCATATGTTCGATGCGCCAAATCGCATACAACGTCACCTTCAACTCAGCAACATCCTCGATCTCATTCATCATCCGAATAAACGAATCAGGGACTTGGGTAAACGTTTCAGAGGAAGTAAAGCCGGGGAATGGGGTCATACATTATTCCGTAGGGGTGGGGTAACCCTGCCCCTACTCATTGGGTCGAAACACCTTCGTCGCAGCATTATCGAAGCGGGTCAAGTCGCCACGGAAGATCAGGTCAATTTCGCCGGTGGGTCCATTACGATGTTTCGCCACCGAGATCTTGGTGATGTTGCTCTTATCACCATCCTTCTCATAATCATCGGGGCGGTAGATGAACATGACAATGTCGGCATCCTGTTCCAACGAACCAGATTCGCGCAAATCTGAAAGAATAGGACGTTTGTCGGTGCGTTGTTCAACGGCGCGGCTCAACTGCGCAGCGGTCAACACCGGCACATTCAATTCACGCGCCAGCACTTTGAGATTACGAGAAATTTGAGAAACTTCCTGCACGCGGTTGTCGTTGCGATTGTCACCCGTCATCAGCTGGAGGTAGTCAATGATGACAAGGTCCAAGCCGTATTCCATGTGGAGGCGGCGGCACTTGGTGCGGAGTTGCAGCGGCGTCAGCGCCGGCGTATCATCCAAAAAGACCTGCGTGCTGCCGAACACTTCAATGGCATGATTGAACAACTGCCATTGGTCTTCTGCCAGCTTCCCCGTAGACAAATTCTGGGACGAGATGCCCGTCTCCTGAGCGATGAGGCGCTGCACCACTTGTTCATTGGACATTTCCAATGAAAAGATGGCGACACGTTTTTTGTACATCAGCCCGGCATTCTTGGCGATGGAAAGCAAAAAGCCGGTCTTACCTTGTCCTGGACGTCCCGCCACAATAATGAGGTCGGAAGGATGCAATCCACGCAGAAGTTTATCGAGATCGATGAAGCCAGTCGGCACGCCGTGAAAGTCCGCGCCGAGGCGGGCAAGTTCAGCAACCTGATCGTAGTATTCCGAAAGCACCGCACGGATCGGTTCGACGTCATGCTTGGTGCGTCGCTCGCTGACTCCAAAAACGGCTTTCTCTGCCTCCCCCATCACGTTGTCGATCGTGTCACCTTTGTATGCCAGTGATGCGATCTGATTCGCCGCTTGAATCATTCTGCGGCGCAGAGAATTCTCTTCAACGATGTGACCATACGCCTCAGCGTTGAGCGAAGTTGGGACTTGGTTAATGAGCGAGGTTAAGTAGGCGGAACCGCCAATCTCTGCCAACTGACCATTACGCTCCAAATCTTCAGAGAGGGTCAGGAGGTCTACCGGAGTACGAGATTCGTGCAGGCGAATGAACGCTTCCCAAATCCAACGGTTACGATGAATATAAAAATCATCAGCCGTTAAAAATTGGGCAATGTCATAATAGACTTCGGGGTTAATCAAAACCGCCCCTACAACGGCTTCTTCGGCTTCTCGGCTGTGCGGTACACCTGGGCTGGCGGGGGCGGTCGATTCTTCAAAAGGAAATGTTTCGGTCATTGGGTCAGGCTTAGGTTGCGGGTGCGTCGGGTTTATCTTTATCGGGTTTGTCGATGTCGAGTTTGTCGATGAAATCTTTGAAGACCGAGAGGCGGTTGGCATCATCTGAAGAAGTCGGCGGAGGCGGCTCCTGCCGGGCAGATGCGCTGGTTTCAGGCACTTCGCGGTCTGGCTCCATACCCGCCGCATCCATCACGCTGCGATGGA
>JAHDWC010000171.1 GCA_023382575.1 Anaerolineales bacterium
CTGCGGTACCATTCGGATGGCAGTGCGCACTGCCATGGGTTCCTTGCTGACCGAATGTCCTGCAATGGTCGCATCGCCCGAGGTGGGGGAGTAAAGCGTGGACAACATGGAAATGGTGGTGGTTTTGCCTGCGCCATTCGGACCGAGCAGGCTGAAAATTTCACCGTCTTTAATAGTAAAAGAAATTCCTTTGACGGCAGTGAAGTCACCGTAGTTTTTGGCTAGATTGTGGACTTCGAGAATAGATGACATAAAACCTCCTCTGGGAAGTTAAAAAAGATATGAAAGTATAGCGTACTTTGCATGGAAAAGTTGCGGATAATGATTTCCTAATTCTAGCCAACCCTCTGGATATTGACGCTGCGGTGATTGTGTAATATAGTACAAGTGTTCTACTAATGACCTGGAGGGCATCATGTTTGAACTACCTGAATACACCATTCTGGCAAGACAGATCAACAAAACGTTGGTGGGGAAAACCGTCAAAAAGGGGAATCTCGGCAACTCACCCCATAAATTCGTCTGGTACAACCGCAAGCATGAAGAATTCACAAAATTGACTCGCGGCAAAGTCATTGGCAAGGCGTGGGTGCAGGGACGCTGGTTGATCGTCCCATGCGAGCCTGGATACAATCTTGTGCTGGGGGAATGCGGCGGAAAAATCCTGTATCATCCGGCGGATTCTGAACTCCCGGAAAAATATCATTTGTGGATCGAATTCGAAGATGGATCTTCGTCGACGATCACTACGCAAATGTGGGGCGCAATGGAACTGTTCGAAGCTGGGAAGGAACAGGAACGGCAATATATCAAAGGTATGCGCGTCACACCTGTTGAGAAAGCCTTCACGTTCAAATATTTTTCAGCCTTGATCGACGACCTGCTCAAAGGGGAAAAGCGCAGTACGAAAGGTCTGCTCACGCAAGATCAGTTGATTCCCGGGTTGGGTAATGCCAGTGCGCAGGATATCCTCTTTCGCGCTCATCTCCTGCCGCGGCGGGCGCTGTCAGACCTGAGCACGGGTCAGCGCCACGATCTATATGATTCCATCGTCGATACTGTTCGCGAGATCATTGACCAGGGCGGGCGCAACGACGAAGTTGACCTATTTGGGAAACCCGGCGGTTATGTCCGTTTGATGGATAGCAAAGCGGCGGGAAAACCCTGCCCAGAGTGTGGCACGAAGATTCAAAAGATGCAGTATCTTGGCGGCGCTTGTTACTTCTGCCCGAAGTGTCAGGTCTGATCTAGGGTCACGCTCTTCATACATTTTCTTTCGCAATTTTGACCAACTGTCTCGCCACACATTCCATCACTTCATCCGGCACGCCGTCCATTGCCTGGCTTTGCACGCGCGTATCAATCTCATCGTTGACGTAATCAACGACGATGAAATCGTCAGCGAGAGCGATCTCCGTAGTGAACCAATCCAACTTGCAGATGGAAGCGATGCGCTTCGTCATTTCCCTTAGCCTGCTCAGCCCCCATTGAGTCTCATCTTCCGCTGTGACCTGTGCGTAGATGTGCGTTTCAGGATTCCACCAGCAGGGGTGGGTTTCTCCATTGGCGTAGAAAACGCGGAACCATGCAGGTGTATCTTCGATGATCTGCGGCGTGACATGAGCTTGGATCAAATATTTCTGCTCAGGGAATTCCATGCGCGCGTGCAGGATCTGTTCGACGGTGTTCATGCCGAGGATGACGCCTTCGCCGCCTCCGCCATTAGATGGCTTGATGACAAAATTTTCACCGAGTGGCGACAGGTCAATTTGTGGGATGACGGGTTGCTCTAAAAATGGTGGCAATAGAATTGTATGAGGCGTGTTTAACCCCGCTGTGATAAGTTCGAGATGCATCGTGGCTTTGTCTTCTGACCATGCGGACACTTCCGCCGGGTTGATGCGCCTTGCGCCAAACTCCTGTGCCCAACGAGGAATGGGGTCGAAGATGGGTTCACCTTGTCCACGGTGGAGCAGGGTCTTAAAAGTTGTTACACCTTTATACAGCGCCGTGATGGATTCGAGCAAATTGTCAGGTCTAATTTGCCATAACGAAATTCCCTCTTCAATGCAGGCGCGTTCCACCATGTTGACGAAGGCATCATCGTATTCCCAATACCAGGGCAGGCATAAGTCGTAGCGCATAGGCAAATTATAGTCGATGGACTATGATTTACTGCCGGAAGAGTGTTAATAAGATGCTAATGGCTGCTGGTTGACTTTCAATCGTTGACTCAATCATTCGCTGGTACAATCGGCGCAACCAAATTCGAAAGGAAAATCAGATGGCAAAAGATACAGTGCAGGATGGGTTGGTCGTTTCAATGGATTACAAGTTGACGGTGGACGGGCAGGTGCTCGATTCCTCCGATGAAGCGGGTCCTTTGCAATTTTTGGTCGGTTATGGAAATATCATCCCCGGTTTGGAAAACGAAATGATGGGGATGAAGATCGGCGATAGCAAGGAAGTCACCGTCCAGCCGGAAGACGGTTACGGCGAGTTCGATGACGAGGCGTTCATGGAAGTGCCGCGCAGCGAATTCCCCGCCGACATGCAGTTGGAAGAAGGCTTGGAACTGCACGTCACCGATCAGGATGGAAATCATCAAGCTGCGTATGTGGCGGAATTTGACGACAAGAACGTCAAGCTCGATTTCAATCATCCGCTCGCTGGTGCGGTTTTGAACTTTCACGTCAAGGTGATTGCGCTGCGTGAACCCACCGCCGAAGAACTTGACCACGGACATGTCCACGAAGATGGACATCACCATCACTAAGATCGCATGAAACAAACAAGGTGTCGTTTCGACACCTTGTTTGTTTTTAAGTTGGAGAATAAGTTAATCTGTGGACTGTTGCAGGGCGGCGTTACGTCGCTTGAACCACTGGATTGCCTGCTTTGCGCCGATGATGAATAACAACACGCCCAGCACCAAACCGCCGAAATCGCTCAAAAATTCGCTGACCACTTCCCACTGACTGCCAAACAAATATCCCAGCCCGCCATAACCGAATATCCACACAATTTCGCCCAACGCATCGTAGACGATGAACTTGCGAAAAGGATAACGCGTTGTCCCTGAGATCAGGTTGACCGGCAAAGCGATGGCGGTGACAAGGAAGCGCGAGAAGAAAATAGACAGCGGTCCCCATTTCTGAAAGGCTTGTTCCGCTTCCAGCCAGCGCGGACTCCCGCCAAAGCGCCCAATGACACGTTGACTGGCATAATAGCCGAACGAATAGCTGAGACTGTCACCGATGACCACGCTAAGAATGCTGACGAGGGCCGTGGTGTGCCACGGCAAAATATCCTGCCGGGCAAACGCTCCCGCCGCGATGACCAACACCGTACAGGGAAGTGGGATACCCAATCCACCGATAAAGACCACGACCCAAAGCAGCGGCGCACCATAATTGATGACCTGTGTTAAAAGAAAATCAGACATGATAACTTACGGCTTCGGCGGTACCGGCGATGCGGGCGGAACGGGCGATGCAGGTGGCACAGGCGACGCAGGCGGAACGGGGGTAGCTGGCGGAATGGGCGTGGGCGGCACAGGTGGAGAGTGATACGCGAGGATGGTCGCCTTCACAGTAGCGATGACGTATCCGCTCTCCCCAGGATAATATTCTTGATTCAAATCTTTCAAACTTTTCTTGTGATTCCCTTCCATGGGAATCTCTAATTCATCCATGAGAATATCAGGTGGGACTCCATACGTGCGTGCGATGAACGGGATGGTCATCCATTCTTCGATGGTATCCACATCCGTTTCGATCTCCTCCGCCGCAGCAAAAGGCGGGGGCTTGGGCACACCATTGAATTTGTGCACAGCCCGCAGGACGCGCAACCCAAAAAACAGGATCAGCAAACAACCAAAGACCGTCAACCCAAGGATGATGGGATTCGGTTTGGGTTTGGGCTTTTCCGCCATGTGACCTTAATCCTGCCACTCCAGCTCAAAATCGCCGACGAAAACGGTATCGCCTTCCTGAACGCCAGCCTCTCGCAGCGCTTCGTCCACACCGAGTTTTTGCATCAGGCGTTGGAAGCGGCGCACCGAACCGTAATGTTCCCAATACGTCATCTTGGCGGCGCGCTCGATGGCCACACCTGTGACGCGCCACTTGTCACCATCTTCGCGGTGGATGTCAAACTGGTTCGGGTCCACTTCGGGTTTGTAAACAGGCAAAGCTTCCTCTTCCAGCGTTTCCGGCGGAAGTTCCTGCAACAATTTATATGCAGCGATCAGAATTTCGCGTGTGTTGGCGCGCGCCATCGCAGAGGCGGTGAGCAACTCCACTTTCTTCTTTTTGAAACTGGATTGAATATCCTTAAGTTTTTCCTGCACATCGGGCTGGTCGATCTTGTTGATGACCACCACCTGTGGTTTTTGTCCGAGTTTGGTGTCGAACAGCGACAATTCGGTATTGATCTGACTGAAATCAGCCAGCGGATCTTCGGACTGACCGTCGATCATGTGGATGAGCACACGCGTCCGCTGAATGTGACGGAGGAAGTCGTGACCCAAGCCAGCGCCTTCGTGTGCGCCTTCGATCAGACCGGGAATGTCGGCCAGCACAACGGTAGTGTCATCGTCAAGTTTGGCGACGCCGAGATGCGGTTCAAGTGTGGTGAACGGATACGCGCCAATCTTCGGTTTGGCATTGGTCAACACGGAGAGCAAGGTCGATTTTCCAGCGTTGGGCAAGCCTATGATGCCAATATCCGCTATCAGTTTAAGTTCGAGGCGCAGCATCTTTTCTTCATGCGGCTCGCCGCGTTCCGCCATGCGCGGAGCTTGATTCCGCGAGGTGGCGAAGTGCTGATTGCCGCGCCCGCCGCGCCCGCCCTTGCAGATGATCAACTGCTGACCGGCGTCGGTCAAGTCGCCAAGCAGTGCGCCAGTTTCTGCATCGTAAATGACCGTACCCGGCGGGACATGGACGACAAGGTCTTTGCCGTTGCGCCCGGTCATTTGTGAAGCGCCGCCGTTGACGCCCGGCTCCGCCGCAAACGATTGCTTGGGACGAAAATGAGAAAGCGAATTCAACGTCGCTTTCACTTCAAAGATAATGTCGCCGCCCTTGCCGCCGTCGCCTCCATCGGGTCCGCCGCGCGGCTCGAACTTTTCACGGCGAAAATGCACCATCCCATCGCCGCCTTTACCTGATTTAACATGAATATTTACCTGGTCTATGAACATCCTCATATTATAAACGCTCCCAAATCGAAAACCGATGCGCGCCTCGAATCGACAACTCTGAAAGTCATTTAATCCTTGACTCACGTGGTCATGAAACGTATGATTGAACTAAGAGGAAAATCCTCATGAACGGTTCTTAGGGAGGCAGGTTGGAAGGAAGGATTATGGATTTCCACGTCTTGTTCGCGCGGAATCCCATCCCAATGTGGGTTCACGATTCAAAGACGCTTGCATTTCTCGACGTGAATCAAAGTTTTTTGGATGGTACCGGGTACAAACGTTCTGAATTTTTACAGATGAAACTAGGGGATATTTTTTCATTGGACGAAATCCCCGCGCTTCTGACGAACCTAAAGGGAGATCAAAAAAACAAAGCGGATGCCACCCTGCAGCAGCTCCGCCACAAGGATGGATATTGGGTTGGCGCCAGACTCTCCGCAACTGACTTGGAATACAACCGCAGCGATGCCCAACTTGTGACCGTCATCTTTAGGGGCGGACAGACTCTGGAAACGCTTACCCTCGAAGCGCGTCTGCGAATTAGTGAATTCGCTCATTCACACTCACTCGATGATATTCTGCAAAAAACTCTCGACGAAGCCGAAGCGTTGACCGGCAGTAACATCGGCTTCTTCCATTTCATGGAAGCTGACCAGAAGACGCTTTTACTACAAACCTGGTCCACCAACACGTTGAAAAATATGTGTACCGCCGAGGGGAAGTTGCTGCACTATCCGCTTGCACAGGCGGGCATCTGGGCAGACTGTGTACGCAAGCGCAAACCTGTAGTCTACAATGATTATCAAGGACTGAAGCGTGTGGGCACATTGCCTGCTGGTCATTCTGTCTTGTCCCGTATTCTGACGGTCCCCATCCTGCGCGGTGAAAATATTGTCGCCATTTTTGGGGTGGGAAACAAACCCACCGAGTACGATGACCATGATGTCTGGGCGGTTAACCTGCTGGCTGATCTGGCCTGGGACATTGCCGGGGCAAAATACGTCGAATCCGCTCTGCGCACGACCGAATATAGCTATCGCGCCGTCATGGATCAAGCATCCGATGGGATATTCGTTGCCGATTCAAACGGTAACTATATCGATGTCAATCACGCGGGCTGTGAACTGCTGGGATACACTCGCGAAGAAATCCTCAACCTTTCAGTGAGAGATTTGATGGTGGCAGACCCATCCGAGCCGCCACGCTTCGAGGAATTGCGTCAGGGAAAAAGCCTGCTGACGGAACGTCACATGCGGCGCAAAAATGGGGAGCTTGTCTTTGTGGAGATCGGCGGCAGAATGTTGGCGGATGGACGCCTGTTGGGGATTGTTCGCGATATTACGGAACGAAAAAAAGAAGAAGAAAAACTAAAATATTTGGCACTCGTAGTCAGTCGCATCTCCAGCGCGGTAATCTCCACGGATCCCGAGTTATGTATCACACAATGGAACAAAGCCGCCGAGATGCTCTACGGCTGGCGGGAAGTGGAAGTCCTTGGGCGTTCGCTCGATGAAGTCTGCCGGACCGAATTTCAAAATAACAGCCAAAAAGAGGCGCGTCAGACTCTGGAAACGGAGAAGCGCTGGCGCGGCGAATTAAGACAATTCCACCGTGATGGCAGAGAGATCTGGGTGGATTCCTCCGTCGCCTTGTTGGAAGATGAACGCGGCAATATCACTGGCAGCGTCACGATCAACCATGATATTACCGAGCGGAAACGCACCGAAGAGCAACTCCGCCGTGCCCAAGAGTCGATGCAGGATATTAACCGCACCCTTCAACATGCTTTTGAACGCGAACAGATTGCCTCTCGCACCGATAGCCTGACGAGTATGTTCAACCGTCGCTATTTTTTTGAATTGCTCGAGTACGAGTTTGCAGCGTCTCGCCGTTACCAACGCTCGCTATCCATCGTCATGTTCGATGTGGATTGGTTGAAACGCATCAATGACACACATGGTCATCAAGTGGGGGATGAGGTTTTGAAGTACGTGGCGCGGATCGTACACAGTCACCTGCGTGAGTCCGATATTCTCGCGCGGTATGGCGGCGACGAGTTCACTATCCTGCTCCCGAACAGTAATGCCCGCGAAACTGCCACAGTCCTCCGACGCATTCATCATAAATTGAAATCGATGGGACATTTCGTTGCTGAAAAAGGAAATTTCCCGGTCACCATCAGCGCGGGAATCGCGAGTTGGCAACCGGGAATGGAAAGCACTGCTGATTTGATCCGCCTCGCCGATGAAGCCTTGTACGCCGCAAAAGAGGCTGGACGCGACCGTATGGTCGTCGCTGGGGCGGATGCGGAAAATTCTATTTGACGAACTTCCAAGCCATTGGCAGAACCAACGCCGCCAACACCATCTTGATCAAGTCCCCAACCCAAAACGGCAACAAACCGAATTGAATCGCCTGGCTAAAACTTCCCAACACGATGGATAGCCACGTAACGCCGCAGGCATAAATGATGACCGTGCCAACTAGGAACGGCAAAATGGATGTGCGCGCGCTTCGTTCCAACCCGCGTTCTGCCAGCCAGCCCACAGCATAAGCCGCCCCGATAAATCCAACCAGATAGCCAGCCGTGGTGCCGGTCAACGTGGCAAGACCGTTGCCGCCGCCCGCAAAGAAGGGCAACCCCATGGCGCCTTGAGCAATGTAAGCGATCATTGCCGCCGCTCCACGTTTGGAGCCGAGCAATGCGCCCACGAGCAGAACAGCAAAAGTTTGTCCTGTGATGGGCACAGGCATGAGCGGAATTTCAATTTGGGCCAGAAGCGCCACCAACCAGGATCCGCTCAGAACGAGGAGCAGATCGCGCAGCCAGGCTGAGGTCGTTGGGAAGTAACGTGTGGACAGTGTAGGAGCAAGTGTAGTCATGTAATAAAGGTTCCTTTTCTATTGGGATAAAACCCGAAAGGGTCAAAATGGTTTTACAGGAAGAGCGATTACCCTTCCGAGACTGCTATAATCTCACAGACATGAACTGGCATAAAACGAATCTTGAAATATCCACCTCTGGCAAAGGATTGCATGATATTACCTCATCCATCCGCGCGCAGTTGAATGAATGGAACGTGCGCGAAGGCATGTGCTTTTTATTCCTTCAGCATACCAGCGCGTCTCTGGTCATCAGCGAGAACTGGGACCCAACCGCCCGCGCTGACTTGGAAACGTTCATGGAGCGCCTCGTCCCCGAACGGGAGAGTTGGTACACGCACGATCTGGAAGGTCCCGACGATGCGACCTCCCACATCCGCTCGATGTTGACGGATACCAGTCTCACCATCCCTGTGGATAACGGTGATCTATCACTTGGTACCTGGCAGGGAATCTATGTCTTCGAGCATCGCGCTCGCCCGCATAGACGGAAGGTGTTGATGCGAGTTCTGTCAGTGGAATAAAACATCGGCTTGCCCTACGACAAGCCGATGTTTGGTCTCTATTTCTTACCGAATTTCTTCATCAACACATCTTTGAGAGTCGGCTGACCGATCTCCTGCAATTCATAGCGGACGCGCTGCGTGGGCTTGTTGATCTTGATGACACGGCTCAGATCAATCGGCGTACCGATCACGACCAGGTCCACATCCGACTTGTTGATGGTCTCTTCGAGTTCCTTGGTCTGTTTGTCACCATAGCCCATTGCAGGCAAAATTGCGCCTGTGGTGGGATATTTTTCATAGGTCTTGGCAATCGAACCAACTGCAAACGGACGCGGATCCACGATCTCTTTCGCGCCGAAGCGGCGAGCCGCCACATAGCCGGCGCCATACGCCATTTCACCGTGAGTCAATGTGGGACCATCTTCCACGACCAAAACACGCTTGCCTTGAATCGCATCGGGGTCATCTACGAAGAGAGGAGAAGCACCTTCGATTTGAACAGCACCTGGATTCATCTTACGAAGCGCTTCGCGGACTTTGATGATCGCTTCTGCATCAGCGGTATCCACTTTGTTGAGCACGAACACATCTGCCATGCGAACGTTGGTCTCGCCGGGATAGTATGTCGATTCGTGTCCGGGCCGATGCGGGTCAGCGACTACGATCTGGAAATCGGGCACATAGAAGGGGAAGTCGTTGTTGCCGCCGTCCCATAACACAATATCCACTTCGGCTTCTGCTTTG
>JAHDWC010000172.1 GCA_023382575.1 Anaerolineales bacterium
TCCCATAAGATGTACGCGCGCATCATGGACCTGCAAAGCGGCTGGCAGCGTACGATTCCACTAAATGCTGATGCGGGTGTTGCGGGAAATTCCTACTATACGATGGCAACCCTGGACTTGTGTCAGGTCGAGGCGATTGTGAATTTGGTGGAAGTGGAAACCGGCTTGAAGCAGACCGCTTACACCCTGGAAATCGTCAACGATGTCTCGTTCATTGCCAGCGCGGAAGGCAACCCGATCAACGATACGTTTTCGCAGGCGCTGACGTTCAAGTACGATAAAGTCCACTTTTATCTGGATGTCGACTCACAGGCTGATCCACTGCGTTTCTCGCAGCCGGGGTTGGCAGGCAGTTCGGAATCGGAAATGAACACCCTTTCTGTTTTGAATTTTGCAATTCCCATTTGGGTCTTGCGTCTGATCTCTTTGACCGGCTTTGCGCTTTCCGGCTTGGTACTCTCTGCGCTGGGGATGAACTTGTATCGTGCCGCCAGCCAGAGCGAAGAAGCGTTGACCCGCTTGAAGTATGGCTCCATGCTGGTGGATGTGTACGAACAGAATCTCGCGCCTTCGTCTACGCTGATCGATGTAGCTTCATTGGATGATCTGGCGCGGTTGGCGGAACGTCATGGCACGATGATCTTGCACATGCCGAAGAACTTTTTGCATTTTTATTTTGTACAAGTCCACGGGACGACGTATAGATATGTGCTCACAACTGGTAGAAAAGGCGTAACGGAAGAGGAACAGGTGGAAGTTCAGTCTGCAATGCCTGCAAGACCGGTTGTGGAATCGGTCCCGCCATCTACACCAGTTGTTGTGGATGAGACGCCGTTGGTGATCGAGAACCACGTGGATTATGCGCCTCCCATCCAGCGGGAAGTTGCGGAGGCGACGGTGAGAGTCCCTGTCAGTGTGAGGGAGACTCCACGCCCCAGACCTGCTCCAGTGGAGGAAGAGGCGCAGTATGTCATCGATACTGGCATGATCGAGTTCGAGATGCCGCCGCAGGATACCGTCTTCCTTCGAAAGATAAAGATCTGACCATGCCTGTTACGTTTCGTTTTTTGACCTTTCTTTTGATCGCGCTGATCGTTGTAACGTCCATGACGGCGATTGCGGCTACGAATACAGTGCCGCCAACACGGATGGAAGATCAGCCGATCTCGTTCAACATCAACCATCTTAAGCCATCGGCGTGCTCGGCCTTGTGGCTGACCAATCTCGTCACCGGCTCTGGTACATTGACCGGGACGGAGGGAAACGACCTGATCATTGCCGGCTCCGGCGCGGACACGATCGACGGGTTGGGCGGGGATGATTGCATCCTTGGCGGTGGGGGAATGGACGTCATCACTGGCGGTGACGGAAACGACGTGTGCATTGGCGGACCCGACTCAGATACCCTCATCGATTGCGAAGGCGAAGCTTAATATGCTCTCTTTTGACCTGAAAAGGCAGCTCTAAGGCTGTCCTTTTTCGTATAGGCAGTCGTTTTCAAAAATGTTTCGGGGAAATCAAAATATTTTGCTTATCGCAAAAAATATTGACAAAACAAAAAATATTTAGTAACATGTCTTCATTGGAGCCAACATGCCACTGATTCCCCAATCTTGCCCGAGTTGTTCATCTCCGCTGGCGGTTACCCAGCTCACCTGCACCTCTTGTGGTACGGGTGTGGTCGGCAAGTTCGAGCTTTCGCCCTTCTTCCGCCTTGCACCTGAGAGCCTGAAATTCCTCGAAACCTTCGTGCGTAATCGCGGAAACGTCAAGGAAATGGAGCGCGAAACCGGTGAATCTTATTGGGCCATCCGCCGCCGCCTCGACGAAGTCATCACTGAAATGGGCATCGAAGCAGCCAAAGAAGATGACATTTCCAGCCGGCGCCAGGAGATTTTGGCACGCCTCAGCCGCGGAGAGATCAATGTGCAGGAAGCCACCAAACTACTCTCGCAAATAAAAGGAGATAAAGGATGAACGGTCAAAAGGAACGCTTAATGGTCTTGGATATGCTTGCCGAGGGCAAGATCACTGCCGACGAAGCCGAACAACTCTTCAAAGCGATGGAAGAAGCGCCCGAAGAGACGGCCGGTCAGCACGCCGGACACAGCGCCTCTGCCTCGCACAAGCTGGTGCCCGGTCTATCACATTTATCTCGCCTTTCGTCTTTATCTGCTCTCTCCTCCTTGTCCTCTTTATCTGCGCTTGCGGGTCTGGGAGGGGAGGACATGGATGCCGTCAGCCCGCGCCTGGCTCGCGCCCAGGAATTACTCTCAGCGTTGAAGGATGCGGGGATCGATCACGTCACAGTGAGCGACTTGCAGGAATTAAAAGGACATAATCTGACTGCTGACTACGTCCGTGAAATGACGGCATTGGGCGTTACGCCCAGCGGATTGGGCGAGTGGATTCAGCTACGCATTCATGATGTTTCGCCGCGATATGTGCGCGAACTGCGCGGACTTGGCTTCAAGGATTTGGAAGTGGACGACCTGATCGAATTGAGCAATCACGGCGTCTCGCCAAAATTTATCGCTGAGTTTCGCGGACTCGGCTTCAACGATCTCGGAATAGACGATCTCATTGAACTCAGCAATCACGGGGTTTCCCCGCGCTTTGTGGCAGAGATGCGCAGCCTCGGCTTGAAGGATCTGAAGATTGACGAATTGGTCGAGCTTGGCAGCAATGGGGTTTCGCCGCGCTTCGTAGCAGAGATGCGCGAACTTGGCTTGAAAGATCTAGATATTGACGAATTGGTCGAGCTTGGCACGCAAGGCGTTTCGCCGCAATTCGTGGCAGAGATGCGTGAACTCGGCTTGAAGGATTTGGATGTAGACGAACTGGTGGAACTCAGCAACCACGGCATTTCCGCCGACTTTGTCAAATCGCTGCGCGACTTCGGCTTCAAAGATTTGGACGTGGACGAGATCGTCGAACTTAGCAATCAGGGCGTGACGGGTCGTTTCCTCGCAGAGATCAGGGAAGCCGGCTTGAGAGATTTGGATGTGGACGAAATCGTCGAACTGCGCATTCACAATGTGACAGCAAAATTCATTCGCGAACTAAGCGAAATGGGCTTCAAAAACATGGAGATCGAAGATATTGTCGAATTGCAGATCCACCGTGTCACGCCGCGCTTTATTCGTGAAATGCGCGCGAAGCTGGGCGAACACCTGACGCTCTCCCAGTTGCTGGAGATCCGCCTGCACGGCATCGATGAAGACCGGCTGGAGGGGCTCCGCGCAGCGGGCGCGAGGGGTGGCTAAACGACTCCCGTAAGCTGGCAAACTCAGCCTCGAACCGAAGCGTTTGAGGCTGTTTCCTTTTTAAGGGCGAGTTTCGCCTGACTCGTTGGGCTGTCGGGTGGGATATGGCAGACGGGCTTGAGATTCCCTCTCGGCGGGGCTGGGCAGCGAGTGAACGCCTCAAACCCCGACCGGGAAGGCTCTCGACCATCCCGGAAAGACATTTAGAAGTGTTGAGGAAAACATTTAGAAGTCTTTTAAAAGACTTCTAAATGTTTTTTAAACCCCGCCTGCTCTGCCTGCGGGGAGGTGTTTGAAGGCTTTTTTCCCTCTTTTTGACCTGTTTTTCGTGTAGACACTAACTGTTTTCAGACCCCCCTTGTCCCTTTTAGTTTCAAACGATGCGTTGAGAGTTCTGGAGCGGCGGCCAGCTTCAACTTTTACTGGAATAGTTTCAATATAAGCCAGGAGATGAGGATCAATAAGACGCCACTCGTACCCCCCAATATAACCAAATGGATCGGGCTGCTTGTATCAACAATAAATTTTGCCCGTTCGCCGCTGCTCATATGGCGGAAACTTTCGGCTGAGAATAACTGGAATGTCTTCCAATCTTCGCCTGCTCCTAGGCGTGACGATGCGCCAGCGATGATCGCCAGACAACCGGCAATGAAGAAAGCGTTGCTGTAGGCAATCGATGTATTCCACTTGTACAACCTGCCAATGATCCCGATCACAATCCCAACCATGACCGTGATCAAGATGGCTTTTCCAAGCATTGTGAGTATGGACGTTATAACAGATCGGTTCATGAGAGCGTATTTGCTCCTTTAACAGCAATTCTCCCACAAAAGCAGACTTGGAAAGGTCACAGTTTCTGAAGAAGGGAAGCGGTGCTTTGTTGGGCAGTTTTTGACACTACGACCTTCACCGGTTTGGAAGAGGACGCCACACTAAAGTATTGTATGGGTATGGCGAATTCACTTCGCTCCGGTAGATTTCCTTTCCAAGAAAAAGCATGTCACTGCCATCAATATTCATAAGAACGCTCGATGGATCACCCCAGTAGTCACAACCTGCACAAGAGTCACCATATAAGACCGTCAAGAATTTTTCATCAGGTGAAAACTTGTAATATTCAACATTACGCTCATTCAACTCATTGAAGCTACTTGTCGGACAAAATATATCATCCTTTTTTAAATCATAACGACAAACGTCACTTCTATCTGGATTTACATAGGTATAGTAAAGAAAATTGCTGTCTTGTGACCAATTAAAGGTTGATATTGAATACTTGGAATGTTGGGCATTTTCAATTGCAGTTATGCGTTGAGAACGACCGCTGGATGGGTAAAGAATTACGGGAACTGAATTGCTGTTACATGCATTTTCATCTGATTGGGTAGTTAAGAGTTTATCTCCATCAGGGGACCATTTCATCGAACAAAACTTGCCATCGAATGTGGAGACTAATTTTCCCTCAGGCAAGCTGTAAATTGAAATACTTGTTCCCATAGGATGGATCAAATCTGGATCAGGAGAAGAACCCTGCAAGATTGCTATTTTATCGAAAGATGGTGAAAGCTCATATCTGTAACTTATGTCGCTGCCATTGTTACTGGAAAGCTGAACTTTCTGACCAGTAGTAGGATTTTCCAGGAACGTGATGTGTTTTCCATCTTTCTCTTCTTGAGAAAAATTAAATACAGGTGGTGGGCAAAAGAAAGACGTGTCGGATGGAGATGAACTTTCCACACTAAAGTACCTGAGAATAGGAAACTTTTCTCTCTGACGCTCATCAATGCACTGTGTAAAAGACTCTGGAATATTGGACTCGCTAACTTTTCCGGTTGCCAGATCGACCAAGTAAACACTCGCAAAATTAGATTTGATGAAACCTAAACTTTTACCTTCTGGTGTCCAAAAGTAATGCGAGATATCGGTGCTTGGAACATTAATAACATACTTCTCATGCGTATTGGCGTTGATGAAAGTTAGCTGGTTGCTATCTTTTAGAACGTCAGTAACCATTGCGAAGACTTGGTTATTAGGATCTGAGACCCAAGTCGGAAATTCATATTTATCAGGGATTTGGGGAGGAATTGGTGTGGCAGTTTTTGTAAATGTGGGCTGGGCTGTATCTGTCAATCTCGGCGTGACGGTTGCTGTACCCAATTCATTACCTAATGGTGTAGCAGGCGCGCAGGCAGATAAAAGAAAACAAAACATCAGCACATACTTGAATATGAAAGAAGGATTTTTATTCATGAATCAACAATGCCCTCAGAAACGAACTGCCCAACGGCTTGCGCTACCTGCGCTGAGGCAGGGACCTCAGCCACGCCAACCAAATGCTGAGGCTTTCCCTTTTGGGGAAGATGTCCGATAGGACAGAAGAGGTCAGGCACATATCATCCCGGCACTATCGGGACGCTTTGTTGGGCTGTATTTACTACCAGAACTTACGGCGACTACTTATAATTTCAGAATAAAAGGTTATCCGTTTGCCGAGATATTTTTCAACAAAGTTTTGTATCTCTGAGTATGTAATGATTTCTAGATGCGATATTGTGTAACTGAGTGAATTAAGTTTATCGCCAACTGTCCATTCTTTGCCAATATAGTATGAAACATGATTTATCTGTTCTGGCTCTCCTATTTGTCCTCCATCATCAGAGTATTTTACTTGCCAAAGAGATGAATCAGGAATAACTAAAACTGGGCATACAAGCGTATAGTAAGTTGGGAAAACATCTGTGTCTAAATAATGGGCTTCAGTAATTAGATCTAAAGACGAGTTAATAGCCTGGCTTATTTTGTCGAACACTTCTCCATCGGTGGAAGTGATTTCTCCATTGTCATGACGTTTTCCAACTTGATCTGCTGATTTTGCTACAAATTGCTTCTCAGGATAAAGGCTAAATTGCCTAATCCTTATACTTTGAGAAGTTTCTATAAAGGCAGATGGCACTGGAAGGGAAATTGGACCGACTTGTTGTGTGGGCGTTTTGGGCTGAAAAGTGTGAATCAACTCATTGTAGCTTTCATTGTCTTTCCGTTCCAAACAATGAACAACTAACGGGAAGTTTTCACGAAGGTTTTTGCACTCAACACTTAAGTGGACTCTGATAAAGTCTGTTTGAAGCAAAGCTCTAATATCGTATTCTCGGCTTTTGCCCGTCACAGGATCCTCATATGTTCCCCCATGCGAACACATAAAGCCCATGTCCGCAAACTTCTTAAGTACCTGAAGCTCAAAACTAAAATCGGAGTAGCTGCTGAGATATTTTTTTATGTCGGATTGTGTTATGGGATTAGACGATAGTTTGCTCATGTTTTTACACCAAAATGATTACGGAAGATACAGCCCAACGGTTTGCGCCAAAGCCCTCGTAGAGGGTCGTCCCCGAGCGGAGCGAGTGGGATCGCGAAGCACGGCGCTGGGGCAGGGACTTGGCTCATCCGTCCAACCAGCCTGTCTTGGACGATAGTCCAGGGAAAAAGGCTAAGGCATAGGAAACTACTTGAAGTGTGCGCACGCTGCCCTCAAGGGCGGCAGTCCCCAGCGCCTGTCCTCGGCGTTCGTCCGAGGGTCAGGCAGTTCGCCCCGCGTAGCGCAGCGGAGACGGGGTGCATATCATCCCAGCACTATCGGGACGCTGTGTTAGCCCGCGACTTTGCTTATGATTACATAAAATTTTATCAGTTTTATCATACGGAAGAACTCCTTGATAACATTTAGATAAATTGAATTATCGAATGGACGTAAATAAAATCAAAAAACCTGAACCTAACAGTATGGAAGGTAGTAACCACATAGCGTCAAAATTATTTATTACAACGGTGGCTGGGTTTGCAGGATTATAAAGAACGGGTATTGAGTCGCCAACCTCATAATATGTAAAAAGGGAAAGAATTCCGCTTGAAAAAATAAATGTTTTTTTGTTATTTGTTTTGAAACTTATTGATAAATGACGCCCTCTGCCAACAGTTACGGATATTACCTTACCTAATGTGGAGGTTCCATTAGTCCGTAACCAAAAAGAACGAAAAGCAATGAACGTTCCGATAACTACTAGAAGAATTCCAAAGAACTTATCCATTTATTTGAATGAACAGAACAATCTTCAAAGATGTCATAAATCAACTACGAACACGATGCCTGAATTTATTTTCTACGGGCGGGCTAACGGTTTGCGACAAAGCCCTCGTAGAGGGTCGTCCCCGAGCGGAGCGAGTGGGATACCCGCCCCAGCCCGCGGACCTCAGCCACGCCAACCAAATGCTGAGGCTTTCCCTTTTGGGGAAGATGTCCGCCGCCATAAAACTGAAAAGATTATTGCACAAACTTTACTCTTTCGCAAGAACAAAAAACTGTGACTTGCCAAAACGCTTACAGAAAAAAAGACTTTGTCAAACAAATCAGTACGTAAATTTTGGAAAGATTACTGTGAATCATCAGGTTCACTCGCTGCCTCAAAAGCACCAGCATAATATAGATCAAGTACTTCATGTGCTTGAAGCACGTAATCAGATGGTACTAAAATTTCTGTTTCACCCGCAGGACCATAATGGATGCCTTTTGCTCTCCCATATCCTCCTCTGGAGGTAATTGCTGGAATTCCTTGGGCTATTAGTAAACCACATAATATTTCAGGAAGTGCAACCCCGCAAATGATTTCTACAACTTCCCAATGTTTTTTAGGCATTTTCCTCACCTGCTTTGCAAAAAACGGCACAATCTTTCAAATAAAAAGGTTTTGAATTTTCGAGCGAATCACAAAAACAAAACTTGCGAATCAAAATGGTTTTGCATTTGCTCTTTGGCGTTGCCAGCTAACAGACTTGCGACAAAGCCCTCGTAGGGGGTCGTCCCCGATAGAGGATACCCGCCCTCGGTGCGTGGACCTCAGCCAAGCCGTCCAGCCAAAAGTTGAGTCTCCCCTGTAGGGGAAGATGTCCGCCGCGCCCCCATAGGGGGAAGGACAGAAGAGGTCAGGTGCATATCATCCCAGCACTATCGGGACGCTTTGTTAGCCGCTTTTAAGATATGCTTTCTGTTGTTGTCTGTTTATTCTGAACATGATCGGAAGACTCACTTTCTAGTTTTCTTAGTAATTCATAATCTTTATTAGATTCATCTTTATTAACAAGCTTTTGGAAAACAGACAATAACGGTTCTACTCGATCAGCCTTATTAAATAGTTCTTGTCGAATCTGTTGACATGTTTCAACAAACGAAAGCAATTCGTGACTTAAGTTCCTCACAATACGAATTTTTACAAAGGTGTCTTCTAGTTCTTTGGGATCATTTCTAAATCTTGTAGTGTTTTCTATTTTTTCGTTAAGAGTAATAAGTGGTAAAACAATATCAGGCTCTAATAAATTCGAGTATTTAGAAATTATCTCATCTATACTCCCCGCATGTTCTTCTAAAGTTTTCAATACTTCATTTTTCGATGGTATACCGTACTCATAATCTTTTCGGAAAGACTTTGAGATTTTGGATTGTATTTTTCGTTTGTTATATATGGCGGACTTCCACTTATATCGCCGAAATAATAGATTTGGTCACATACTTTCATGTATTCGCTAGGCAAAATATCGTAAATTAAATTACTAACCGCTCGTATGACTTTTGCATACGCATAATTTTTTGCTGGTCTCCGCTTCTTTGTTTCTTGCCAAGTTATTACTCTTTCAACTAAAAATACAGTCGCAAGTATTCCAATGCCCTCTGATATTAGGTTAAGAATAAGGTCATTGCCATATGTATTTATCAACCAAACAATAAGTAAAGCGAATAACGCAATCAAAGACATACTTAAAAGAATCGATTTGATTTTTTTACTAATTAATACTGACATAAGTTTTCCGAAATCTGAATGTATGCGAATTCTTTTTAACTATTATAAGGCTGCGGCTAACGGTTTGCGTTACCTGCGCTGGGGCGGGGACGGCGAAGCCGTCCAGCCAGA
>JAHDWC010000173.1 GCA_023382575.1 Anaerolineales bacterium
AAAGTTTCTTTTTGGATATTCTCCAAAGACCGGAGTGGTTTGTGGCGGGTCGTCTGATGTATTTGCTCAGGACGGTTCTGTTTTATAGTATGGTTGCTCCCAAGGTCTTCATTCTTACGGAAGAAGTAGGCAGTACACTCCCGGAATTCCGTTTTTACAAAATATCTGTCGGTACTTTTCATCTCGCCAATTATGATGGATTGGGACAGATTATCGTCGCCATTTGGGCTTTGCTGCTTGCAGTTTCGGGGATTGTGTTTTTGTGGCGTCTCATTCGTACCAGAAAGTTGGAATTGACGTTTTCTCTTTTGCTCTGTCTATTGTTTAATTTCTTCATCCATATGAATTATGGTCAGGAGTTGTTTCTCTACTCGCTCAATTGGAGCTATGCCCTAACCCTTTTTGTAGCTTTTGGGTTGGCTCCATTTGCCAAGAACCGATTTTTCCAGGTCGGGCTATCAATATTCTTGGTGCTGTTGATTTATCACCAATGGCAATTTATGAATATAATCCTCGACACTTTGGAGCAGCTTGTTTTGTCAACAGGTTAGGTTGGATAGTTTAATTAATAATGATTGTATTTCAACCTTACCAGAAGGCATTTCAAGTGAAAAAATATTATTTTTGGATAACAATAATTTTTATTGGAGGGATATTACTGCGAGCGGGTTTGGCTATATACAACCGTCAAGCCAATGATCCTCATTTGCCTGTTGTGCGCTTGATCCTGCGTAATGATGTGTTACCTGAGAAAAATGACTGTTGGGAATGTTTTCAGCCGAAGTTGTTTCACTCAGTTCTTGCAACTCTATTTGAGAGAATGCGCCTCATTACTAACAGGGATGTTGATGCTCAAAAGGTTGTTGCGCAATTATTGAATGTATTAGCGGGGTGTATTACTTTATGGATCATCATCCGTTTTTTACGTTCTCAGCCTGCGATAGGAGACAGAACAAAACTTTTGGCGTTCTTGCTTTTGGCTTTCAATCCCCAATTTATCGGGATTAACTCACAAGTAACGAATGATACATTTTTGATCTTGTTCTGTGTGGCGGCTTCTTATTTTGCATTTCTTTTTTTAAAGTTACGGCAAATTGCAAGTTATTTTCTGGTGGTGTGTTTTAGTATATTTGCTGTCTTAACAAAGACAAATGGATGGGTGACAGTCATTGCGATCACCTTGTCCCTGTTGATAAAGGTGTATGGTGCAAAAATCAGCAAATGGCAGAATTTGATGTACGCCTTGCTTTACCCGCTATTGGTCATAAGTGTTGTGACGTTAAGCCCGCTTTCACAGTATGTTGATAATTACCAGAAATATGGTTCGCCCATTCTTTTAAATATTGAAAAACAGCCTGCCCCTCAAGTTATTCTGCAAACAGACGTCCCATATGCAGGGATCCGTTCCATTCAGGACGGTTTTTTTACGTTCAAATTTGCAGATCTGTTAAAGAATCCAGTTACGGAGCTTCTTGACGATGTTGAGAATACTTCGCATCGCACATCACTTTGGACGCGGCTGTATGGCAGCGCTAATTCCCTCCATTTTGAAAATTTTCCACCCTCATGGAGGACTCCTGGATCTGCGGTGGAGTGGGTTTCTCGTGGCATCTTTATTTTAGCGCTTATTCCCTTGATGTTTCTTTTGGTTGGCGCGGTTGTGGATGTTTGGCAAACAGTGACAGGTTTATTAAGACGGGATGAAGTATCCCTACGAGATGCATCCTATGGATTATTCTCCCTGCTTTTCATAGGATATATGAGCTTTTCTGTACTGTATGCTTTTCAATATCGTACTTATAATGTGATGAAGGCAGTTTTTGTCTACCCGGGGATGCTTGCCTATATGTTTTTTGGATTACGAACTGTCAACATTTTCTTTACGCATCCTGGGATTTCAAATGGATATAAGACAATTATTGTTGTTCTATTCGTCGCTTTATCAATTTTATATGTTTTCGATGTAGGAATTCTGTATATTCAGTTGCTTCCAAATGGATCTGGTTTGGAGATTCTATTAGACAACCTTCAAAGAGCTTGGAGATAAAAGAAAATTATCATGAATGGACAAACCCGCTCTGCCATTAAACCCGGCATGACCGTGCTCATCGTTCTCAAGCAGGATCAACGCACGGGCAAGCTGACCAGGGGCATTGTCAAGGATATTCTCACCAAATCGCCCAACCATCCACATGGGATCAAAGTCCGTTTGATGGATGGACAAGTGGGACGTGTCAAGGAAATCGTTACATGAGTCAAAATATTGTGAATCTAGCCGTTCGTTTTTTGTTGGAGCTTGCCGCCTTGTATGCCTTTGGTCGCTGGGGGTGGAGTCAGCGCACTGATGCCTGGCGCTATCTGCTGATGATCGGTCTGCCGCTCATTGCTGCCACTTTATGGGGCGTGTTCCGCGTGCCAGGCGATACCAGCGCAAACGGGAATGCAGTTGTCGCTGTGCCGGGATGGGTACGGCTGCTTTTTGAAGTGGCTTTCTTCTCTTTTGCGACCTATTGTTTCTTCGCTTCAGGCTTGAACAATGCCGGCTGGGCATTTGGAATTATCACGCTGTTACACTATCTGACTTCGTACGACCGGATCCTCTGGCTATTAAAATCGTAAGGTAATCCTTGACGGAGTCATGGCATCTACTATTCCATGACGAAATCCCGCCTCAACTACGACCAGATCGCATCTCAATATAATCAACGTTATCCCGATTCTCAAAATTGGGAACGCGGACAAGCCCTTCTTGACCTGGCGAAGAAACTCAAAGCCAGAGATGTCTTAGAAGTTGGCAGTGGCACAGGCTTCTGGCTTAACCTGCTCGGTCAGGTGACCGGGCGCTTATACGGACTCGACTATTCAATGGGGATGATCCGTCAGGCAAAGGGACAACCCGCCTCACTTAATCTGATGCGCGGCACAGCCACCCACCTCCCGCTGCAAAACCAAACCTTTGATCTCATCTATTGCGTCGATGCCATTCATCATTTTATAGACCATCGCGCTTTTGTAAGTGAAGCCTTTCGGTTGTTGAAGCCGGGCGGCGCGCTTGCCATCATTGGACACGACCCACACGAGGAAGGTTCGTCGCAGTGGTACATCTATGATTATTTCGACACCGTCTACGATACCGACTTGCGACGTTATCCTTCCGGCAACTCTCTGTTGACGATGATGCAGGCGGAAGGTTTCTCCAAGCCGTCTTTGCAGATCGTGGAACATATCAAGAACATCCATGTTGGTGAGGCTGTGCTGAAAGACCCATTCTTGAAGCACAATGCTACATCCCAGCTTGCCTTGTTGGACGAGGACAACTATCAGTCTGGCTTGATGCGGATCAAGCAGGCGCTTGCTGATGCAAAAGAAAGGAACGAACGCATCACCTTCCGTTCCGAAATTTTGGTGAAGATGTTCCTCGGCTATAAACCCTGACATGAAATTGCCCGATCACTGGTCGGGCAATTTTTATTTCGCGTGCTATACTCGCCTTACCATGACTTTATCAAGGGATTTTTCCATGAGAAAAATTACATTTGCGCTAGTAATACTTCTCCTGCTTTCGGGATGTGGTTCCGCATCGAACACGCCGACGCCTGATCTGCCCACCTTGCTTCCGCCTTCGCCGTCAGTGGCTACTGCCATTGTCCTGCCGACAGTGGAAGCTCAATTCACGGAAGAGGCGCAGAGTGTGGAGGCAACGCCCGTCTGCATTGACTCGAACCCTGTGCAGGCAGATATCGACCGGGCGCTTGAATTCACGGGGAATTTGTTCGACCGTATGGATTGGCAGAGAAGTTATACCGTGGCCGATGGACGAGTTTCGGTAACGTGGTTCAGTGACTCGCTGGCTGCGGTGGCATTCCTTGAAGCATTGATCTTTCCCTGTGGATATGAAGACCTCGACCTGGATCTTTATTTCAGTGTGGATAATTGGAGCGTGGTCTTTGGTAACTATGAAAGTTATCAGATGACGAACGAGTGCCGCATGGACAATGGCATGCGGTTGTATCAATTCAAGACGCAGGAACAAGGTTATGAGTACGATGTGCGTTATTGGACGTTGAACGATACCGATACGCGCGTGCTTGCGATGATGATGGTTTTCCCGGTCGAGTCTCCGGCTGTGGCAGAAGAATACGCCTACAGTTTATTTCCCCAATTGATCAATTGCCCGTAATCGCTGTTCACGAATGAACCGCCGACTGTCTTTCAACGTCGGCGGTCTTTGCTCAATTCCCAAAGGAACCCGTCCATGACCTCTCGTTACGATATCCTTTTTCAGCCGATCCAGCTTGGACCCGTCACTGCGCCAAACCGTTTTTATCAAGTTCCGCATTGCAACGGCTTTGGCTGGCGCATGCCCAAGGGACTTGCCGCCATGCGTGGCATGAAAGCCGAGGGTGGCTGGGGAGTCGTCTGTACTGAAGAAACGGAAATTCATTACACCAGTGATCTCTCACCATTTTTTGAGGGTCACATCTGGGACGATGCCGACATTTCTGCGCTGCAATTAATGACTGAAGCCGTTCACAAGCATGGCGCTCTGGCTGGGATCGAACTTTCTTACAATGGACGTGATGCATCGAATTTGTACTCGCGGGCTGTGCCGTTTGATCTCGCCTCGCGCGGACTGGTCGGCGGGAGCGGATTTGAACCCGGTCAGTCACGCGCCGCTTCGAAAGAAGATTTGAAACAAGTCCGCAAGTGGCATCGCAATGCGGCAGTCCGCGCAAAGCGGGCAGGCTTTGACATTGTCTATTGCTATGCGGCGCATAATCTCACACTTGCTTTCCATCTTTTATCCAAAGACAATGACCGCGCCGATGAATACGGTGGTTCGCTCGAAAACCGTACACGTTTTCTGCGTGAACTGATCGAAGACACCAAAGAAGCCGTAGGTGACAAGTGCGCCGTCGCTGTGCGCTTCGCCGTGGATGAACTACTCGGTTCCGACGGAATGCAGTACGATGGTGAAGCACGGGAGATTATTTCCATGCTGGCAGAACTGCCCGACCTATGGGATGTCAACATTAGCAGTTGGGCAAACGACTCGATCACATCCCGCTTTGGCAAGGAAGGACATCAGGAAAAGTATATTTCCTTCGTCAAGCAGTGGACCACCAAACCCGTCGTTGGCGTGGGAAGATACACCTCACCTGACAGCATGGCTTCCGCCATCGAACGCGGCATCATGGATCTGATCGGCTCGGCACGTCCGTCCATTGCCGACCCGTTCCTGCCCCAGAAAATAAAAGAAGGCCGACACGAAGACATCCGCGAGTGCATTGGCTGTAACATCTGCGTCACTGGTGACACGCGCTTCGTTCCCATTCGCTGCACACAAAACCCGACGATGGGTGAAGAATGGCGGCGCGACTGGCATCCTGAGATCATCGCGCCCAAAAAGAAGGACGATGAAATCCTCATCGTCGGCGCCGGTCCTGCCGGGTTGGAAGCGGCGCGCGCGCTGGGTCAACGCGGATATAAGGTCATTCTCACCGATGCGAAGCGTGAAGCAGGTGGGCGTGTGTTGCTCGAATCCCAATTGCCGAATCTCATCGAATGGCGGCGCGTCGTCGATTGGCGTCTGACGCAGATCAACAAGCTTGAGAATATTCATTTCTATCCATCCAGCCTGGTCTCCGCGCAGGATGTGCTCGACTCTGGCGAGCCGCATGTCATCATCGCCACCGGGTCCACCTGGCGGCGTGATGGCGTGGGACGCTATCTCTCACGTCCAATCCCTGGCGATGCGAACATCTTCACGCCCGATGATGTGATGAGTAACAACCTGCCAGACGGCAATGTCATTCTTTACGATGACGATCACTACTACATGGGCAGTGTGCTGGCGGAATGGCTTGCACAAAATGGATGTAATGTCACGTTGGTCACTCCAGCTCCCACCATCTCTGCGTGGACGGAATACACGCTCGAACAGAAACGCATCTATAAACGATTATTGGATTTAAAGGTGACACTTCTTCCACATCATTATCTCGCTTCACACTCCCCGACAACAGCCACAGTGACCCATACCATCACCCACGCTGAAAGCGTTCTGCCCTGCGATGCCGTTGTCATGGTTACAGACAGAATCCCAAATGACAGCCTGTATCACGAACTCAAACCCGCTCTCGCGGATGGACGGCTAAAATCTCTGCGCCTGATCGGTGATGCTGAAGCGCCCAATATCATTGCCCAAGCTGTCTTTAGCGGACATCTCGCCGCACGGGAGTTTGATGAAGTCATCGACCCGGATGTGACGCCGTTCAAGGTGGAACGATAACGCCACTCATCACTTTCCACTTTCTACTCCCTATTCTGGAAAGTCGAAAGTAGAAACCCACTCCATGCCCTCTCCCCTTGTCCTTGTTACCGGTGCTACAGGATATATTGCCAGTCATTTGATCCCACGCTTGCTCGAGCGAGGATATCGCGTCCGCGCGTTGGCGAGACAGCCAGAACGCCTCAAAGCGCGGACATGGTATCCGCAGGTGGAAATGGTGCGCGGCGATGTGATGGAACCCGCATCCCTCCTCTCCGCGTTGGATGGTGTGCAAACCGCCTACTACTTGATTCACAACATGTCCTTCGGGCGCGGATATACATCCATTGAGATTGAAGGCGCGCGTAATTTCGCCTCTGCCGCAAAGAAGGTGGGACTGGAACACATCATCTATCTTGGCGGGTTGGCGGATCCGGAACAACATATTGCGCCGCATATGCGTTCACGCATCGAAACTGGGATGACATTACGTCAGGGCAATGTGCCTGTGACCGAATTTCGCGCGGGCGTCATTACCGGCTCGGGCAGTATCTCCTTTGAGATGATTCGCTTCATGGCGGAGTTGTTTCCGATCATCCCGGGACCGATGTGGTTGAAGAATAAATCCCAGCCGATTGCTGTGCAGAACGTCATCGACTATCTACTCGCGGCATTGACCAATCCCAGCGGGCGTGGCGGTGTGTACGAGATCGGGGTGCCAAAAGTCTACACCTATCAACAGTTGATGAAAATCTACGCCGAAATGCGCGGACATAAACGCAGCTTCGTTTTGCTGCCATTCATCCCGGTCTGGTTCATGGCTTTTGGTATTGACTTGATGACCCCTGTGCCGCGGCGCATCGCGCACGCCCTCGTCGGTGGGCTTTCCAGCGACAGTGTCATTTTGGATGCGGATGCAGAGAAAGCTTTCCCTGAAGTAAAGCTCATGGATTATGAATCCGCTGTCGCCGAGGCGATGAAGCGTTTGCATCCCATGCAGATCGAGCGCGTTTGGGAAGATGGTCTGGGGACGGTCAAAATCCTCAAGCATGAAGGTTTCTTCATTCATCACCGTGAAGCAAAAGTAGACTCGCCTGAAACGACGATGAATCTCGTGAAACAATTTGACCAAAACGAATATTGGATCTTTGCAAATTGGTTGTGGCGTTTGCGCGGCTGGCTGGAAGGTCGGCGCGGACGTTTTTATGAAGTCGATTTTCAAAGTGAGAAGCATGTGCTTTTTCGTTCCGTGCTCAAAGCGCCCGGCGATGGCTGGATGGAGTGGCGCGTGGATGGGAACATGCTCAAACAAACTGCCTATTTTGCGCCACGCGGCTTGGGTGGATTTTTATATTGGTATCTGCTTGCGCCGTTCCATGCGTATCTTTTCCGCGGGCTGGTGAGGGCACTTTCCAAAGGGGTGGTAAAATAGTTTTCAAATAACGATCAAACAGCGGCGAAGTCCGGTGAAAATCCGGCGCTGTCGCGCAACTGTGAAATTAGTTATGTAGTTGAACGATCAAACTGCATGACTAACCAAGCCAGGTCGCCCGCTCTGATCAGTTCAACCACTTCTCGCGGAAAGGAGGTGGAGAACAGGTCCAAACCGGATTGCCTCTCCAACCTCCCCAGCCCATGCTGGGGATTTTGATTCCATTCACACACTTAGGAGAAAAGATGTTTCGCAAGACTTTGATTCTGACTTTACTGGTGGCATTGCTTGCCGCCTGCTCGTCTTCCCCAGAGGAGGCGCCGCCAATCGCGCCGACAGTTGAATCTGCTGCGACAGAGATTCCTGCCACCGAAGCCATGGTTGTTGCCCCTGAACATAATCTCACAGACGTTTGTGTCGCTGAAGGTGAGTTCGACGCTTCCATCGACTACTTCCCCGAAAAGACCACGTTGACCCACACCGACGGATTCAGTGTTGAATACTTCAACAACTACAAATTGGTCACGGTCAAGACGCCCTATCCCGGTGCTGGCGAGTCGATGCAATATGTGTTGGTGCAGTGCGGCACGCCTGCCCCTGAAGGCTTCCTCGATGAACAGATCATCGAAGTCCCTGTGCAAACCGTTGTAACCATGTCCACTTCCTACCTGCCCTTCCTCGATGAACTCGGATTGTTGGATCGTCTCGTCGGGCTGGATGATGCTACTTATGTCAGCAATCCCACCGTCTTGAAGATGGCGGAAGAAGGCAAGCTGACCATGATCGGCTATGGCGCTGGCGTGAACGTCGAACAGGCGCTCGAACTCAGTCCTGATTTGATCCTCACCTACGGCTCTGGCGCGCTGGATTACGATGCGCATCCCGTCTTGATCGAAGCGGGTTTGAAAACCGTGGTCAATGCCGAATGGCTCGACGTCTCTCCGCTGGGGCGCGCGGAATGGGGTAAGTTCATCGCCATCTTCTTCAACAAGGAAGCTGATGCTGAAGCCCTTTTCGCACAGACTGTTGAGCAATACAACGAATATGCCGCTCTCGCCACTGGTGTGACCGAGAAGCCGACCGTGTTCACCGGTTCGGATTACCAGGGAACCTGGTCCATGCCGGGTGGAAATAGTTTTGCCGCCGCCTTCCTCAAAGATGCGGGTGCAGATTATCTCTGGGCAGATGACACCTCCACGGGTAGTCTTCCACTTGCGTTTGAGGCTGTGTTTGAGAAAGCCCAAAGTGCGGAATACTGGGTGAATGTCGGCTACTTCTTTACTCTCAATGACTTGCTTGCCGCAGATGCCCGCTACGCCGATTTCGCTGTCTACCAAAGCGGCAATATCTGGAACAATGACGCCATCACCTCAGCCACAGGCGGAAACGACTATTATGAAAGCGCCGTGGCGCATCCAGAACTGGTATTGGCTGATCTCATCAAGATCTTCCACCCCGAGCTGCTCCCTGACTACG
>JAHDWC010000174.1 GCA_023382575.1 Anaerolineales bacterium
CTATATGCCCAGCACGCGTTTCTTCTTCCCGAAGAAAATGCAAGGCACCGCACTGGGTGTGCAAGCGGGTATCGGCAACTTCGGCGTCAGCCTCGTGCAATTTATCACGCCCTGGATCATTGGCATTGCGGCGTTCGGCGCGTCGCAAACCCTGACCATCGGCGACACGACCAAACCCGTCTGGCTTCAAAACGCGGCTTTCTGGTATGCGCCGTTTCTGATCATCGGCGGCATGATCGCGTGGAATTTCCTGCGAAGTGTTCCCATCAAAGCTTCATTCAAAGAACAACTGGACATCTTCAAACTCAAACACACATGGTTCTGTACCATTACCTACGTGATGACCTTCGGTTCTTTCTCAGGGTTGTCTGCCGCGTTTCCAATGTTAATTAAATCACTCTATGGAGCCTTTCCTGGCGCACCCGACCCGTTGCAATATGCCTTTCTCGGTCCGTTGGTTGGGTCGCTGGCTCGCATCCTGTTCGGACCCGTTGCCGATAAATACGGCGGCGCAATCCTGACTCACATCACAGGCATCGTGTTGATTATCAGCACATTGGCGATGGCGTTCATGGACTTATTCACCCCCACCTCGCTCGATCAATTCACGCTCTTCGTGGTCTTCATGTTGATCTTGTTCTTCTTTACAGGCATCGGCAACGCCGCTACCTTTAGACAATACCCCATCATCTTCGCCGACTCGCCTCGCCAAAGCGCAGGCGTCATCGGTTGGACAGCGGCTGTCGCGGCATATGGACCCTTCATCTTCTCAACGTTGATCGGTTCTTCGATCACGAACACAGGTTCGCCTTTGCCATTTTTCTACGGCACAGTTGTTTTCTTCGTGATCGCCACCGCCATCAACTGGTGGTACTACACCCGCAAAGGTTGTGAAAAACCTTCCTAATGCCAAACTTGTAGGTCAGGCTAAAAGCCTGACATCACTAAGTTGGCGGGTTGCAAACCCGCCCTACGATTGAAAACAGAGATAAATAGAAATGGCCGCAGAAAAAATAAATCAAAATAACAAAACCAGTGTCCTCGTCCTCTCCACCATCGGCTTTACCCTTATGTTCGCCGTCTGGCTGATGTTCGGCGTGCTGGGCATCCCAATCCGCAAAGAGCTTGGCTTGACCGATGTACAACTCAGTTGGCTTGCCGCCATTGCCATCTTGAACGGATCGTTGTGGCGCCTGCTCTTTGGCATCCTCGCTGATCGCTTTGGTGGGCGGAAAGTGTTCACGCTATTGGTGTTGGCGACCATTGTTCCTTCCTACATGGTGAGTCAGGCAGACACTTACACCGAGTTGATGATCTGGGCATTCTTCGTCGGCATGGCGGGTAATTCTTTTTCCATCGGTATCTCATGGAACTCGGCATGGTATCCGCGTGAGCAAAAAGGGTTTGCGCTGGGAGTCTTCGGCGCGGGAAATGTCGGGGCATCCGTGACCAAGCTGATCGGTCCGACCTTGATCGCCCTCGTTCCAGCGGCAGGCTTGGCAGGCGGATTTGTCCCAGGCGGGTGGCGCTTCGTCCCATTCATGTATTGCGTCCTCTTGGGAATTATGGCAATTGCAATCTGGGTCTTCACGCCGAAACAGGATATCAAACCTGGCGCAGACCGTCCGATGATGGAAATGCTCAAGCCGCTTCAATACATCCGCGTGTGGCGATTCAGTTTGTACTACGTGGTGGTATTCGGAGCGTATGTTGCCCTTTCGGTCTGGCTCCCAAAATATTATGTGGATGTGTACGGCATGGAACTGAAACATGCCGCGCTGTTAACTGCGTTGTTCATCTTCCCTGCCAGCCTATTGCGACCCCTTGGCGGTTATCTCTCCGATAAATTCGGCGCGCGCCGCATGATGTATTGGGTCTTTGGTCTCATGCTGGCGGCTTGTCTCCTCCTCTCACTGCCCAGCGCAACGATCGTGCTGAACGTACCAACCAGCGTTGACCCCAGCGGTCAACGTGAAGCGTTTTCATTTTCCATGAACATCACCTGGTTCACGATCTGGGTCTTTGTCGTCGGCGTGTGCATGGGCGTTGGCAAAGCCGCCGTGTATAAATACATCCCCGAATATTTTCCACACGATGTCGGCGCAGTTGGCGGGCTGGTCGGTATGTTGGGCGCGTTGGGCGGTTTCTTCCTGCCGCCCATGTTCGCCTGGTTCTATGAGTTGACCCTGATTCCACAATCCACATTCTTCCTCATGTTCCTGATTACGGCAGTCAGTTTTGGCTGGTTACATTGGACAGTCATGCATCTATTGCAGAAAGCCTCACCCGCCCTGGAGCATCACCTCGATTTCAAAGATGCGCACGAACCAGCTACAAGCGATTGACATGAGCGAGCTTCAACACCAGATGAATTAGAGAATTGAGGTTCTCCCGTTATCCTATTTTCGTACACGATCATGTAACTATATAGCGAGTTTGAAGTTGTTTTTTGTGTCCTGTCTCCATATGTGGATTTGGTTATCTTGAATTTTGTGCATTGTAGTTGTAAGTTCCAGTTAAGCGGGGGAGGTGATAACGAGAGGCGATGGGATGTTGGCTTGTGTCGTGTAGCCGAAATTTGTCGGAGTTGATATTCCGCTTCCATGTGTAGGGGGAAAATGGAGATTTTGAGTAGGTCAGCATTATTAAATCGCCTCAATTTGAATTTGCCTACTTGACAAAGCTGTTACTTTTCTGTAGACTCATGTTACCGCTCACGTGACCGGTAACATGAGATCAAATGACTAACCACCGACCCACTATCCGTGATGTTGCCCGCCAGGCGGGCGTTTCTCATCAGACCGTTTCGCGCGTCATAAACGGCAGCGAGGACGTGCTTCCTGAAACTCGGGCTATTGTTGAAGCGGCTATTGAGGAGTTGGGGTATCGTCCGAGTGCGATTGCCCGTTCCATGGCGCGTGGGCTGACACATACTCTTGCAATTATTTCTCCCAATCTGACAGATTACACTTTTGCCAGCGTGATCGAAGGCGCTGAAGTGGAAGCCCGCCAGCACAATTATTTCGTGCTGTCTTCGTCGGCTTCAGACCCGCAGGCGTTTCAGGGATTGGTGGATGAGTTGGTGGGTCACCGCCGGGTGGATGGTTTGATTGTGATCAATCCGTATGCGGATGAACGCTATCAATTTTTACCCAAGGAATTTCCGGTGGTTTTCGTAGGTGCACGTTCGCATGATGAAGCAGTGTGCTCGATCTCACTGGATGACGAAAAAGTGGCATACGAAGCCACGCAGCATTTAATCTCTCTTGGTCACAAACGCATTGCGTTGGTGACCGGTCCCATGGAAGAAGATTGTTCGCAAGATCGTTTGGAAGGCTTTCAGCGTGCTCTGAAAGAAGCCGGAATTTCATTTGATCAGTCACTGGTGTTTGAAGGGGATTGGTCAGCTTCTTCTGGCAGTGAGGCGCTGGTGAATTTCGTCAAGAATGACAATTTGCCAACGGCAGTCTTTGCCCAGAATGACCGTATGGCGATGGGGGTGATGCGTGCGGCGCGGGATGAAAACCTAAAGATACCGGATCAACTCTCTGTAATCGGCGTAGATGATATGCCTTTATCCTCTTATTTCGACCCGCCTCTGACGACCATGCGGCAGGATATGCCCCTCATTGGGCAGGAAGCCATCCGAAAGTTGATCGACATTATTCAAAACAAGACTGTTGAGCAAACCGTTCTTAAATTACCAGCTCAGTTGGTTGTTCGTCAGTCTACTGTTAAAGGAGGTGATCGTACCTCGTAATATTCTTAGCGCTAAACCAAACTGATCGCAAGATGATTTGTTCGTCCAATTCCAAGGAGAAGAATAAATGAAAAAGAATTTGCTTGTGAAGATCATGGGGCTGCTCGTCATAGCTTCCTTTGTCTTGACTGCTTGTGGTACCCCCGCTGCTACTGAAGCGCCAGCGATGACGGAAGCCCCAGCGGCAACTGAAGCTCCCGCCATCGAAGAATCAAGCGCTGATGTTACTTTGCGTTGGCGCACACGCCCAGACAATCAGGAAGAGATTGACGTTTACAGCAACATCAGTACTGAACTTGATGCTCAGCTTGATGGTATCACATTAACCTATGAGCCTGGTGGCTCCGAAAGTGCGAATTATCAGGACCAGCTCCGTGCAGAGATCGCGGCAGGCACCGCCCCGGATGTTTTCTGGATTCCCGGAACGGATGTGGCTGATTTCGCCACGCGTGGTTTGATTCTCAATATCAATGATCTTGCCGCGAACACTGAAGGTTTCAATGTGGGGGACTTCTATGAAGGCCCAATGTACCACCTGACCTTTAACCCTGAAACCAGTACCACTGGCGCTGACTCTGGTGCTCTCTGGGGTTTGCCACGTGATGTATCCACCTTTGCTCTCTACCTCAACCTCGACTTGATCGCTGAAGCAGGCGCACCCGATCCCCGTGAATTGGCTGCCAACGGTGAATGGGACTGGGAAGCCTTCCTCGAAGTATCTCAGGCAACCCGCGCTCTCGGCTCTGACATTTACGGCTATGGTGCCTCTGCCTGGTGGGGCCCTTACGGCGTTTGGTTGAATGCCTCTGGCGGCGGTTTCTTCAACGAAGATCGTACCGCTTGTGCGCTCAATACCGAGGAATCCCTCGAAGGTCTCGATTTTCAGCGCTCGCTTTACCAGGACTATGATGTTGCCACCCCCTATGGTGAAGATCCCGAACCCGTTTTCCGCGCTGGCAAGGTTGCCATGTTCCAGAATGGTCGCTGGGCAACTCCGGGCATCCGCACTGTGGACTTTAACTGGGATGTAGTTGAACTGCCTGCGGGTCCGAGTGGCACTCCTGGTAACTGGCTGTTCTGGGGTGCGTATGTGGTCAACGCCAATACCGAACACCCTGAAGAAGCATGGGCTCTCGTTCAGGCACTCACCACTGCCGAAACTCAGGGCAAGGTCGCTGCCCTCGGCGCCAACATTCCCAGCCGCGTAAGTCAGGAGGCACTTGATGCGTTCCTCACCTTCACGCCACCTGCCAATAATCAAGCCTTCTTGAACGGCATCGCCCCTGAAGCTGCTCCGTCCGCTGAAGGTCCATTGTGGGCTGGTTCCTGGCCCGAGTTTGACAAGATCATGGGCCCTGCTATTCAAGGTGTGTTGACCGGTTCCACCACGGTGGAAGATTTCGGCGCCACAATCTGTGACGAAGCCGACAAAGCCTTCAATCAATAAATTGCCTCTGTAAGACTTGTGGGGCAGGCATCAGATTGCCTGCCCCACTTTGCCCGATATACGAAGAAATCCCTAAACTTCAAAAAGGTTTGCGGCTTAGAGATTTTTTTGTGACGCATGCTGACGCCCAATTTCACGGAGATGAGAAAATGACGGCTCAATCACGGATAGACGCTCAGACGAATTTGATCCTGCGCATTCAGATTGTATGGCGCGGATTGGTTGCTTTGCTGTCGGCCATATCCATTGGGCTGATATGGCTGCGAATGATGGAAATGCCCCTATGGCAAAAGATTCTGCTTTCCATCGTTGGTGGTCTGGTTGTAGTCATCAGCAGTTATGGGGCATATCAAATCTTAAAACGTAGTCATTCCGGGCGGATGGTCTCGCTGGTGCTTGATTATCTTGGCTTTGTGGTCTGTTTCGTTTTCGCTTTGAATGTAGGTGAGTTTTTCATTGGCATTGATGCCCTTGGTGAAAATTTTGGAAAGGGTATTCCCTATCTGGGTATTACCGCACTAGGATACTTCCTTGGCATGTTGGAGGAATATTTTCCCGTAAAAAACAAAAATGAAGAAAGCAGCCTAAAGTCTGTAAGCAAGTGGGTGATGCTGGGCGGTTTTGTGCTTTTCCTCTGGCAGGTGAACGCGCTCAATGGCATTATTTATTTCCTTGGCAAGCTTACCCAGCCAAGCGGGTTGATCGCCGTGACAGGTTTGGTGATCTTTGGCATGTCACTTTGGTCTTTGAGCCGACCGAATGTCGCGCATGCTTTGAATGTCAAGACTGGACATGAGCAGATCATCAATGGCTGGTTGTTCCTGTCGCCCAATTTGCTAGGTTTCCTCATTTTCTTTGCAGGTCCACTGTTGCTTTCGTTCTATTTCTCTTTTACTGACTCAGATGCCATCCGCACGCCCAATTGGTTGGGCTTTGATAACTACTCCAAGATACTCAATATCAAATTTTCCAGGCTTGATTCACCAGATCAACTTGCCCGTGATGTCGTGGATATCAAAGTCTATGATGAGGTGGGACGCTTCACTTTGGGCAATACCGGGATTTTATTTGCTGCAGCCGACAAGTTCTTCTGGCTTGCACTTCGCAACACCCTGACCTTTGTGTTGTTCGCTGTTCCCCTGAGTGTAATCCCCGCCTTACTCTTGTCGAACATCCTCAATAGTAAATTACCCGGCATGAAGTTCTATCGCGCCGTGTACTTCATGCCCAGTATCGCGGCTGTGGTTGGTATCTCACTCGTCTGGCAGTGGTTGTACAACGCCACCATCGGTTACATCAATTATTTCATCACATTAGGTATTGAATTTTGGAACAACCTGTTCAATGTTGCAGTTGTTGACCCAAAGATTCAATGGGTATCCGATGAGAATACTGCCCTCTTTGCGATCATCATCATTGCCGCCTGGCAGACCATGGGCTTCAATACCGTGCTCTTCCTCGCGGGCTTGCAGAACATCCCCGGCGAGTTGTACGAAGCCGCCACCGTGGATGGAGCTGGAGCCTGGGACAAGTTCTGGGGCATCACGCTCCCTATGCTTGCGCCCACAACCTTCTACGTGGTATCCACCACCACCATTCAAGCCATGCAGGTCTTTGAGCAGGTCTTCATTCTCATGAATCCGCCGGAGGGACCAAACAACTCGACCATCACCTTGGTTTTGTACCTGTATCGTTCCGGCTTCCAGAACTTCCAGCAAGGCTATGCCTCAGCCATTGCGTGGGTACTCTTTATCGTCATCTTCGGGTTGACGCTCATTCAGTTCCAGCGCCAGCGCCGCTCCAGCATTTACGAAAGCTAAGAGGAGATCAACATGAAATCATATCGCTTCGTTCGTTTCCTGAGCAATTTTGGCGTGTATTTCGTGCTGACATTCTTTGCGTTTGTTATGTTGTTCCCTTTCCTCTATATGCTTTCAACTTCCTTCAAGATTCCCGCGGACACCTTCCGCTATCCGCCGCGCATGTTGCCGCGTGATCCGGTCACGATTCAAGTAGAAGGATATGAAGAACCGCTTCCACTTTACTTCGTAGAAGTGGACGGCGTGAGCAAAGAGTATGCGCTTGCCAAGAGTAATATCAAGGTTGGTGTCTATGCTCCAGCCGATGACCAGACCAACACCGTTGAACGTTTTATCAGCGAAGTCAAACCGACCGGTGGTGTGATGAATCAACAGAAGGTCACTATCAATGGAGAAGAAGTTAAACTCTTTGATGTAGAAGTGAATGGACAAGTTATCCCGATGATTCTCGTCAGTCAGACTACAGTAGGGGAGTTCATCGACCCGCAAAATCCTGAGTCTGAACCGATCTTCCAAAATGTGCGTTTGAGCGAACCGGTCGAAAACATCAGTTGGCATCCCGAGAACTACACCGAAGTGATCGAACTCAACAACCTTGGGCGCGCACTCACCAACACCACACTGGTTACGGTTTTAGTGGTGATCGGTCAGTTGGTTACTTCCGTGTTTGGTGGCTATGCCTTTGCCCGCTTGAGATTCCCCGGGCGCGACACGGTCTTCGTCTTCTACCTCGGCACTATCATGATTCCTTTCGTGATGTTGATCGTGCCGCTTTATCAGCTCATGGTGCTCATCGGCTGGACAGACCGTCTTGCCTCGCTCATCATCCCGTGGATCTTCACCGCCTATGGCACCTTCCTGATGCGTCAGCACTTCATCACTTTCCCCAAGGAGATAGAAGAAGCTGCATTGTTGGATGGCGCTTCACGCTTTGCCATTCTCAAAGACATCATCATCCCCGCCTCTGTCCCCGCTCTTGCCACTCAAGCGACCTTTACCTTTCTCTACGCCTGGAACTCTTTCATCTGGCCGCTGGTCATCATAAACGTTGGCAATGAGAAGAATCATGTTCTCACTCTCGCTCTCAACGTGCTGCGCGGACGTGCTTCCGACACACCCAATCTCATCCTTGCTGGCGCAGCCATTGCTATCGTCCCACCGTTAATCGTCTTCATCCTCGGTCAGCGTTTCTTTGTAGAGAGTGTGGCGGGTAGCGGCGTCAAAGGCTAATTCAAAAAATAGGACCGCCAGCCCAATCGGCTGGCGGTTTCAAAAGATACCTGTAAATAAACCTCATTTAGGAGAAAGCGTCATGCTGCAAAAGAAGAATGGCCGCTACGAAGTGTACGGCAACCCCATTACAGAGCGTCAATCTCGCGCCGCCGATGCATGGAAGGATATGCTCGCAAAGAAATTTAATTACAATCCAAATGAAAAGTTCAATCTCACGGTAGAAGACCACCCCTATGGTTCTGAGATTTTCGGGCTGAAGAACATCGTTCGTGATGGCAGCGGGCAACCCGTGGATAAAAAGAACGGCATCATCGTCAGTACCATCCGCATGGGCTTTGGTCACTACCGCATCGCGATGGCAGGCGTCTCTGCCGCCAAGGCAATGGGATTCACACCTTACTGGCTCGACCTGCTCGGCATCCCTGGAATCAGCACGGACGTGATCAACTGGTGCAATGCCAACTACAGCAAATACTCACGCATCTCACAGCGCTACCCGTGGTTCGACAAATACGTCTGGGAATCGCTCACCACCGGCGAACCGACTCTGCCCGGTTTGGACGCGCTCTTCAATTACATGACCAGTACCTGGCCCTGGCGCTTCCTCAAGACCGAAGTCAAAGACTATAAAATGAGCGAGCTGTTCAATAATCTTTACGGCGCGCTTCCTTCCGACATGCCGATTCTCACCTCGCACATGTGGAACTGCATGGGCGCTGTCGCTGGCGGCATGACCAATGTGGTGG
>JAHDWC010000175.1 GCA_023382575.1 Anaerolineales bacterium
TTAAACGATTTTGGGAATGTAAGTGCCGCTTCAAATATGATCGCTTTTCTTCGCAAATTGCCGGATCTTAAACTGGGCGATCATATCCTGTTCGACGGTTTTGGCGCTGGAACGTACTATGATGTAATGGCTGTTTCAATGAGAGAGTAAATGGCATAAACGAAGCCCCCTGCAGAAGCAGGGGGCTTTTTGTTTACTCAACTGTCACGCTTTTTGCCAGATTTCTGGGCTGATCCACATCCAGTCCGCGAATGGCGGCGATGTGATACGCCAGCATTTGCAGCGGCAGGACGGTCACCACGGGGGAGAGCATCCATGGCGCTTCGGGAACCCAGAGCACATGATCAGCCATGCTCTTGACCAGTTCGTCGCCTTCAGTAGCCACGGCAATGACCATGCCCCCGCGTGCCTTTGCTTGCTGAATTTGCGAGATCATCTTCTCATGCCACGGGTCTTTCGGCGCGAGGCATAACACAGGCATCTCTTCATCGATTAGCGCGATGGGACCGTGCTTCATCTCACCAGCGGGGTAGCCTTCTGCATGGATGTAGGAAATCTCCTTGAGCTTGAGCGCCCCTTCGTAGGCAATAGGCATGTTGATGCCGCGTCCGAGATAGAGACAGCCACGAATGTCCTTGAGCGCATGGGCAACCTTTTCGATCTCAGCTTCCGTGTCCATGACGCGCCCGGCTAAATCTGGCACGAGGCGCAGGTCAGCCACCAGTTGACGGCGAGTCTTTTCGTCGATCACGCCGCGCAGATCAGCTAACAAGATGGCGAGCATGTACTGATCCACGAGCGGGGCAGTGAACGCCTTGGTGGATGCCACGCCGATCTCTGGACCGGTCTGCATCACGATGTAACCGTCAGCGATGCGCATCGCCTGTGACCCAATAGCGTTGACAATGCTCCAGACGATGCCACCCTTGCGTCGGCCTTCTTCCATCGCGGCGAGAGTATCCGCTGTTTCACCGGATTGCGAGATGGCAAGGATAACGGTGTTTTCATCCACGATTGGGTCACTGTAGCGGAACTCGGACCCAATGACCACTTCCACCGGGATGCGCGCGATCTTTTCGATCAGATACTTTCCGACCATGCCTGCGTATGCTGCCGTACCGCAGGCGGTGATGTAAATCCGCTGGATGCGTTTGGCAAGCTCAGGGGTGAGTTTCAATTCAGGGAGTCGGATGCGACCCTCTTTGAAGTCCACGCGACCCGCCAATGTATCGGTCAATGCGCGGACTTGCTCATGGATCTCTTTCTGCATGAAGTGACGATATTCGCCTTTTTCCGCCGAAACCGCGTCAAACGAAATGACGTGGATCTCCGGTTTCACTTCCTCGCCATCGAGGGTTTCCACGCAGATGCCTTCGCGAGTCACAACTGCCATTTGGCGCGACTCGAGGAAGATGACTTTACGGGTGTGCTCCAAAATTGCGGGGATGTCAGACGCGAGATAATTTTCGTTTTCCCCAATTCCCAGCACCACGCCGCCAGCATTCCCGATACGCGCGGCGATGATCTTATCCGGCTCTTCGGTGGACATCAACAAAACAACATTTGCCCCTTCGATCTGTTTGAACGTCCGCCGTGCCGCTTCCTCAAAACTAATGCCCGCGGCTTTATGATTTTCTGCCAGATGAACGATGGTCTCCGTGTCTGTGTCTGAGTTGAAGACCACGCCTTCGCTGGTCAATTCATCCTTCAGTTCAAGAAAGTTTTCCACGATGCCATTGTGAACCACGACCATCTTGCCCGTATTGCTGACGTGCGGATGGGCATTTCGGGCTGAGGGCGCGCCATGTGTTGCCCAGCGCGTATGTCCAATGCCTGGCGCTCCATTGAGCGGAGACTTGCTGACCAAGTCCACCAGTTGCGATAACTTGCCCGCATCTCTGCGGACCTCGATCTGATTGTCATTAATGACGGCGACTCCGGCAGAGTCATAGCCGCGATATTCCAGTCTCTTAAGACCATTGATAATGATCGGAGTCGCATCACGCACTCCGACATATCCGACGATTCCACACATGTTGGGGGATCCTCCAATTTGAAATGATGTGGGCAACAAGACACAGGCGCATCAAACCAGCCGACGCCTGTCGCTTGATCCATAAATTGATGCCACCCTCTGCTTTTTGCTCCCGCAATCACTTGCGGGCTGTTATTCGCAGAGTCGAATCCTGGAGGGAAAGAATGACGGGGTATGGCGTACCCGGAGGGCTTCCGCTGATCGTTCGATTTTCCCTGTCCGCTATGGGGCAGGTTGGCTCCATTTCGCAATGGAGAACCCTCATCCTCGTCAACTTCGGCGATCATCTGCCAAAGTCCATGCGCTGTCTTTCCCGTTTAAAGTTGTCGTGTGCCTCCTTTCGTTAATGAGCCGGATTATACCGTAAAAAGACCGCCCGTCAGAAACCTGACGGGCGGAGAAATCATTAGGTATCACCAATATCGGTAGGAGTGGGAGTCCGCGACGGTGTGGGCGTTCTTGTTGGCGTCGGTGTTACTACCGTTGGCGTTCGCGTGGGTGTGCGCGATGGCGTGAAGGAAGCCGTTGGTGTGTTTGTCCGCGTTGCCGTATTTGTGCGTGTTGGCGATAAAGTCGGCGTCGGCGTGCGCGACGCTGTGGGGGTACGTGATGGGGTTAGTGTAATGGTCGGCGTACGGGTAATGGTCGGCGTACGGGTAATGGTCGGCGTACGGGTAATAGTAGCCGTGCGAGTTGGTGTACGTGTGTTCGTGGGGGTAGCAGTAAAGTTATTAATGCTAGCAGTTACCGTACAATCGCCCCAGCCAGGGAAGTTAAATGTCAAACTGACGCTCCAAATACCTGCCCAAGTTGTGTTACTAAAGTCGGCTAACCACGTTAAATTGCTTCCATTGCCATTGATTGGCAGATTTGGCGCAGTTGATGTCGCAGGTGAGGCCACAATATTTGTTGATGGATTGTAATATATTGAGCCAAATTGGAAATAATCAAGGTACCTGCCTGATAATGGCGAAGGCGACCAAGTCAGAGTCGAATTGGTAAGATAAGCTGGAGACCAGTTGTTATTTTGCACCACTGCTTCTATGTCATCTCTGTTAAATCTTATCTGGCTAATATAAATATTGCTACACGAGGGTGAGGGTGTGTTGGTGCGAGTGGGTGTATTTGTAGGAGTGCGAGTAACACTTGGTGTCGGTGTAATGGATGGAGTACGTGTAGCGGTTGGAGTACGTGTGACTGTGGGTGTTAATGTGGATGTGAATGAAGGCGTAATTGTAGGAGTGTCAGTTGGTTCTGGCGTACTTGTATTAACTGTAGGAAGGATAAGAGGCAGCGGGGTATTAATCGCTCGCGATGCTCGGAATTGTTCCACGATTCCTTCGCGGTAAGAGGCGAGATGGATCATATTTGGCTGAAAACCAAACAAATCCATCACGATAAAGCTAAAGTTATAGTCTGCTGCCACCATCACAAGGTTGCCTGGAGAGCCAGGATGTTCATTTCTCGTGCCGCCTAATGTGCAATCCCCATAGATGGGACGCGCCATGAGTGGATAAGTAGTGACACGACCATCTTCAGCGGAACAGACTGTAATATTGAAATACTCTAGTTCTGCATTTGTTGCAGGGCTGCCATTGGTGACATCTTTTAGATTAAAACCTACAACAATGCGCCGAGTCTCATCTTTGATAGATGGGATACGGGCAGCATCTACTTCGTCGTCGTCTTCACAAACCCCATCGCTATTACCGACTGTGTTGCAATAGGCCTGGTCATAATTACCAGTCGTTGCATAGCGAATGCCAAAACGGGTGGAATTCTCTATGATGATCCATGCATATAATAGGCGCGAGAATTCAATCACGCCTACTAATACGAAGAGCAGAATTGGGATGACAAGTGCAAACTCAACCATGGCCTGCGCCTTGGTTTTGCCGGGAGAACCTCTTGATTTGAAGCGAAAAATGTTCATAAGAACTTCCTTAGGTTGGCAAGAATAACTTCTTATTGTGAAATTCTTGTAAAGATGTTTTCAGCAATTTTACTAAAAATGACCTGTAGCCCTGCCGCGTCTGGGGAATACGAATAGAAACCATGATTGGCAGTAACACTGGGGGTGTCACCCGCGTCTTCTGCTATGTATTCAAGTAATTGTTCTCCCGCATCAGCATCGCCAATCGTTGTAGCTCGGACGAGCTCGCCAAGACCAATGGTAAAGATTGTGATGCCTTGTCCGTTGACAGGGTCTGCCACATTATCTGCTACATCGCGCGCATAATCGTCTGCATCATAAGCAGAGCTTCCTTGAGGATGACGTGAAGTTGCACTTGCATCACGACATGGTGGGCTGACAGCACTCACAGGAGGACCCCACGTAGTACTGGGGCAAAAGCCAAAATAATTTGGATGATCGGGATAATTGTCACCGTTGCTATCCGTCCAGGCAGGGTTCATAAAGGGCTGTGGACTGGAGGCATTTGCAGGTCCACCTGCTATGAGAATGACAACCCAGAATGAGTCTTCCCGACGTGGGGGGCGCGTAAATTCGCCTGAAGCTCTATATAAGGCTCCGCCAATATTTGACGATCCGCATGAGGAACGATCATACCCTTGTGTAAATCGGGCTGAGCATTTCTCGCCGATATAATATCCTTCTGGACGTCCATAACATGGATTGCTAGTGTCAGATCCAGCATCTGCAATTTCTTGTGCTGTACAAGTGTCTCTACAAGTACCATATGGTGTATCGCACTCAGGAGGCTCATACACTCGCAGGTTTTCGATGGCTGTTCGGACAGTACTTGGGTTATCTGAAAGGACAAGAGGGGTTTCTGAGTCTCTAAATCCATTCTGAGTTTGGCTGGTCATGCTAACAATGGCTACCCGATCATATGGAAAGAACATTGTATTATCAACAAATTGCCAGGCTATTGCCTTAACATCTTCAAGAGGTTGGCATGTCTTTGTTGGATTACAGACAGCAGGATCATCTCCAGGGTCGCTTCTTTGTGGATCTCCTGTCGTTTCATAGGCCATTGAAAAGGAAGTGTCAATGACAAGTACGAGATCAAGCGATGCTGCCTCACCTACAGACGAAGCTGTGATATTTGTGCTGGTTATTCCGAGGATGCGCATGAAACCAAATTCCACGGTACGAGTTGCCTCAACCCGGATAAGTTTTCGACGGGGAACGGTGCAGAGTGAGAGATCATGTTCTGTGCCATCTACAGTATTATCTTGAACGCCTGTGTTAGGGTCAATCTTGCAACGCTTGACAAGGATGTTAGAGGCATCTGATTGGTTAAGCCTTAGGAAATCCTGAGCTGCCGCAGCTAGATCTGCACCTTGAAACCCTCTACGGAATTGCGCTGCCGCTGCAATCGAAGCGGAATCGATGGCTCGTTTCAATTTTCCATACTCGATCAATAATATGCCACCATCGGTCATCAACCCTACCATGGCAATTAGACCAACCATTGCTAATGCAACCAGGACTATTGCCTGACCTCGCTCTGAGTGTCTTTGAAATTTTCTAAACATAGTATTGCCTCTTGAAGATTAACTTTCCTCTGGCGTTATGGTTCGGCTGCGCCAAGTGGCATGATAGTATAGGCGCGTAGCGTCATTGGATTAAGCGGACTGAGCCAGGGTAATCTCAATACATGATGATATGTATAATGCACTTCAACAACCAGGACGCCTGCATTCGGTGAGCCGCTTTGAAATTGGCTTTGAATGTTGGTTGTATTAAACATGGATGTTTGATTCCCATACAGCCGGAACGGACCCGAAGGAGGGAATTGGGTTGCAATGCCACTTTGAACGCCATACACGGTAATAATTACATCGTCACTGGCGGGGTCGAGTTGGATTCTACGTCCTTCGTATGTGGTAAAACCGGGTCTCAACCGTGGGTCAAGATTCGAAGCGACCAGACTGGATATTACAGAATAGAACTGGTTATTTGTTGCCGAATTGTACCCTGCGGTAAATGGATCTAATCCGCTGCCAAAACGTGCAGCCTCTCGGGTCGCATCGAGCAAGGAGAGATAGTAGTTAAGTGCAAACCCAAACTCGACAACCCCTGTTAGGAGGATGAGAATAATGGGTAACGTAATAGCAAACTCAACCAGACTCTGCGCTTTGGATTTTTGTGATCCCTTGCGCGCTGGCAGTTTTGCCTCTTTAAATGAGAATAAGTTTCGAACGATTTTTCTCATGATAGTTGCTCACTTTTATAATAGCTCTTTAACCAATGGTATCCTACAAGGGTACTAGCACAAAAAGCGACCATTGAATTGTAATGAAGAGGGGGCTTGGACAGGATCGCTGAAATAAAGATATAGACATTATATACTAAGATGAACCTGCCCGAAAATGTGACAGGAAGCCGCAACACTTACATTTCTGTAAGAAATTGGGCAAAATGCCGCTATTTTACAAGAATAACCTCTGGCATGGTGTAAGTATCGTAATTCTGCTCATCTTTGTACTTAATATAGATATTGTCGGTGCCATCTACTTCTACGTAGTAGCCAATGATTTGACTATGATAAGCGCCACCGCGCAGGTTATCCAGTCCATTAATGCGTATATCCGCACGCGGGGCATAGATAGTTCCCATATATTTCGAGTCGTCATTGCCATTTAGGGCAATCGTTCCCGCATTTTGGATCGGCATATAGATCAGCAAACCCTCATTCGGCCCAGCTTTTGGGGCGCTTAAATCAACAGTGACATTTCCGCCAATCTTAAGGTCCCCGTCTTCCATGATAATGACAACATTATTTCCCTGAAGGGTTCTGATCCCATCGAGAATGAAGTCGCCTTGAATACAATATATGCCGCCGTCTAGAAATTGGACGCCTTCAGGCGGGAAGACTTCTTCGCCATCCCAGTTCCCCGAGGACATTGTGCCAGTCTCCTCATCCACTTCTGCGATTTTAGATCCACAACCAAGACGGGGTTCTTTATACGCAGGCGGGTAGGGGATGGGTGCAATGCCCGTGTCCATTGGGAAGGGAGTGATGAGTTGTGGCTTTTGCACGCGTGCTCCGCCGACCACCGAAATGCGGCTGGCGTCTCGGACGCGCACCCCCCCGCTTCCAAATGAGATGAAGGCACATTCAGGGTTATTGGAATTGACGAACAAGCCGCCACCTTCCAAGTTGAGGGTCGCCTCACTGTGGACCCAGAAACCAATGCGACGGTCACATTCGCTTCGCGGAGCCAGACTGACCAGCGCATATCCCGGGACCATCTCACCAAGGACGGCCGGCTTGGACTGTGAGACTACATTGGAAATATTTGTAATATAAGGAATACCCACGACCACGCCAAAATATGTCCGTAGGTGAGAGGTGATGATCACTTCGATATATTCGGAGTTCCCGACAAAGGGTCCACTAAGAGGCGGGGTGTTGAGTTCTACTGTGTTGGTAACCCCGTCATTGTTATATCCATTTGCCATGGCGGTTGCCAGCGCAGCGGCTCGCCAATCGCCGCCTTCGATGCGGGTTAGGGCGGCGGTCAGCGCTGCGGCGGATGCGGCTGTTTCCGCGCGGCGACTATCGATGTAGGCATTTCCACCATCGATTGCCAACGCAGACATGCCGATCAGACCGACAATCGCAAACACGATCAGGATGATCGCCTGTCCCTTCTCGGTGGACTTTATTTTAGGTCGGACTGAAAATTTATTTCTCATGGACATGGCGGTTGAAGGATGACATTCGTAGCAGAACCAGTCAACCGAATGGTATCGGAACCGATGATGCTGCCAGTGAATGGCATAATGATGGGATACTGATAAATGACATTGACGCGAATGCTGTTGGCAGCGCCTCGGGTTACGCCCTGGCAGGCCGCCCCAATCGCTTCAATTTCTACACTGACAGCGGATGTATTTCTCAAATCCACGGGCGAAGAGAAGATATTGTCTTCTTCACTACGCAGCAAAATATTGCGGGCACGGTTTTCGATGGCTTCTTCGTTGGTTGGGTTGAAAGAACCGTAGAGGGCGCCTTCTTGAGCAGCATCGCGGAGAATGGCATACGAAAAAAGTGCCATTCCAAAATCGACAGTTCCCAACAAGATCAGCAGGATGACGGGCAGACTGATCGCTAACTCGATCAGACTTTGACCTTTCTCGGTTGTCGGTTTTTTGTCTGCTTGCTTTAAATTCATTGTGCCTATCTGCTCGAATCGACGGGGTAGTTTACACAACCTGGTGTGCCAATGGTAACGATGATGCGTTCCGTTCCATCCAGAATGTCGTAGTCCTGGTCGAAGTAGAAGCGGATAATCGATTCGCCTTGCGGGATGATTGGGTAGAACGGCGTAATGAATGCCGACGGTGAAAGGATATCTCCGCTCCATGTTTGGCCGGATAGGGTCACGTGTTTCAAATGCAAGGCGGAGCTTTCGCTTCCTTCATGACCCGAATCATGGTTCCATTCGACGTACACCTGTGCCGTCGTCAAATTATGACCCGTGTTGTTGTAGATCGCCATGTACATGATATTATCTTCAAAACTTAACGGTCCATGGGAGATGCCAGTCAGACCCGTACAACTGATGGCTGTTGGCGTAATCGATGGAGTGCTGCTGGGGCGTGGCGTAAGGGATGGCGTGAAAGTTGCACTAGGCGGTAAGGTAATGGTTGGAGTTCGCTGTCCACTGTCACCAGGTGTGATAGCTTGCACAGGCAGCGTGGATGTCAATGTGGGCGGTGTGGTTGGCGTGCGTGGCGCTTCCGTATCTGTTGGGACTCTTGAGGGGGTGCTGGTTTCAGCAGCGAATCCCGTCGGGAGTGCTGAGCCA
>JAHDWC010000176.1 GCA_023382575.1 Anaerolineales bacterium
TTTCAAGATTGCGCAACGGTTTGGGCGTGCGTGGTTTGTAAGGCAGATATTTCAATTCAAACCGCTCGACGCTGTTGTATAACTGCCACAAGTTTGCCAACCCTAGCGGATGATTCAACACATACACATCATTCGGCAGAACTTCCAAATTTTCCACCAACAAGTCGCGGATTTCATCGGGCATGGAAGGATATATCGCCACCTGCACCACCGAGCCGAACTTGCGTTTGCGGATGTTTTGCTGCATCGTCTCAAGCAAATCATCTGCTTCGAGTTCCTGAATCTCAATGTCCGCGTCACGCACGATGCGGAAGGGATGCGCGGAGACGACCTCCAAGCCGGGGAACAAGTCGGTCAGATTCGCGGCGATAAGTTGCTCCAACCAGACGAAATAATGATGGAATGGAATCGTGCCATCTTTGCGCACGCCGCCAGACGAACGTTTGATGGGAATCAGACGCGGCAGTGTATCTGGCACTTTGAGGCGGGCGAATTTCTCGTTTCCCTTTTTGTCACGGATGACAATCGCCAGGTTAAGGCTGAGATTCGAAATATGCGGGAAGGGATGCCCCGGATCAAGCGCCAGCGGCGTCAGCACTGGATAGATGACATCCTTGAAATACTTGTCGGCTCGTTCTTTTTGAGAGGCGCTTAACTTTGGATAATCGAGGATGTGGATACCTTCCTTATCCAGCTTCGGCAGCAATTTCCGTTGGAAACATTGCTGCGCATCCTGCATCAGATCTTGAGCGGTCTTACGAATTACAGCGAGTTCTTCGCGTGGGGTTAATCCGTCTTCGGAAAGTTTCAAGACATTTGATTCCACCTGCTTGCGAATGCCAGACACGCGCACCATGTAGAACTCGTCCATGTTGGAGCCGAGGATGGCGAGAAATTTCAAGCGTTCCAACAGCGGATTTTCCTCATCACGCGCTTCTTCGAGTACGCGACGCTGGAATTCCAACAGGCTAAGTTCCCGGTTGATATATAAGGAAGGGGCAGTCAGGTCAATTTCAGTCATACGCGCATCTCTAGGTGGAAGGGATTGTGCTGTTTATTCTATTATTGTTCGGCGATTTCCACCAGCACGCCGGGCGTAAGCAGCCATTCCAAGGTGGCTTTGCGGGAATGATGCAAGTCATCGGTGGAGAGGCGACAGACACCACCCTTCTTAAAAGTAATATCCACAGAGGAACCGCCTGCGACTAATAATCCCACCAACGCGGATAGATATGGCTCATGCCCGACAATGGCAAGGCTATCCACCGTATATTTTTCATTGATCTCTGCCAACAACAAATCCGGGGTTCCCGCAGGGCTGAGATGTTCAGAGATGGCGATCCCCTTCTTTATTTTGAAGACATCGCTGAGGATTTCAGCCGTCTGACGTGCACGCGTATACGGACTGGTGAGGATGAGGTCAAACTCCACACCGAGTGTCCGCAGACCCTTGGCGATCTGACGCATCTTCTTTGCGCCTTTATCGGTCAATGCGCGTTGACTATCTTCGCCGGTGGAGGATTCCTCCTCAGCAATGGCATGGCGGATCAGATACAGGTTCATATGTTACTTCTCCCAAGGGAAGGATTGATCGGGTGAATTGCGCCAAAAGACATAGACCTCACCCTTATCTTCGAGGAATTTTAGCACTGCCGCACGCAGCCGCGCAGCATAATATACATACATCGCTTTGAGGTCAGGTTCGGCAGCGGGATCTATTTCCATGTCTGCGACGCGCTGCAACGCCACTTCCATATCCTGAATATCCCCCATTCTGGATTGATAGCCATGCATCGACTCAAAATTAGCAGATGGAAACGCCTCCAACAACGGATGCACAATCTCAACCGTATAACGGAAGCGTTTGAATGCAACGCGCAGCTTGTGGATACTGGCGACATTTTCCGCATCCATCGCGGAGTAGGCATGCAGCACACGAGCAAAGGCATCATCAGCCGCCGACATGACCTGCATAGACAGGGTCGCATCTGGTAATTCCTGCACCATGTCACGCATCTTTTCGACTCGCTTCTTCAAGCTTTTGTCGTCACGTGCTTTGACCAGTTTGCGGGCATGTCGCATGAGGCGCTTTTCTTCTTCCACAAGATGTTCCTGAAAAAATTTTAGCGCTGGTGTCTCGTGCAATTCCTCCGAGACATCCGCCAAAAGCACTTGCACGTCGCGCAGTTCATTCAGGTCATTCAGATGGTCTTTAAGGTCACGGCGAATCTTCTGAATGCGGTTGTGATGGATGATGTGACGCAAAAGGTCGAACAGTGCCAATAGACGACGCGTCGCCACGCGCAAATCATGTACGGCTTCTTCTGAAAATTCTTCGCGGCAGTTTTTTAGCTCGGCGCGGAATTTCTTCCAGCGTCCGTCCAATGCTTCCAACAAGATCAGTTTGGTTTCCATAAAGGTTTGAATTGATTATAAAGGGCGTTTCCTCTTAATCATCCCTGTCTGGTTGTTAACGATAGGTAAACGATAGCAAATCTGAGCAGATGATTAGCCACCCACGCCTCCGGGATGTTTACCGGTTGTTAACCGGTTCTTAAGTCCATCATAAATGAACGGCTGTATCATAAAACCATGGAAACGATAGTAGCATTTGTTTTACTAACCTCCCTTCTGACCGTCTTCAGCATTGATGCATCCCGTAAACGCCGGGAATTTCTTCAAAAGCAACTGTCAAACTTTTGGCGTGGGAGCATCAACCCCAATGGTCATCAGCAGAGCACATAAAACCTTGCGCGACTCGTTCTTCATTCTTCTTCTCCTCCTTTTTTCCCGCCACCCGCTTGCAGCAGCGGGTGGAACTTTTAACAAGAACCACACAATTTATTCAAGCCATCTTAACACTCCCTTGCTACACTTTGAAACAAGATGAAACATTTTTACGTATTAACTGTCTAAAGAAGAAAGACAAGAAATGGAGAACATCATGGGACTTGCAGATTTACACTTGCATACCATTTACAGCTACGACGGCACAGCTACCGTCCCCGCCGTGTTAAGCCGCGCGCGGAAAATCGGATTGAACGTCATCGCCATCACAGATCATGACGAAATCGCCGGCGCATTGGAAGCCCTTCAACTCGCTTCGCACTACGGCGTGGAAGTGATCCCCGGAAGTGAGATCACCACCGCTGAAGGCGACCTGCTGGCGCTTTCCATCACCGAGAAAGTACCCGCTGGTCTGCCGTTGATCGAAACCATTCTGCGTGTGCGTGATCTTGGCGGCTTTTGCATCGCGCCACATCCCATGGCAGGCGGAATGGGCATGAAAAGCCTGTCAGCGGCTTCGATCCTCAAAGCGCTCAAAGACCGTCAAGCCGCCGAAACGTTGGTCGGCATTGAAACCTACAATGCCACCGCCATCGACCGCATGGGCAATCACTACGCTCGCATCTTCGCCAACGGATTGAAGATCGCCCAAACTGGCAGCAGTGACGCGCATGTTGCCCAAGCTATCGGGTTGGGAGCTACCGAATTTCGCGGAACTACCGCCGCAGATTTACTCTCCGCGTTGAAACGAGGCGAGACGCGCGTCCGCAAACAAGGCGAGTGGAGCGTTCCACGCATCCTCGGCAGTTGGGTGACCCATTACATCAGCAGCATGTTCTCGCGCCTGGCAATGAGCATCCGATAGAGGCGCACCATGTGGTTTTATTGCATCACCCCTATTGCTATCCTTGGCTTCTTGATCTCGCTTTTGATCTGGTCCAGTTTGGTCGTTGCCAAACGGCATGACATTGAAAGAGGTCTTGACTATACCCAGGTTCTACATACAATGGACTGACATTATCAACCCTGAAAGACTTCAAACTCAATGACCAAACATATTCTAGTCACCAACGATGACGGCGTCCTCGCACCCGGTTTGCTCGCCCTTGTACAGGAGATGCGCAACCTTGGCACCGTCACCATCCTCGCCCCCGACCGCAACTGGTCGGGCGGTGGTCACGTCAAAACATTGGATCGCGCCCTGCGCGTGCGCGAATTCCGCCTCGAAGACGGCACTCAAGCCTTCGCCAGCGATGGTGCTCCCAGCGACTGCGTCTCTCTGGCTTTGCTTGGCTACTTCAAAGAGAAATTTGATCTGGTCGTCTCCGGCGTCAACGCAGGCGCAAACCTCGGGCACGATGTCACCTACTCCGGCACCGTCACCGCCGCGATGGAAGCGGTCATCAACGGTGTGCCCGGTGTAGCGGTTTCGCTGGAAATTCCCGAAGGGACGATCAACCCCGTCGATTACACCGCCTCAGCTTATGCTGCTCGCATCGCTGTGGAAAATGTCTTGTCGCATGGCTTGCCCGAAGATACCTTGCTCAACGTTAATATCCCCTTCCTGAAGAAGGAAGAACTCAAGGGCTTTCGCGTTACCCGTCAGGGATTGCGCGTCTATCACAGCCGCCTCGATGAACGCATCGATCCGCGCAACCGCCCCTATTATTGGATCGGCGGCGATGCCCCCACTGGCGTCCCAGAATCCGGCACGGATGTCGGCGCACTGGCAGAAGGCTACGTCTCCGTCTCGCCGCTGCAACTCGACCTCACAGCCTATCGCGCCTTATCGGATGTCAGCACATGGGAATGGAAATAATAAAAAGGTCTCGACTGAGTCGAGACCTTTTCGTTTAAACACTGGCTTTCAATATCCGGCTTTTTTGTAACGGCGTGATTTGATAAGCGCCACAACAAGCGGGGATTAACAACGTCTCAAACTTATTCAAGATGAACGCTTCAGACTCCGCCGAGACCTGAACCTGCCCCTCGATCACAGTCAACCCGTGAAAGGATTCGCCTCTCGTATCCAAGCGGACAGTTTTCGTCTCCGCCAGAATCGCATCCAAATTGAAGTACTGACACTGTGTCAGTGTGTTCACTTCGCCATCTTCCATCTGCGGCGGGCGGACGGGTAATGAAGCTGCATTCGGATTTGATACTGCAACGGCTTTGTCGATGTGAAGTTTACGCGTCTCCGTTTCGGGGCGTCCCCAATCATAGACGCGATAGGTCACGTCCGAGGTTTGCTGAATCTCGTAGATGAGCATGCCCGGTCCGAGCGCGTGGATGGTGCCAGGGTTCATAAAAAGTGTGTCGCCCACTTTAACTTCCGCCATTTCGACCAGATCCAGGATCGATTCGCTTTTGCTTTGAATGGCTGACGTCAATTGCTCGGTACTGACATTTGGCTTGATGCCTGCTACGAGTTTGGCATTCGGGTCGGCTTCGAGCACATGCCAGGCTTCGGTCTTACCGAAGAAACCCTCCCCTTCCAATTTTTTCGCCTGCTCATCGTTCGGGTGGACTTGCAGTGACAACCATTGGGCGCAATCCAAAATTTTCACGAGCACAGGAAAGCGCGTACCTGTCTGTGCGATGGCACGCGTACCAAGCAAGTCTGCGCTGAATTCGAGGGAAAGCTCCGAGAGGGTGCGACCGGCATACGGTCCAGATGTGATGCGATTGCCTGCATAGATGACCCAAGCTTCGGCCGTTGGGACAACTTCCGGGCGTAGTCTCGATACTCCCCACACATAGTCACGATATTCAGTAGCCAGGGAAAATGTAGTTGCAATAAAACATAAATTGTAAATGTAGACTATAGAAGGTGTAATAACTTTTTTAATGATCTGACACCTCTCTTAACAAGATGTTAACCCATTCTTCCATTGACCTTAAGAGCAGGTTGATAGCATTCGAGCGTAACAAAATTCAAAGGAGAAATTAGAGAAATGTCCAAATTTACCCGTTCGTTTGTATTTGTTCTGGTGGCACTCGCGTTCGTGATTGCTGCCTGTGGTGGTCAGGCTACTGAAGTTCCTGCTACCGAAGCCCCTGCGACGGAGGCTCCCACTGAGGCCGCGACCGAAGAAGCCACAGAAGCTCCCGTTGTTGAAGAAGACCCGATGGCGATGTACGCTCCCGACGCCGTGGATGGCGACATCATCACCGCGGGTTCCTCCACCGTGTTTCCGCTCTCTGAGCGCATGGCGGAATTGTTCCAGGATGAAGGTTTCGTTGGTTCTGTGACCGTTGACAGCATCGGCTCTGGCGCCGGTTTCGAGCGCTTCTGTGTCGCTGGTGAATCTGATGTGGCCAATGCTTCACGCGCGATCAAGGAAGAAGAAGTTGCTTCCTGCCAGTCCATTGGTCGTGAGCCGATTGAATTCCGCGTCGGTACTGATGCCCTTGCTGTGGTTGTGAGCGCTGAAAATGATTTCCTCACCGATTTGACCCTTGAGCAACTTGGTCAGATCTTCTCCGGCGCTGTCACTACTTGGGATCAGGTCGATCCTTCCTACCCGGCTGAGGCAATCCAGGTCTACTCTCCCGGCGCAGACTCTGGCACCTTCGATTACTTTGTCGAAGAAGTGATGGAAGATTTCGGTGGCGAAGAAGCGCTGCTTGGTCTCGCTGGCGCGCAATTCTCTGAAGATGATAACGTCCTCGTTCAGGGTGTGGAAGGCAGCCCCTACGCCATCGGTTACTTCGGATATGCGTACTATGTCGAAAACTCTGGTGCGCTGAAGGCGCTCTTTGTGGATGGCGTGGAGCCGACCCAGGATGCTGTGGATGCTGGCGAATATCCTCTCGCCCGTCCGCTCTTCATCTACTCGGATGCCACCATCATGGCTGAGAAGCCCCAGGTCGCTGCATTCATCTACTTCTACCTGACCAATGTCAATGACAATATTGTGGATGTTGGTTACTTCCCCGCTCCCGCCGCGGACCTCGACAGTGCGATGGCTGCCTGGGAAGAAGCAGTTGCCAAATAATTGAACGAAATGTAAGAGGGCTGGTCTCTGAAAATGAGGCCAGCCCATTTCTGCTGTAAGTACGGACTAGTTCAGGACCAGATCACAGCAAAAAGAGAGCCTTATGAAAGAAGAAGTACTGAAAATGAAAACTGTGGAACACCAAAGTTTTCGACAATTCGACCTCAAGAAGAAAACCCGCCTGGGTGAGAGTCTGATCCAAGGCTTGCTCTTCTTCGCGGGCATCCTGTCCATTTTCACCACTGTTGCCATCGTGTACGAATTGGGCAAGGAAGCCATGTTGTTCTTCGCCCTGCCCGATGTAACTCTGGGTAAATTCTTTGGCGGCACAAAATGGCAGCCGGGCATCGGCCAATATGGAATTTGGGCGCTCGTCTCTGCCACGCTAACCACCAGCGCCATTGCCATTGCCATTGCGCTTCCACTCGGGCTGGCATCTGCCATCTACCTCAGCGAATACGCATCCACCAAAGCACGTGGAATCCTTAAACCCATTCTCGAAATTCTTGCGGGTATCCCTACCGTGGTGTATGGCTACTTCGCCCTGCTCTTCGTCACGCCGATCTTGAAAAATTTTTTCGGCAATAACATCCAAGTCTACAACATGCTTTCCGCCGGCTTGGTGATGGGCATCATGATCCTGCCGCTCATCTCCTCCATGAGCGAAGATGCGCTCAGTGCCGTGCCGCGCTCACTGCGCGAAGCCGCCTATGCAATGGGCGCGACCAAACTGGAGAGCAGTCTGCAAGTTGTACTACCCGCCGCCCTCTCCGGGATCGGCGCGGCGCTCATCCTCGGCATTTCACGCGCTGTCGGCGAAACCATGATCGTCGCCGTTGCTGCGGGGGCGGGCCCAAATTTCACATTCAACCCGTTGCAAGCCGCCGAAACCATGACCGGTCACATCGCCCGCATCAGCGGCGGTGACCTCTCCTACAATTCCATCGACTACACCAGCCTCTTCGCCATTGCGTTGATGCTGTTCCTCGTAACCCTTGTGCTGAACCTTATCAGCCAGTGGGTTGTTAATCGCTTCCGGGAGCGTTACGAATGAACCCGAAACACGACCACTTCCCTGAAGGTCCCTCCTTTTACGCCTCCCTGCGGACCCGTTACCGGATTGCCACCATCTGGCAGTATCTCTTTCTGACAGCGTTGCTGATCGCCATCATCGCCCTCACCGCCCTACTCTACAACGTCGTGGATGGTGCATTTGGTTACATCGCTTACGAATACAAAGATGACCCGGCTGAATTTACCTCCACACCCATCAACGAATTGACGAAGGAAGAACTGCTCGTCATCCTCAAAGAAGAACTTTCCTCGGGCGCATACAACAAACTTGACAATGAACAGCCTATGGAACAACGCTCACAAGCAGACTTGCTCAATCTCTTCCTTGAACGTCTCGTCCGCATCGATACCAAAGGCACCTGGAGTATGACCGACTCGCTCCTGCGCGGAAATGAAATCCACGCCGAAGTGGCTGAGAAATTTCCCAATGCCATTCTCGAATTCCGCTCCTGGTTGACTCCGCAATTCCTCGTTGCACCAATGTCATCCAAAGCGGAATTTGCTGGTGTGCGTACCGCCATCCTTGGCTCGCTATGGATGGTGGGACTTGCCATTCTCTTTGCCTTGCCCATTGGCACAGGCGCCGCCGTTTATTTGCAGGAATACGCCCCCAAAGGCTGGCTCACCAACATCATTCAAACCAACATCAACAACCTGGCTGGCGTGCCCAGCATCGTCTATGGGATGTTGGGATTGGCGGTCTTCGTCCGCACGCTTGAAGCGCTCACCAGCGGAAGTATGTTCGGCGTAACCGACTCGAATGGGCGCACAGTCCTCTCCGCAGGTTTGACGATGGGCATCCTTGTCCTGCCGCTCATCATCATCAACGCACAAGAAGCCATCAAGGCAGTCCCAGACTCTCTACGGCAGGCAGCTTTCGGCGTGGGCGCGACGCGCTGGCAGACGGTCTGGCATCATGTTTTGCCCAATGCCCTGCCTG
>JAHDWC010000177.1 GCA_023382575.1 Anaerolineales bacterium
GGACTTTCCTCGATCCCGACAACGCAGGACCGCGACTGCCCGACCAGCCTGAGGCAATTGCATGATACACGCGGATAGGACCAGAGTCAACGCTCGAAAGGTGGACATTTCAAGAAAAGACATTAAAATTGGATGGCGTGTCGTGATCCCATTAAAAGAGGAAATCCCTTGAGCAACCTGTCTGGAAAATTCGTGATTGGACTGACCGGCAATATCGCCACCGGAAAAAGCGTGGTACGCCGCATGCTGGAACATTTGGGTGCGTACACCATCGATGCAGATGCCCTCACGCATCGTGCCTACTCCAAAGGAGCACCAGGCTACCAGCAGGTGATCGACGGTTTTGGCAAGTGGATCGTCAACAAGGACGGCGAGATCGACCGTAAGAAACTCGGCAACCTGGTCTTCTCTGACCCGGAAGCGATGAAGCAATTGGAAACCATTGTCCACCCGCTGGTGCGTCAGGCGACGGAGATTCTCGCAAAACGCGCCACCCAGCCTGTGGTCGTGATCGAGGCGATCAAACTTCTCGAAGGTGAGCTGCGCAATATCTGCGATTCCATTTGGGTGACGAATGCGCCAGAAGTCATCCAGATCGAGCGATTGATGCGCAAGCGCGGTTTCACACGTGACCAGGCGCAGGAACGCATCCACATGCAGTCGGCGCAGAGTGCCAAGGTGGCCGTGGCGAATATCGTCATCACCAATACAGGTTCCTACGAAGATTTGTGGAAGCAGGTCAGCGAGGCGTGGAAGGAGATCGTCCCCGGCGCGCAAGAAATGCCCACCGAAACGATCACCATCAAAAAGCCTGCCAAGCCGACGGGTGAGATCACGTCACAGCGCGGAAAGCCCAAGAACGCCTCTGCCATTGCAGACCTGATCACCCGCCTGAGCAAAGGTGTGGTCAAGTTGACCAAAGACGATGTGATGGAAAACTTCGGCGATAAAGCCTACATGCTTCTGCAACAAGACGGAAATCTTGTCGGTGTGGCAGGCTGGCAGGTGGAAAATCTGGTTACACGCACCACCGATATTTTCCTCGAAGATGGCTTGGATCAGGAGAAGGCGCTCAAGATCCTCATCGAAGGTGTAGAAAGCGCCTCCAGCGAATTGCAGAGTGAAGCGTCACTGATCTTCGCGATGAACGAACTTTCCAAGCAGGATGCGCTCTGGCTAAAACTTGGCTACGAAAAGCGCACCCCTGAAACGTTGGGTGTGCAAGCCTGGCAGGATGCCGCCACCGAGTCCACGCCTACTGGCAGCGCCCTCTTCTTTAAACAACTTCGCCAGGACCGCGTCCTGCGCCCCATTTAGGGTCGCGGCTTCGGCATTCGGCAGTCGGTTCCAATTTCATATCGGCTTGATTGCCGCGGCTGAGACCCAGCCTATATTAACGTGACTGAATTCCTGAACAACCTCTTCTTTATATTTCAACGAATCAGCTGGCTGAGCGTATTGGATATTTTGCTCGTCACGCTGATTTTCTTTGCGTTGTTATATTCCCTGCGCGACACGCAGGCCATGGCATTACTACGCGGCATGATCCTGCTGGTCGTGGCGTTGATCTTATTGACGAGTTTGGTGGAATTGCCCGCATTTTCATGGATCGCGCAGAATTCTCTGCCTGCCATTTTGCTTGCCTTGCCCGTCATCTTCGCCCCAGAGATTCGACGGACTCTTGAGCGCCTCGGTCGTGCCGGGACCTTTTTGCCTGTCACCGTTAAGTCAGCAGACCTGACCCTCGAAGAGACCATCCGCGCCATTGTGACCGCCACTGCGCGGCTGTCCGCCCGCCAACATGGGGCGTTGATCATCATGCAGCGTTTGGACAATCTCGATGAGTTCGCTCAAACTGGCGTACAGTTAAATGCCAAGGTCACACCAGAGTTATTGTTGCAAATCTTTTATCCAAATACACCTTTGCATGATGGCGGCGTGATCATCGTCAATTCGAAGGTAGTGGCAGCGGCTTGCGTCATGCCGCTTTCTGCCAGCGGAATTTTGAACCGCACTCCAGAACGCCAAATGGGATTACGTCACCGCGCGGCTTTGGGAACTTCCGAAGCCAGCGATGCCATTGCCATTGTCGTCTCGGAAGAAACGGGTGGCATCTCGATTGCTCATGCGGGTAGAATGCTGCGCCGCCTCGACCCGGATCGTTTGGAAAATATTCTGACCGCTTTCTTCCGTCCCAGCGGTCGGGAGAGTCAAAACACCTTCTTTGGAAAAATCCTTTCAGGCTTTTCTCGAAAGGAAAAAGATAAATAATGTTTCGTTGGGTCGCCAATAACTATCGTACCTTTTTATGGGCATTTGCACTGGCAGTTGCCGTGTGGATTTCCGCTGTCACATCCGCTGATCCAGACGAGACGCGCACCCTGCCCTCCCCCGTTCCCGTGCAGATTGTCGGTCAGGCATCGAACCTCGTATTGAACAGCGACATCCCCAAAGAAGTATCTGTGACGTTACGTGCGCCGCGCTCAGTGTGGAGTCTCATCGAAGATGACCCCAGTCTCGTGCGCGCCATCCTCGATCTTTCAAGCATGAGTTCGGGCGAGCACGTCGTTGAGTTGCAAATCCAGATCGACCCGCGCCCAATACAAATTGTCTCCGTAACGCCGCGCACGATCACGTTTACGCTCGAGCCGTTGACGACCAAGTCATTCGATGTGGATTTAAGTCTCTCCGGTGAGGCGGCAGTCGGATACCAGGTGGGAGAGGCTGCCCTCGAACCAGTGGAAGTTGTCGTGGCAGGCGCCCAGTCTCAGGTCCAGAAAGTGACGCGTGCGCGCATCGCCCTGGATTTGAACGGCATCCGCGAAAATTTCGATCAAACGCTGGAAGTGGAAGTCCTCGATGATCAAGGCGAAATTGTGGAAGGCGTGACCGTTTCTCCGGCGACGATCCGCGTCACGTTGCCGGTCAGTCAGCAAGGCGGGTATCGCGATGTAGCCGTCAAAGTGACCATCGTCGGGCGCGTGGCGAGCGGATACCGGTTGACAGATTTGTCTGTGTTTCCGCCGGTTGTTACGGTATACTCGACCGACCCGGACCTGGTCAGTAACCTGCCCGGTGTGGTGGAAACACAACCTCTTGACCTGCAAAACGCACAAGATGACATCAATACGCGTTTGTCTTTGAACCTGCCGCCCGGCGTTTCCATTATCGGTGAGCAGACGGTGCTGGTTCAGGCAGGTGTTTCGCCTATCGAAGGCAGCGTTACCATGGCCGGTGAGATCATCGAGATCATCGGGCTGGAGAACGGATTAAGCGCGCAGGTCTCCCCCATCAGCGTGGATGTGATCCTTTCGGGTCCGCTGCCGCTGTTGGATACGCTTACCCGTCAGTCTGTACGCGCCACCGTCGACCTGACCGGTCTCTCAGTTGGGACGTATCAAGTAACGCCCAAGGTGGAGATTTTGGTCTCGAACATTGTGGTCGAGTCGATCCTCCCCAATACTATCGAAGTGGTGATCACGGAGTTGGACGCGCCAGGTCCCACGCCGTCTCCCACGCCAACATTACGACCTTAAAGTGAAAGAACTATGAAACCAATTGTTGCACTTGTGGGCCGACCCAACGTCGGCAAATCCACGCTCTTCAACCGTCTCGTCGGCGAACGCATGGCGATCGTGGACGAGACCCCCGGCACGACGCGTGACCGCCTCTTTGGTGATGCCGAATGGAACGGGCGCGTTTTCACCGTGATCGATACGGGCGGTATCGACCCAACACATGGCGGTCGGACTCCGCTCTCGGTGGGTTCGGTCGAATTTATCGGTGACATCCGCCGACAGGCTCAAGCCGCCATTCAAGAAGCCGACGCGGTCATCTTCGTCAACGACGGCGAGACAGGCGTCACTGAACCCGATCGTGAAGTAGCGGAAATTCTGCGCCGCATGCAAAAGAAACAAGCGGATGGAACTTTTGCGCCGCCCATTTTCGTGGCCGTAAATAAATGCGAATCACGCGAACGACGTGACAGCGCTTCGGAATTTTACGAGCTTGGGTTGGGCGACCCCTATCCCATTTCTGCAATTCACGGTACCGACACCGGCGACTTGCTGGACGCATTGGTCAACGCCCTGCCCGAACAAAAAGAAGATGAACAGGATGAAAACATCAAGATCGCCATCGTCGGCAAGCCAAATGCAGGGAAGTCCAGTTTGTTGAATCGACTCGTCGGCGAAGAAAGAGTCATCGTCAGCCCGATCGCTGGCACGACGCGTGATGCGATCGACATGCAGTACGAGTTCGACGGCTTGCCCATCACCCTCATTGACACGGCCGGTATCCGCCGGCGCGGTAAGATCGAAAAAGGCGTGGAAGAATACAGTGTCATCCGTTCGTTCAAAGCCATCGAGCGTGCCGATGTGGCGCTGTTGATGATCGATGCCACCACGGGCATTACCGCACAAGACGCGCACATTGCCGGTTTCATCAAAGATGAATGGAAATCCTGCGTGGTGCTGGTCAACAAATGGGATGCCATCGAAAAAGATGGCACGACTATGGATGCCTACACCGAGAAGATCCTCAACGATTTGAACTTCATGGCGTATGTGCCCATTTTGTATATCTCTGCCAAGACGGGTCAGCGTGTGGATCAAGTCATGCCGATGGCGTTACGTGTTCAAGAAGAACGTCTTGCGCGCTTGACGACCTCCAAACTGAACGAGATTATTCACAGAGCGCAGGATGCGCATCCGCACCCGACGCATGCAGGACGCGCCCTCAGAATGTATTACGGCACACAAGTCCGCAGTGACCCGCCAACTTTCATGATCTACGTCAACGACCCAACACTGATGCATTTTACTTATCTGCGCTATCTTGAGAATCAGATCCGCGCGGAATATGGATTTTTAGGAACTCCCATCCGCATTGTGACAAAAGGCAGACGGGAATAATCGCTAATCAAAAGGTGACAATCTCATTAAAGGAGATCGTCACCTTTATTTTTGGAATATCAAATGAACAAAAAAATTCTTCTTATCCTCGGCGATGTCGTCGCTGTTGCCATTCTCACTGTCATCGGCTTTGCCACCCACGGCGAAGCGGATACGACCTATCTGCCGCGCATGGCGGCAGTATTTTTCCCCACCTTGATCGCATGGTTTTTGCTTGCGCCTCAGTTGGGATTATTTGACTTGCAAGTTAACTCAGACTGGAAAAATCTTTGGCGGGTAGTCTCTGCGGCAATCTTCGCAGCCCCACTGGCATTGGTGCTGCGTTCATTGATCCTGAATGCGCCGATCATCCCCATCTTTGCAGTTGTCTTCGCAGCCACAAACGCATTGGGCTTTCTGGTCTGGCGCGCAATCTACAAACTCGTGTCGCCGGGCAATCGATAATCATTCTCTTCAAGCATCTCTAAAAAGGCTCGCACCACTTCCGGGTCCAGTTGTTTGCCGGATTGTTCCCGGATGTATTGTGTCGCTTCCTCATCGGGGAGTGCTTTCCGGTAGGGACGATCCGAGCGAAGCGCATCCCACACATCGACGATAGCGAAGATGCGCGCTTCAAGCGGAATCTCCTCCCCTTTCAAACGCATCGGATACCCGCTGCCATCCCAGCGTTCGTGATGATAATAGGGAATCAACAAAGCCGGCTCAAGATAGCGGATGGGGGAAATGAGTTGTTGGGCATACAGCGGATGCTGACGCATCACCTGCCATTCGTCTTCGGTGAGCGGACCAGGCTTCAATAGAATCTCATCAGGGATGCCCATCTTGCCAATGTCATGCAGAATCGCACCGCGTCGAAAGTGGACGAGGCGCTCGCCTTGTAGTCCCATCTTTTGCGCGAGCATCATGGAAATTTCAACGACGCGCTGCGTGTGGGCATCCGTTTCTTTATGACGTAAATTCAAGGCACGCGACCAACTGCGCAGTGTTTCTTCGTAGGCTTCGGTCAATTCTTCGTTGGCGTTTTTCAGATCCGTCAGCATCATGGATTGAGCAATGGCAATGGCAGCCTGACCTGCCAACGTCTCCAGATAATTCTTCCAATCCGAATCCGGGTGCGGCGAACGGTCATAGACTTCCAGCACGCCACGCAAACTATCATTGGCAAAAAGCGGCACGACGTAATAATCGATCAAGCCAATGCCTTTGATCTCATGCAACGCATCGCCTTCCATTTGTTCCAGATCGTGACGATAGACAGTGTGCAATTCTTGAGCCGCCTGCCCGACCAGCCCATCCCCCACACGGACGGGATTCGGGTTGGGATGCTTTCCAAAGAAACCAAGACTGGCGCGTAATTCCAGTTCGTTCGTCTTCGGATTGAAAAGCCGAACGGCAGCAGCTTCCACTTCGAGCAAGCGCGTCAGACTTTCCAACAAAATATATAAGGTTGTGTTCAAGTCCGAGCCGGAGATGATGGCTTTGTCGATGGCTCTCAACGCGCTTATGCGTTCCAACTGTCGGGTTAGTTTGCTGCGATGTGCCTTCTCTTGGTCCGACAGGAAACTGGTCAACAGCGCGACCGAGTTAAACGAAATGATCTGGAACATGATACGCTGAACAAAAAGCGTATCGATGCTATCTATATTTGTGATCACCAGCCATCCGCTGACCAGACTCGCCGCGAAAGCAGTCAACAACCCGCCGGCCTGACCAAAATAGAACGCTGCCGCAAGGATCGGAATGATCTGCGACAGCGCGAACATTTCACGAGCTTCACCCGCATCCACTGGCAAGAAGATAACTCCCAACGCAGCGAGACTCAGCCAGATGGCAACTCCGATGACAGTGACGGTCTTCGAAAGTTCAATAAACCTTTTCTTCACCATCGCTGTTCATCTTCTCGATAGATTCGTTTATGAAATAAAACCATCAATAACATGATGGCAACCACATCGATGGTGGTTTCAGTGATCAACCCCAACACCAACACAAACAGATTTGTGACTTCAAGTTGCCCAAAGCGCCAATAAAAAATGACATTGAGCGCATGTCCGGCCAAAACACTGAGAGCAGATAAGAATTGCAGGCGTGGTTTCCCCATCAGCCCGGCAATGATTCCCATCAATGTATGCGGCAGAATGGAAAGTGCATCATACATATCCGGGACGATGACGGCCGAAAGCCCAGTGCCAAGCAGACCCGTCACAGCCCCGCTCAACGGTCCATAAAAATACCCAGCCAGAACCGGGAAGATCATATTCATGGCCAGGTTCGCATTGGGGACAAAAGGGTTCGGAATATATTGAACGAAATAATGCGTTGCGGGATACGCCAGAACAAAAAAGAGCAATCCCAGATAGGATCTTCCTCTCGGCATGCGCAAATTATAGTAGAAGGGCTCATCTTTGTACATTACAGTCTACAGACAACTGAAAGAACGGGTAAAATAATCGGCATGGATGAAAACGCACTTATCAAATCCGCTCAAGGCGGCGACCTGGACGCGTTCAATGCCTTGATTCTTCATTATCAAGACGTGGTCTTCAACACAGCCTTGCGCATCCTCGGTGACGAAGATCAAGCACAAGATGCCGCACAAGAGGCATTCATCTCCGCATTTAAAGGCATCGCCTCCTTTCGCGGCGGCTCATTCAAAGCATGGATTCTTCGCACCGTCACCAACGCCTGTTACGACGAACTCCGCCGCCAGAAGCGTCGTCCCACCACACCGCTCGAACCGGAAACCAGCGACGGCGAAGAAATGGACTCGCCTAAATGGCTGGCTGATTCCAGCATGACCCCCGACCAAAAAGCCGAAGCCGACGAACTCGAACACGCCATCCAACATTGTCTCGATGCACTGCCAACCGAATTCCGCACCGTGGTTGTGCTGGCAGATATTCAAGGCATGGACTACACCGAAGTTGCAGCCGCCTCACACGTGCCGCTTGGCACCATCAAGAGTCGACTCGCACGTGCGCGATTAAGATTGCGTGAGTGTTTACGTTCATTCGAGGAACTTTTGCCCGCTTCGTTTCGTCTGGAAAGGGAGAGTGCCTGATGAAAAATTTCCGTGAGATCGAAAAACTCTCCGCTTATCTTGATGGACAGCTCAATGAGTCCGAATCCGCACGATTGGAATCACGCATCAAATCGGACCCGGAGCTTGGTTCTGTATTAAGTGATTTGCGCGCCACCCGCAGCCTGCTTCGCAAACTGCCTGCCCGCAAAGCGCCGCGCAACTTCACACTCACCCGCAAGATGGTCGGACTTAAACCACCGCTTCCACGCACCTACCCGCTCTTTCGGTTGGCGACAACCTTCGCAGCGGTTCTATTCCTGCTGTCATTTTCCGTGAATGCCTTATCCCCCTATTTCACATTTGGGGCATCTACCCCCATGTTTGGATACGGCGGAGGTGGAGGTGGCGCAGACACAGCCGCTCAGGAAGAACCTGCTCCAGCCGCGGAAGAACCCATGATGGAAATGGCGCCTGCCCCCACAATGGAAGCCGCCACAGAAGCCCCTGCTGAAGAATCTGCTCCCGCCGCAACCGAAGAAGGGACGCGCATCATGGATGCAACCCCGGAAGCCGATATCGCGCCAAAGGACGTACAACCTGAATCTACGGCGCAGAATCTGCCCGAGGAACTGATTCAGCCTCAGAATGAAGCGCCCATTCCTATCCTGTGGGTCGTGGCATTTTTAGTCATCAGTCTGCTAAGCGGCTTGGTGATGTGGTTCATGCGTCAATCAGCTGAAAGCAAGTGGCGCTAAATTTTCTCGAATAGTACAAACGGTTTCATCCCCTAATCGGGTCACCCCGATTAGGGGATTTCTTT
>JAHDWC010000178.1 GCA_023382575.1 Anaerolineales bacterium
GACATGCTCAAGGAAGAAAGCTGTAATCATCCGGGACTAGGCAAGTTTGCCATCCCGGCGGTCAGCGAGCCATTGCCCACAGAACCCGCTCCCCTTCCACCGGAACCCGTCCGCCCGGAAGAGCCGCAGAATCAATCTGACAATGTCGCCATGGCGGATTTCTTCTCCAAGTTAAAGGAATATGAAGTTCAAGTGGAAGAGTACAAGCGGCAGGTCGAAACATATCAAGCAGAACGCGTCGCCTACGAGACGGCTCGCGCCGAATTACAGGTAGCGGTCGCTCCCGCTGAAGGCGTCGTGCGGAATTTCTACAACGGCGTTGGCTTCATGTATGTGGATAAAGAAAACTCCACCGCCTATATCAGCAAGATCGTTTACACCTGGTCGGTACAGGGAGTGATCATCCTCATTTTATTCGTTGCAATTCTCTTCCTGCAAAAGCGGAAGGATGTGATCTGAAATGCAAAAAAATCGCTCCGCACTATTTCTCGTTCTGCTGATCATGCTTGTGTCGGCTTGCGGAACGAGCGGGGATGATCCGGCGAGACAAAGCACCCTCGAGGCGATCAGCAACCAGGTCCGTGAAACTGGAACCGCAGCCGCCCTGGGCGAGACCTCTGCCGATGCCGCCAGCACCGCCGAAGCCGCAGCGACGTGGGCGGCGGCTCTCGATCCTGTTGCGCAGACAGCTACAGCCGCAGCTTTTGCTCCCATTTTGGCGGAGTTGCCAAACTATGGTGTCGATCCATCCGAAGGCAAATTGGGCTGGGTTCACCCACCCGTGACGATGGATGCTTCTGGCTATCATCAATTCGAATATGTCAACTACTATTTGGGAACTCTGGCGAAGGACTTTGTTGTTTCGGCAGACATCACTTGGAACACGGTTGGCAGCACATCCGGCTGCGGATTTGTGCTCCGTTCAGACGGAAACACAGCCGCGCTCGACCAATATGTTGCCATCATCACCCGCGTCGCCAGCGGACATTTCCTCTTTGCAACCATGGACGACGGCGAAGTTGTCACCGGGCGGGATATTTATGCCCGTTACAAAGACAAGACCTTTGATTGGTCAAACGAATCCACCAACCGGTTGACCATTGTGGCGCGCGGCAGTCGCTTCTGGATATACACCAATGGCACATTGATCGGCGAGATCGACCCGAGTGCGCCGCCTCCTTCTCCGGCATTTCCACCTGAGCCGGAGAGACCACCCGCCGACGCAGATGCTGCGACCAAGGCAACGTATCAAGCCAACAAGGCGGAATATGACTTGATCGTCCAGCAAATGAAGGCAGATTATGCCGCCCGTCAGCGTGCCTTTAACTCCGCCGAGACGGTCTTTGAGCGCGGCTTCATCGCGTTGGTCGCATTGAGCGAATCGGGCAGACGCACTGTCTGTTCCTTCGACAACACTTGGCTGTTCCTGATCGACAGTTAATGAATATCCACGATTCACCGGCGAAACCGACTGAATTGAATTTTTTCTGGGAGTAGGCAATGTCAACATCTAATTGGATCGGCAAAACATTGGGCAATCGCTATGTCATCGAGGAATTGCTGGGGCAGGGAGGCATGTCCGCGGTGTATAAAGCTACAGACCCGAATCTGAAGCGTGTGGTCGCGATCAAAATGATCCACACCCACCTTTCCGGTAATCCAGACTTTGTTAAGCGGTTCGAAGAGGAAGCGGCATCGGTGGCGCAGTTGCGTCATTCGGGGATCATCCAAGTCCATGACTTCAACCGCGACGGTGATACCTATTACATGGTGCTGGAATTCGTGCCGGGCGAGACGATTCAGGCGCACCTCAAACGCCTCAACGACGCGGGACGCAAGCTCTCTCCCACCCAGGCGATGGAATACATGGCCAATACCTGTGATGCCGTGGACTACGCCCATCAGCGCGGCATGATCCACCGTGACATCAAACCCGCCAATATCATGATTAACACACTTGGACAAGCCATCTTGATGGACTTTGGCATTGCCAAGATCGTCGGCAGCCAGCGACACACCGCCACTGGCGCCGTCGTCGGGACAGCCATGTACATGTCGCCAGAGCAGATCAAAGGTGAGCAGCCCGACCGCCGCACAGACATCTACTCACTCGGCGTGACGCTTTTTGAAATGGTCAGCGGACGTCCACCCTTCGAAGCCGAATCTGCAATGACCCTGATGATGATGCACATCAACGACCCTGTTCCAAATGTGCGGGAACTCAACCCCGAAGTTCCCGATGCATTGGTGGCAATCATCAACAAGGCGCTTGCCAAAGACCCCAATCAACGCTTCCAAACCGCGGCGCAGATGGCCGCGGCCTTGCGGAATGCGCTCGTCCAATTGGGAGCCGCCGGCACAGGTCCCATTCCCGGAGCAACCATGCTGGACGAATCCCCGGTCACAGCCGCGAACCTAAAAGCCACCGCCTACGAACAACAAATTGGCGCGAAAGGAACTGTGGTCGAAAGCGGACCCATCCCAGCCCGCGGCACGGTGGTTGAAAGTGCGCCTCAACAACGACCCGGCAGCGGAACCTACGTCGGTGGAACGCCCTCCACTGGAAGTTCAGCCGTCCAAGCTGCGCCGCCACAAAAGCAGAAGTCTGGCTTGGCATTGCCAATGATTCTTGGAGGTTTGGTCGGCGGACTATGTCTGCTCGCTGGCGCGGTTTACCTCGTCAGTCGCTTCATCATTTCTGGTGGAGAGGTCTCGCCCACGCCAGAGCCAGCCGTTGTCGCTGTCGTCACTGAAGCGCCGACAGAAGCTCCCACACTAGCAGCCGCCACCGACATCCCCACCGAGACGGCAATTCCTGCCACACCCACACCGACGGGACCCTATGTCGTCATCACTGGCATTCGCATCGAAAACAATATCTACGTCGTGGACTATGAAGTTCACAACGAGCCGCCCAATTCGCAATTGCATGTCCACATGTTCTTTAACACTGTCCCGCCAGATCAGGCAGGCGCGCCAGGTTCTGGTCCATGGAAGTTGACATACAGGTCATACGGCAATTCACCATTCGTCCAATATGGAGTTTCCAACCGCCCAGCTGATGCAACGCAAATGTGCGCGCTCATCGCGAACGCGAATCATTCCGTCCAGCCTGACAGCGGAAACTGCGTGGACTTGCCGTAAGCTGCATTCGGTCCCATGGAAAAGCTGGCAGTGAGAAAAACTGTCAGCTTTTTGTTTAAACTCAAAGTCCGATTTGGATGCGTTGATGTATACTCGGAAAACCTATGCATGAATTACCCGTCACCCAATCCCTTCTAAAGATCGCGTTGGAACACGCCGAAAAAGCCGGCGCGAAACAAGTCACTGCGTTGAATATCGTCATTGGCGAACTCTCCAGCATGGTCGATGACTCGATCCAGTTTTACTGGGAGGTCATCGCCAAAGACACCATCGCCGAGAAAGCCGTGCTGAATTTTCGGCGCATCCCGGCGGAACTGCAATGTATGACCTGTTTCGAAAAATATCACCCCACCGACAAGGAACTGGTCTGTCCGCAATGCGGCGGCGTGGGGGCAAAAATCATCGCCGGGGAAGAATTTTTCCTCGAAGCCATTGATGTTGAACATTGACCCACAAAATATGGAAGAAAATCATCTAATTTGTAGGAAAAAGTGACTATTGCCCGAATCAAGGCGGGCGTACAATATCCCCATGACTCAAAGAATCCCCATCGTCGAAAACATCCTCAATGCCAATGACCGTCTCGCAGAAGAAAACTTCGCCCGCATCGAAGCGGCTGGCGTTTTCTCCATCAACATCATCGCTTCGCCTGGCGCAGGCAAAACGTCACTGATCGAACAGACACTTCCACTGCTCAAAGGCAAGTTACGCGTCGCGGCAGTAGACGGCGACATAGCCACCTCTATCGACTCAGATCGAGCCGCTATCGCTGGAGCCGCTGCTGCGGTGCAGATCAACACGGGCGGCGATTGCCATCTCGATGCGGTCATGTTGCGCGGCGCGCTCGACCAACTCGACCTCACGCAGTTTGACTTGCTCATTGTTGAGAACGTCGGCAATCTCGTCTGCCCGGCGAATTTCAAACTCGGCACACACAAGACGGTATTGGTCGCATCTGTCCCCGAAGGCGACGACAAACCCTATAAATATCCTGGCACCTATCGTGGCGTGGATGCGCTCGTCGTCAACAAGATCGACCTGTTGCCCTATGTCGATTTCCGCATGGATTACTTCACACAAGGCGTGCAAGTCCTCAACCCAAATGTCACCACCTTCCCGCTTTCCTGCCGCACGGGTGAGGGGCTTGAGGCATGGGTGGATTGGCTCATCCAAAACGCAAAAAAATAATGCAAGGCGTCAAGGTTCACATCACAGGCATTGTGCAAGGGGTCGGCTTCCGACCCTTTGTTTACAATCTTGCCACGAACCTGAATCTCAAAGGTTGGGTCAAGAATACATCCGCTGGCGTGGAGATCGAAGCCGACGGAGAAAAAGATGTGTTGGATTCGTTCCTGCAAAAATTACGAAACGATGCGCCACCTCTCTCGCGCATTGACGACTTCAGCGCCTCCTTCGGACCCGGTAACGGGTTCACCCAATTTGACATCATCCACTCTGAAAGTGTGGACGGCGCGTTCCAGCCCATCTCGCCTGACGTTGCCATCTGCGACGATTGCCTGCGCGAACTTTTCGACCCAAACGACAGACGTTATCGCTATCCCTTCATCAACTGCACCAACTGCGGACCGCGTTTCACCATCATCCAAGATATTCCTTATGACCGTCCATTCACGACGATGGCGGGTTTCAAGTTGTGTCCCAATTGTGAGCGCGAGTATACAGACCCAACAGATCGACGCTTCCATGCCCAGCCTGTGGCGTGTCCAGTTTGTGGTCCCAAAATATGGCTTGAAGTAGGGGTGACTCGCGAGTCGCTAAACGACGACGCAATGCAAGAAACCCAACGTCTTCTCGCTGAGGGGAAGATCGTCGCCATCAAAGGTTTGGGGGGCTTTCATCTCGCTTGTGATGCAACGAACTCAAAAGCAGTAACCGAGTTACGAAATCGCAAATTACGCGTGGATAAGCCCTTTGCGTTGATGATGCCTAATTTGGAAACCATCGAAACGCATTGCTTTATCAGCGATGCAGAAAAAGAATTGCTCACCTCACCTGCACGCCCAATCGTTTTGCTGAAGAAGAAACCTGAATCGACGACCGTCGAAGAGGTTTCGCCAAAGCAGGATTGGCTGGGTGTAATGCTGCCTTACACGCCGCTCCACTATTTACTGTTTACCAATTCACTATTTACTGCGCTTGTCATGACGAGCGGCAATCTCTCCGAAGAACCCATCGCCACCGAGAACGACGAAGCCCGCGAACGTCTCACCAAACTTGCGGATGCGTTCTTGATGCATGACAGGGATATTCATATTCGATGTGATGATTCCGTAGTGAGGGTTTTCGACGATAGACCATTGACCATTGACCATGTTCCATCGTCGATTTATCCCATTCGTCGTTCAAGAGGCTATTCCCCATTTCCAGTCAAACTTCCATTTGAGGTTCCACAACTTCTCGCCACAGGTTCGGAATTAAAAAATACCTTCTGCATTACAAATGGGAATTATGCTTTTCTCAGTCACCATATCGGGGATATGGAAAATTACGAGACCCTAAAATCCTTTGAACAAGGCGTGGAACATTTCGAGCGCCTGTTCCGGGTTAAACCAGTGGCGATTGCTCACGACTTGCACCCCAATTATTTGGCTACGCGATATGCGATAGAACGAGCAGAGCGTGAAAACCTGCCAATGATAAGCGTTCAACACCATCACGCGCATATTGCCGCCTGCATGGCAGAACATGGATTGACCGAATCGGTCATTGGTGTATCGTTTGATGGCACGGGATACGGCGATGATGGCGCCATTTGGGGAGGCGAATTTTTGGTGGCAGATGCAAAGTCGCATCAACGGGCAACACATTTGGAATATTTCCCCCTCCCCGGCGGAGATGCGTCCATCAAGAAACCGGCGCGGACAGCGCTGGCTTTACTGTGGAGTCTTGGCTTGGAATGGGACGAAAGGCTTGAAGCGGTCAAAGAATTCTGCGCTGAAGATCAGGTGACGTTGCGGGTGCAACTCGAGAAGAAGATCAACGCGCCGATGACTTCTTCGATGGGACGGCTATTCGATGCCGCAGCAGCATTGGCAGGGATAAGACAAAAGGTCAATTACGAGGGACAGGCCGCCATTGAATTTGAGGCAATGGCAGATTCGGCTGAGACGAAGATCTATCCCTTTGGCGTGGAATCAGGTCAGGTACGAGTCCGAGGCGCGATTGAGGCGTTGATCCATGATGTGATGGCAGGAGTCCCCGCATCGAAGATATCTGCCCGCTTCCATTATGGATTAGCCGAAGCCGTTCGAGAGACAGTTCAAAAAATCGGCGATGAAACGTCGCTTCGTTCTGTTGTTTTGTCTGGCGGGGTTTGGCAGAATATCACACTATTACGACGAACATTATCACTATTACGAAACAGCGGTTTTGAAGTATACATACATCGAGAGGTTCCGACGAACGATGGCGGACTCTCATTGGGGCAGGCGTTCATCGCCGCATCAAGATTGAGAGGTTGATATGTGTTTAGGTGTACCCGGCAAGATTGTCGATGTGTATGAAAATAATGGATTGAAAATGGCGAAGGTGGATTTTGGGGGCATCTTTCGTGAAGCTTGTTTAAGTTATGTACCCGAAGCAAAAGCTGGCGATTATTGCGTTATCCACGTGGGATTCGCGATCAGCATTTTGAGCGAGAAGGATGCGTTGGAGACGTTGGAATTGCTGCGTCAGATGGGCTCAATCGAAGAAGAATTGGGGAGAGAGACGCCGTGAAGTATGTGACCGAATATCGTGACGCGGCATTGGTGAAAGGCGTGATCGATGAAATCCGCCGCACGGTGACGCGTCCGTGGACATTGATGGAAATCTGCGGTGGGCAAACGCATGCGATTGTACGTCATGGCATCGACCAATTGCTCCCGCCTGAGATCGAACTTGTACATGGTCCGGGCTGCCCGGTATGTGTGACTCCGCTGGAACTGATCGACAAGGCATTGTCCATCGCATCAAGACCAGATGTGATCTTTTGTTCGTATGGCGACATGCTGCGCGTGCCCGGCTCAGGGCGTGACCTGTTTTCGGTCAAAGCCCAAGGCGGTGACGTGCGTGTGGTCTATTCTCCGCTTGATGCGGTGACTTTGGCAGAGAAAAATCCGGATAAGCAAGTTGTATTTTTCGCCATCGGGTTTGAAACCACTGCTCCGCCGAATGTGATGAGCGTGTTACAGGCGCAACGCATGGGATTGAAAAATTTTTCCATTCTGGTTTCGCATGTGCGCGTGCCGCCTGCCATCAGCGCGATCTTAAGTTCGCCGGTCAACCGTGTGCAGGGATTTTTGCTGGCGGGTCATGTCAGCGCCATTATGGGTTACTGGGAATATCCGCCGCTGGTGGAAAAATTCAAGATCCCCATGGTGGTCACTGGTTTTGAGCCGCTCGACATCGTGCAGGGAATCTTGAAGACTGTGCAACTGCTCGAAGAAGGCAAAGTGGAAATTACCAACGCCTATCAACGTGCAGTGACTTTTGAAGGTCTGAAACCTGCACAAGATGCCATCAATAAAGTTTTTATGGAATGTGACCGCAAATGGCGCGGCATCGGAATGATCCCCATGAGTGGTTGGGGTCTGCGCCCGGAATTTGATGATTTCAACGCTGAAAAGCGCTTCGATGTGGAAGCCATTCAGGCGGAAGAATCCCCGCTGTGTATTGCGGGACAAATTTTGCAAGGCTTGAAGAAGCCGCATCATTGCCCGGCATTTGGCAAGGGTTGCACGCCAGAGAATCCGCTTGGTGCGACGATGGTCTCATCCGAGGGAGCGTGTGCGGCATATTATCGGTATGGTCGCGTTGAATTGAAACAGAGTGTGACATCATGAGCGAAGAAACAGTCAACATCGAAGGTGCGGTATGTGCTCCGCCATTGACTCACAATGAGCAAATTGTGATGGGGCATGGCGCGGGCGGACGGATGAGTCATCAACTGATTCAAAAGGCGTTCGTGTCTGCGTTCCAAAATTCTGCTTTGAATGCGGGCGATGACGCGGCATTGGTGGAACCCGGATTGAAACAAAAACTCTCCATCAGCACAGATGCGCATGTCGTCTCGCCTCTTTTCTTCCCCGGTGGCGACATCGGCAAATTAGCCGTATGCGGCACCGTCAACGATGTGGCAATGCTTGGCGCGAAGCCGTTATATCTCACTGCGGGCTTCATCCTCGAAGAAGGCCTGCCGATGGATACATTGAAACGCGTCATCGAATCTATGCGAGCGGCGGCGGAAGAAGCAGGCGTGCAGATCGTGGCAGGCGACACGAAGGTTGTGCAAAAAGGTAAAGCGGATGGAATGTACATCACCACAGCAGGGGTCGGCGTGGTGCGTGCTGACGTGAAAGTCAGCGGGGCGAATGCGAAGCCGGGCGACGTGGTGATCCTTTCGGGAACTATCGGAGACCACGGCATTGCAGTTCTTGGTGCGCGCGGTGAGCTGGGATTCCAATCCAGTTTGCAGAGTGATGTCGCACCATTGAATCATCTCATTGCGGCGATGTTGGATGCAAGCCCAAACATTCATGTACTACGTGACCCCACCCGCGGCGGCGTG
>JAHDWC010000179.1 GCA_023382575.1 Anaerolineales bacterium
GCGTCGAATTTTTGCGCGTGCCCGATACCTACTACGAAATGCTGCCCGACCGCGTTGGACAGATCAAGGAAGACTTGAAAACCATCCACGATCTTGGCATCCTTGTTGACCGCGACGATGAAGGTTATTTGCTGCAAATCTTCACGCGCCCCATTCAAGACCGTCCAACCATGTTCGTGGAGATCATTCAACGTCACGGCGCGCAGGGATTTGGCAAGGGCAACTTCAAAGCCTTGTTTGAATCGCTGGAACTGGAACAGGAACGCCGCGGTAACCTCTAGCCCGAATTACGTCACCGCTTCAAACTGACCCGAAGGCTGATTCTACTTTTTGAAGTAACAGCTTCCCATCAGGGTTGAAGCGGTTGACGTTCCCACTTCTGCCCGTTTGCTCTGCATAGTATCTTTGGGTGGGATGACGAATCCCAGCGCCCAAATTAGACTTCGACAAAACTATATTTGAGAAACGGGAAGGGCAACTATGAAAACAAAATTGATCGTTCTTTGGGTTGGGCTGATGACTATCATCATGGCATGTGGAGGAGTCGCTCCCACCGCCGCGCCAGATCAAACCACCTTGGAAACAATGGTGGCGGCTACGCTGCAAGCACACACGCAGGAGGCGGCGGACAATCCGACACAACCGAGCGGAATCCCCATCTCCTTCCAAAACATCAGCTTCACGATCCCTGAAGGTCTCGCCACGGGTGCGCAATCGGAGATCGTGCCGCGTTTTGAAGATACAGGAGATATTCCATACTGGTCTGTAGCGCCGGAGTATGTGCGCTTTGTGCTCGCGCGGACGAGCACTTTTCAGAGCAACTTTGATTTTGAGATCAACATCATCCCGGCGGATGAATACATGCAAATGAATGAAGCTGCCGCTGAACGGATTCCGCTCTTACAGCAAAAGCTGACCAGTGGCGATTTATCTGGCATAACGGTCCTGCCGCCGTTCAATGCTGGCTTGGTCATCGATGCGCAACCCACTAAAGTTGATTTTCAAAGCGGAAGCGGCATCCGCGCCGTTCAGCAATATCATCAAGCGCCTGTGCCCATTACCAATGATTATTTGATCTACACGTATCAGGGCATCACTCAGGATGGGAAGTATTACGTCTCCATCGTTGCACCGATCCACGCAGCGTTTCTGATCGACCAGACCTATAACCCCGATCCCAATGCCACCACGCCGACGCCGGTTGTTCCAGAAGGCGGCTTTGTCTTCCCGGATGTCACCGAATTCGACAACCCGGAATTTGAGTAATACTATCAAGCCGTGATGGAAAAACTTTCCCAATCCACTGCCGACCAATTCACACCATCCCTTTCTGTTTTAGACGCACTCGTCCAATCCATTCTCGTCCAATAGGAGACTCATGACCGACAAAGTCATCACCGTCCGCCCGCAAGGGATTCATCTCACCAAACAGCAATTACCGAACTTTGAAGGCATCTCGGCCCGCACCGCCGGATCGAAACATCTTTGCATGCACCTTGTCATCATCCCGCCGGGCGGGAAGGCTGTTGCCCATTATCATGATGGCTACGAAACTGTGATCTACATCATTCAAGGCAAAGCCGAAACCCGTTACGGCCATAACCTCGAACAATCCACTATTAACGAAGCGGGCGATTTTCTCTTCATTCCGCCCAACCTGCCGCATCAGCCGGTCAACCTGAGCGACACAGAGCAGGTCATCGCCGTCGTAGCGCGCAATGATCCCAATGAGCAGGAAAGCGTTGTTGTGTATGAAATTCAGGAAAAACGAGATTGAAGATAAGGAGACCCCATGCCCTACTATCATAAGCTCGGACAAATCCCCCATAAACGCCATACCCAATTCAAAAAGCCAGATGGCAAATTGTATCGTGAAGAGTTAATGGGACTCGAAGGGTTTTCGTCGCTCCAATCCATTCTCTATCATCACTTCCTCCCGCCGCGTGTGAAGCGGACTGCTGATTGCGGACCTGCCAAGCCGGAATATGTGGACTTCGGCCCGATTCGTCACCGCGCCTTCACCACGGCTCAGACTCCGCTCGGAGCGGATCCTGTCTCTGCGCGGATTCCCTTACTCGGAAACAACGACGTCATCCTCGGCGTCTCGCGTGCCCCCAAAGGCAAAATGGACTACTTCTACCGCAACTCGCAAGCCTACGAGACGTGGTGGGTTCACGATGGCAGCGGCACATTGAAATCGCAATTCGGCAATCTGCCTTTCCGCAAAGGAGACTATATCGTAATTCCTTTCGGCACGACCTGGCAAATGGAACTCAACGAAGAGACAAAGTTCTTCACCATCGAAAACCCCAGCCAGATCGAGCCGCCCAAACGTTACCGCAATCATTATGGTCAACTGCTCGAACATGCCCCTTACTGCGAGCGGGATATCCGAGTCCCCACAGAGTTGGAAACACACACGGAGCGCGGAGAGTTTGAGGTCCGCGTGAAGGTGCGAGATCGTATCTCTCAACACATCCTCGACTATCATCCACATGATGTCATCGGCTGGGACGGCTATCTCTATCCGTGGATCTTCAACATCGAAGATTTCGAGCCAATTACGGGACGCATCCACCAGCCGCCGCCCGTCCATCAAACCTTTGAAGGCTGGAACTTTGTGGTTTGTTCCTTCGTCCCAAGGTTGTTCGATTATCATCCCGATGGCATTCCCGCGCCGTACAATCACTCGAACATCCAGTCAGACGAAGTCATCTACTACGCCGAAGGCAATTTCATGAGCCGCAAGGGCATCGACCGTTCGGATATCAGCTTGCATCCGTTCGGGTTGCCGCATGGCCCACAGCCTGGTATGACCGAAGCCAGCATCGGCAAGACGGAGACTCAGGAACTCGCCGTGATGGTGGATACCTTTCATCCGCTGCATTTGACCAAACAAGCCGTTGAAATGGAAAAGCCGTATATGGAAACCTGGCTGGAGGGCGACGGGGAGTAAAATATCCCTGCAAGAAAAACATCGGGTACTGGAGAATACAATGAAGAGAATCGCCATTCTGTTGCTCGTTATCGGACTGACCCTCTCAGCCTGCAATTTGCCCGTCACGCCGGAGCAAACAGAGCCAGATATCGCCACCGCCGCCGCACTGACCGTCGAAGCCGCGCTCAGCAACACGACGCCTCTGGCGAGCCCCACAGCCGCATCATCCTCGTCCACTCAGCCGCCTGCGGGAACCAACACAGCTACCACCATCACGCCAACATTTTCTCAGCCATCCGCCAGCTTCGAAGACGTGACCAACTGCCGCACAGGTCCTGGCACGAATTACGAACGCGTCACGCAAATTCTTCCCAATATTTCGGTCAAGATCGTTGGCTTTTACCCGCCAAATTATTGGATCGTGGAAACAGATGATGGTCAGTGTTGGGTCTCGGGTGAATTTGTCACGCCGTCTGGGAGTTACACCACTGTGCCGACTGTCACTGCGCCCTCCACTCCGGCTGGCGGCGTCCCAGATGCGCCGACCTTCACACAAAACGGCTGGAATTATTTCTGTCGTGGCGACGGTCAAACCGAAGTGACCTTGAATTGGAACGACCGCTCTGATACTGAATCCGGTTATCGCGTCATCCGTAACGGAGAGGAGATCGCTGACCTGCCAGCCAACTCCACCACCTACAATGAGACGATTCCGCTGACATCCGGACAGAGTGTAAGTTACCAGATCAAGGCGTTCAACTCGGCTGGTGAGTCCGCCAGCAATACGGCAAGTTTCACTTGTCCATAACGTCCAACAAAAAAGCCTTACGAAATTCGTAAGGCTTTTTATTTTCGTTTTTCTAGGCTTCAAACTGCTCTTTGACCTTCTTGGTCTGCTTGCCGCGTTCTTCAGTGTTGAGAATGCGCTTGCGGATGCGGAAGTTCTCCGGCGTGATCTCGAGCAGCTCATCGTCAGCGAGGTATTCGATCGCCTCGTCAAGAGACATCTGTCGCGGCGGCGTGAGGCGGATTTCCATGTCACCACGTGATGCGCGCACGTTAGTCAAATGCTTCTTCTTGCACACGTTTACAGAAATATCCTGTCCGCGTGCATTTTCACCGACGACCATGCCTTCATACACATCCACACCGGGACCAATGAACAGAATGCCGCGTTCTTCAGCAGACTTGAGCGCGTAAGCCGTAGTCGTTCCAGCTTCCCATGCCACGAGCGAGCCATTATTACGTGAAGCAATCGCTCCCGCCAATTCGTCATAACCGTGGAAGATAGTGTGCATAATTCCCGCGCCACGAGTGGACGTGAGGAATTGATAACGGAAGCCAAGCAAGCCACGCGTTGGCACGATGTAGATCATGCGAGTCATTCCCATTCCCGATTCCTGCATGTCCATCATTTTGCCGCGTCGCGCCCCGAGCATCTCCACCACCGCGCCAACAGTTTCATTACTGGTCTCGATGTGGACTTCTTCGAACGGTTCGAGCAAGGCGCCATCTTCCGCTTTATGATAGATGACTTCCGGACGCGAGACCTGGAACTCATAACCTTCGCGGCGCATGGTCTCGATCAAAATACCAAGATGCAACTCGCCTCGACCTGAGACGAGAAAGTTTTCAGCCGACTCAGTATCTTCCACGCGGAGAGCGACGTTGGTGCGCAACTCCTCATACAGGCGTTCACGCAATTTGCGCGATGTGCTCCACTTCCCTTCGCGTCCCGTGAAAGGAGATGTGTTCACCCCAAACGTCATGCGGACTGTCGGTTCTTCCACCCTGATGGTTGGTAATGCCACCGGGTTGCTCGGATCCGCCAGCGTTTCGCCAATGGAAATTTCTTCCAACCCGGCAAGCGAGACGATATCGCCCGCTTCCACTTCGTTGATCTCGACCTTGTTCAATCCCTTAAAGGTGTAAAGGTAACGCGCGGTCTCCGGCAGAATAGTGCCGTCCATTTTGATGCGGGCAAGTTTTTGCCCAGCCTTAATCCTGCCTGAAAACAAGCGACCAACTGCTGTCACGCCGCGATAGTCGTCATAACCGAGCGTGGTCACCAGCATTTGCAGAGACGCGTCCGGGTCCACTTTGGGAGCCGGGATATGCTTGAGAATCGCATCGAACAAAGGCTGGAGATCGGGTCCCAGTTCAGGGGTCAACCCGGCACGTTGTTGGATGCCGATGGCATAGATCACGGGGAAATCCGCTTGCTCTTCCGATGCGCCCAGTTCGCTAAAAAGGTCAAAGGTTTCGTTAAGCACGCGGGATGGCTCGGCATCTTTGCGGTCTACTTTGTTGATGACGACGATGGCTTTGTGTCCCATTTCGAGCGCTTTCTTCAACACAAAGCGGGTCTGCGGCATGGGACCTTCCGCCGCATCGACGAGCAGCAACACGCCGTCTACCATGTTCATGACGCGTTCCACTTCACCGCCAAAGTCGGCGTGACCGGGCGTATCAACGATGTTGATCTTAACGGTCTGTTTCGAGACCGGGTCATCCAAAGTAATTGCCGTGTTCTTGGCAAGGATGGTAATGCCGCGTTCGCGTTCAAGATCGTTTGAGTCCATCACGCGCTCGGCCACCTGCTGATTCTCGCGGAAGGTGTGCGATTGGCGCAGAAGCCCATCCACGAGGGTAGTCTTACCGTGGTCAACGTGCGCGATGATGGCAATATTACGAAGGTCGTTTCTTTCGATCATAAATTCTCTTTTCAATTCAAATGACAGGCACATAAAAACCCTCGACAGGTCGCCGAGGGTTACTTTTTTTCGTTCGGCTTGCGGGCGGTATTTTATCAGAGAGCGCCGGTTTGAGGAAGGGATTTAGATCCTCGCCAACCTGCCCGCTTTACGCAGGTCACGATAATTCCACAATACCTGCCAGATGCGAATTGCCGCTTCGATCTGAATCTTGAGCGACATCTTGGACTTGCCAAAACGCCGGTCAGCAAAGTAAATGGGCACCTCCCCCACTTTGAACTCAAGGCAGTGTGCCAGATAGATCATTTCCACGAGAAAAATATATCCACTGGATTGAATGCGTTCAAACGGCATCTGCTTCAACGTCTCCGCACGCCACATACGGAATCCCGTGGTCACGTCATGCAGGGGTAATCCCAAAATCGAACGTGCATAGAAATTCCCAAACGCGGAAAGCCATTTTCTCCACAGAGGCCACTTCTCGTCCACTGACCCACCCTGCACGTAGCGTGACCCGAGCACTATATCCGAAGAGTCCAGCATGCGGGACATCTCAACCAACTTGGCAGGGTCATGCGAAAAATCCGCATCCATCTGAACGATAGCCTGCGCATCCCCATCGAGAATTTTCTGAAACCCGTTGAGATAGGCCGAACGCAATCCCATTTTCCCGGGGCGATGCAAAACATCGATACGTTTTGGATGTGTCCTGGCAAGGTCCTCCGCGATCTGACCGGTGCCATCGGGGCTGTTGTCATCCACAACAAGCAGCTTGAGGTCGAGCGGAAGCGAAAATAAAGCGGAGACCAATTTAGGAAGGTTCTCCGCTTCGTTATACGTTGGAATAACGACAGTCGTACGCAAGTAGTTACCTATTTTTATGATTTAGCAACTCAGCCTTGACTTGCTCTACATCAGTGGTGTATCCCTTGAGTGTAGCAACTTCCGCCAGTTTTGCGCCGAGGCGATCAGTACGTTTTGCCATTTGTTCACGATCTTTGATCGGATAGAAATATTCAACCGATTGGTCAAGCCGTGATCGTAGTTTTTCGCTCAACGCAGCGAGATTCGATGGCGGGACAACTAAAATGAAGTCTGTGCCGGTCAGATGTCCCAGAAAATCATCGGGGCGACTGAATTCGCGCATGGTATTGCCGATCATCAAACTGACAGCACGCAAGACATCATCAGAAGCGACAAAACCATACACTTCGCGGAACGAATCCATGTTAGCGAGCGAGACAAACAACAAGGCAAAACCGTCTTTACCGAGAACTTCGGATAATTTTTCATCCACCAGAGCGCCTTCAGGCAGTCCAGTCACAGGGTTGGTCAATGATCCCTGGCTGACGCGCTTCAAGGCATTGCGAACGCGAAGGCGTAATTCCTGAATATCGAATGGCTTGGTAATGTAATCATCAGCACCGATCTCCAACCCCTGCAAGCGGTCGGCACGGTCACGTTTTTCGGTGAGGAAAATGATCGGGACATCCCCCGTACGGCGGTCAGTACGTAAGCGGCGAGCCACTTCGTACCCGTCAATATCCGGCAGACGAATATCCAAAATAACCAGATCGGGTGTGGATTGCTGGGCAGAGCGAACGCCGTCTTCCCCCCAATTCACAGTGGAAACATCGTATTCCTGCGAACGGAAATACGCTGTCAGCATTTCTGCCACATCAGGGTCATCTTCAACGATGAGTATTTTTGACTTGGTGACCGTCATGCTGAAACCTATGGTTAGGAAATCGGTTCTTTCTGGATGATGAATTCACAAACAGTATCGCCCATGGCAACACATTTCGATTCATTGACGCGGAATTCGTTGCCGCCAGAGACCCACTTCAACGCCTCTTGCAACAGACCAGTGGCTACAAAGCAAACGGGCTTATCTACGCCGGAACGTCCCCAACAGCAAGGACATTTATGAATCGTCCACACCCATTCGGTGTCTTTTTCTTCGACGGTGGTATGCTGATCGCTCAGTTGGGTAAAAATCTTGGCGAAAGCAGGCAGACCAATTCTCAGTTTGGATTGAAGCGGGAGGACGACGAAGGCCAAGTCTGCGGCACCAGCCAATGCACCAAAGTTCCGCAGGGCGTCGGCAAAGGTGGCGCGTCCGGCGCGAAGCGCAAGACCACGCCCGCCACGCGGACCATACATCTCTTCCAAAGAGGATCCTATGGCAGAGAGTTCTGCGAAGTCAAATCCTTTATCGAGGTTGTCAGGCGGGTAGTTTTCAATGTAGTGACTCAATCCACCCAGGTTGAGGATGGCATTCAAACCATTCTTTCCCATGACTTCTTCAAGGGATTTGATGGTGATGAGACCAAATTTGTTGGGGTAGTACAGACCAGCTTTCTGTAAGGGGCTCATGGGTACTCCGTTAAATCAACTTTGCCAGATCTTCGGCAGCGCGGCGCATATCAAGGAAGATCAGTCCAAGTTTGGCTTGTTCGCGAGCCAGGGCGGTAAGGACGGCTTCTTCGCCGACCGACATCAATACAACATATCCCTTTACGCCTTTAATGTAAACCTGCTCAAGAGATCCACGTCCCAGTTCTCCGGCGATGCGTTCACCAAGAGAGAGCATCGCTGCTGACATGGCCGACACACGATCTTCTTCCACGCCTTGTGGAAGAGCCGAGGCAATACTTAAGCCGTCGACACTTACCACCGCTGATGCTTCAATATCTGGTGAGGATGCCTGCAATTCGCGAAGGCGATCCACCATTTGTTGCGTTCGGTTTTTAGTCAAGCGAGCCCTCCTCGGGGGAATGTGAATGTCCCTGTCACAATTTGGGACGTATCCTGCAAATTTGTGTGACAATTTTAGAACAGGGCTTTCATTGTGTCAAGTTCAGTGGTTTGGAGTTTGCAAATTAGTAAACATCAAGATGAACTTTGCCCCAAAAACAATACTGGTCGGTCAATTGTATTGACACGTGCATATCGTCATGGTAAACTATCGCCCGCTTAACCAATTGGTCCCGTGGTGTAGCGGCCTAACATGCGGCCCTGTCAAGGCC
>JAHDWC010000180.1 GCA_023382575.1 Anaerolineales bacterium
AGCCTTGCGGTAACCATATACGGTGTTCCATTATGACAACATAGCGAAGGCGATATTGGGATGCGAGATGGCAGTAGCGGAAAGAGTCATATGGGCAGTTTACCATGAGATATCTTCCAACCTTGACTCTTTCTTGACATCCTTTTCCACCTCCTTAACCCCAATTTGACCCATAACTGAATACACTGCCTTAATGGAGGTACGAATGAACGACCTTTCATTTCTTAGCTTAACTGTTCTGTTCTTTTTGCTTTCCATTGGGCTACTCCACGCGCTCGATGGACTGCGGGAGGACAAGCCATGAATCCGCTTTACTGGATCACTGGGCTCGTGGCTCTCGGGCTATTACTCTATCTTGTTCTGGCTTTAGTAAAACCGGAGTGGTTCGGATGAGCGCCTGGCTTCAATTGATTATTTACTTCGGGACTTTGCTTCTTCTGACGAAGTCGCTCGGCGCGTACATGGCGAAAGTCTATCAAGGGGAGCGCGTCTTCCTTAACCCTATCCTTGGTCCCGTTGAAAGATTCCTTTATCGCCTCTCAGGCATTGACCCGCGCTCCGAGATGACGTGGAAAACATACGCAGTTGCGATGTTGCTCTTCAACATCCTCGGCTTGATCGCCATCTATCTACTGCAACGCCTGCAAGGGACTCTGCCCCTCAACCCACAGGGACTCGGCGCAGCCGCACCCGACTCCGCATGGAATACGGCGGTAAGTTTTGCCACGAACACCAACTGGCAAGGCTACGGCGGTGAGACGACGATGAGTTATCTCACCCAAATGCTCGGCATGACCGTGCAAAATTTTCTCTCTGCGGCAACAGGCATGGCGGTGATGGTGGCGTTGATTCGCGGAATCGTGAGACACACCACCAAGGAGATTGGCAACTTCTGGGTGGATATGACCCGTTCCGTTCTTTACATCCTATTGCCACTTTCGCTGGTGCTTGCGTTGGCTCTTGTTTCTCAAGGCGTCGTGCAGACTTTTAGCGAATACAAAACGGCTACTTCGCTTCAATCAGGTGAGACTCAACTCATCGCGGTGGGACCTGCCGCGTCGCAGGTCGCCATCAAACAACTCGGCACCAATGGTGGTGGATTCTTCAATGTCAACTCGGCGCACCCGTTAGAGAACCCAACCCCGTTCTCGAACTTTCTCGAGATGTTATCCATCCTGTTAATTCCCGCCGCGCTTTGTTACACCTACGGCAAGATGGTCGGAGATACACGTCAGGGTTGGGCATTGCTGGCGGTGATGACGATTGTGCTGGTTGCATTACTCAGCGTGGCAATTTGGTCAGAGCAAAGCGGAAACCCCATGCTCGCAAAACTCGGCATTGACCAAGCCCAATCTGCGACAAATCCAGGCGGAAACATGGAGGGCAAGGAAGTCCGCTTCGGGATCGTGAACTCCGCGCTGTGGGCAACGGTGACGACCGCCGCGTCGAATGGATCAGTCAATTCCATGCATGACTCGTTCATGCCGCTTGGTGGACTCGTTCCGATGTGGCTCATGCAACTTGGCGAGATCATCTATGGCGGCGTTGGTTCGGGCTTGTATGGCATGTTGGCATTCGTCATCATCGCGGTCTTCGTCTCTGGCTTGATGGTGGGACGCACCCCCGAATATCTCGGCAAGAAAATCGAAGCCTACGAGATGAAGATGGCATCCATCATTATTTTGATCCCCGTATTTCTGGTGCTGTCTGGAACCGCAGTTGCTCTGATGAGCGAAGCCGGGCGAGCGACGATCTATAACCCATCGGCGCACGGGTTCAGTGAAGTGCTCTACGCTTTTTCTTCGGCTGCCAATAATAATGGCTCTGCTTTTGCTGGCTTGGGTGCGAACAATCCTTTTTATAACATAGCGTTGGGTATTGCCATGTTCATTGCACGTTATTGGCTGGCGATTCCCGTTCTAGCAATTGCGGGTTCACTGGCAAACAAGAAAAAAGTCCCAGCCAGTGCAGGGACATTGCCCACCCATACCCCACTCTTCATCGTCTGGGTCATTGGCGTCATCATCATCGTCGGCGCGTTGAGTTTCCTGCCTGCGCTGGCGCTTGGACCGATTGTGGAACATTTGATGATCTTCGGATAAAACCTATCAACCACAAAGGGTCACGAAGGTACACAAAGGTTTTTCCTTTGTGACCCTTTGTCTCCTTTGTGGTGAAAAAAAGAGACTCTATGACAACTAAAAACAAAACCCAAGCCCGCCGCGAAATGTACCAACGCGCTGTGCTGGACTCCTTTATCAAACTCAACCCGCGCTGGATGGTGCGAAACCCCGTTATGTTCGTGGTGGAAGTGGGCAGCGTGCTCACCACCCTGTTGTGGATTCAATCTCTCGTCGGCAAAGGCGAAGCGCCCGCTGGTTTCATCGGTGCGATTGCGCTTTGGCTGTGGTTCACCGTGTTGTTTGCCAACTTCTCTGAAGCAGTGGCAGAAGGACGTGGCAAGGCGCAAGCGGAGTCGCTGCGAAAGGCAAGGCAGGATACACCCGCGAAGAAGGTCAGTTCGAACGTTAAAACGTTTGAACGTGATAACGTTGAAACTGAAACCGTTTCATCAACTTCACTTCGCAAAGATGATCTATATCTCGTTGAAGCAGGCGACATCCTCCCTGCCGACGGCGAGATCGTAGTTGGAATCGCTTCGGTGGATGAATCCGCCGTCACAGGCGAATCAGCCCCAGTCGTGCGTGAGGCGGGCGGTGACCGTTCCGCTGTCACGGGCGGCACGCGGCTTCTATCCGACTGGCTCATCATCCGCGTCAGCGCCGACCCTGGGCAGGGATTTCTCGACCGCATGATCAGCATGGTCGAAGGCGCGAAGCGTCAGAAGACTCCGAACGAAATCGCGCTCAACATTTTGCTGGCAGGCTTCACCATCATCTTTCTCATCGTCTGCGCCACGCTGTTGCCGTATTCAATTTACAGCGTCGAAGCCAGCGGCAGCGGCACGCCCATCACCATCACCGTGCTCATCGCGCTGCTCGTCTGTCTCATCCCCACCACCATTGGCGGGCTGCTTTCTGCCATCGGCATCGCTGGCATGGACAGGATGATTCAGCGCAACGTCATCGCCATGTCGGGTCGCGCCGTGGAAGCGGCGGGCGATGTGGATGTGTTGCTGCTCGACAAAACGGGAACCATCACGCTTGGCAATCGTCAGGCGGTCGAGTTCATCCCCGTCAACGGCGCGAACGCCAACGACCTTGCAGAAGCCGCGCAACTCGCATCCCTTGCTGATGAAACTCCCGAAGGTCGTTCCATCGTGGTGCTTGCCAAAGAAAAATTTGGTCTGCGCGGTCACACCGTGGACGGAATGCATTTCATTCCATTCACGGCGCAAACCCGCATGAGCGGAGTCAATTTCAATGGGACTCAAATCAGGAAGGGAGCGCCTGACACGATGATGGGATTGATTCAGTCGAACGGAAACGGCGTCGCCTCAGATCTTAAGCCGACAGTTGATTCTATTGCCCGAGCAGGTGGGACTCCGCTGGTAGTGACTCGCGACAACAAGGCGCTGGGAGTCATCCATTTGAAAGACATCGTCAAAGGCGGTATGAAGGAACGCTTCGCGCAACTGCGCAAGATGGGCATCAAAACTGTGATGATCACAGGCGACAATCCGCTGACTGCCGCCGCCATCGCCGCCGAAGCAGGCGTGGACGATTTTCTGGCGCAAGCCACACCCGAAGCCAAACTCAAACTTATCCGCGAATATCAAACGGGCGGACGATTGGTCGCGATGACGGGCGACGGCACGAACGACGCGCCCGCCCTTGCTCAAGCCGATGTTGCAGTAGCGATGAACACAGGCACGCAGCCCGCCCGCGAAGCCGCCAACATGGTGGACTTGGACAGCAACCCGACCAAGTTAATTGAGATCGTGGAGATCGGCAAACAGCTGCTGATGACTCGCGGTGCGTTGACCACCTTCAGCCTTGCGAATGATGTCAGTAAATATTTTGCGATTATCCCCGCCGCCTTTGCCAGTACGTATCCACAATTGAACGCACTCAACATCATGCGCCTTGCCACACCTGACAGCGCGATTATGTCCGCTGTGATCTTCAATGCGCTCATCATCATCGCACTGATTCCACTCGCCTTGCGCGGCGTGCCATATCGCGCCGTGGGTGCAGCACAGTTGTTACGCGACAATCTTTTGATCTATGGTCTTGGCGGTCTGCTCGTGCCGTTCATCGGCATCAAGGTCATTGATATGTTGTTGGTGGCACTACACCTTGTGTAGGTCACGCTTCAAGCGTGACCTACGATGTACTCAGGAGTACAAAATGAAAACAAAACTTTCCCTTTCCAAAATCGCTGGCATTCTTTCCGTTGTTGGGCTTGCCGCTGCCAGCCTCGCCCCAAATACATTGCATATCCCCATCCCTCTGCGTCCGTGGGTCTTCATGTTCACCATCGCATGGACATTGCTCGTCGTCTCTGGAGTCTTTTCATGAAACAACAACTTCGCCCAGCCATCACGTTGCTGGCATTGCTTACTGTCATCACTGGCGTGATCTATCCCCTCACCGTGACGGGACTCGCCCAAGTCCTTTTCCTGCATCAGGCAAATGGCAGTCTCATCGTCCTAGATGGAAAGACCTACGGATCGGAACTCATCGGTCAGCAGTTCGATGACCCAAAATATTTCTGGGGTCGTCCTTCTGCAGCGGGGTACAATGCCGCCGCTTCGTCTGGTTCAAATTTGGGACCGATGAATCCATCACTTGAAGAAGTTGTGCAAGCACGCATCGACGCCCTCCATGCCGCCGACCCGGAGAATACGCTTCCGATTCCTGTGGATTTGGTCACCGCCTCTGCCAGCGGACTCGACCCGCACATCAGTGTGGCGTCGGCGTTGCATCAGATCTCTCGTGTGGCATCCGCTCGCGGGTGGAGTGAAGCGGAAGTTACATCCCTGGTTGAGAAATTCATCGAAGGGCGTCAGTTTGGAATCTTTGGCGAGCCGCGCGTCAATGTCTTGTTATTAAATCTCGCACTGGATGGACTACAATAGATTCGATGGATAAACGCCCCGACCCTGATGAACTGCTAAAAAATATCCAAGCCGAAGAAACGCGGCGTGGACGGCTCAAGATTTTTCTTGGTTATGTAGCAGGAGTAGGCAAGACTTACGCCATGCTCGAAGCCGCGCATCAACGCAAGGCTCAAGGCGTGGATGTGGTCGTGGGTTACATCGAGACGCATAAACGCGCCGAGACGGAAGAATTAGTGGAGGGGTTGGAGGTGCTGCCGCGCAAACAGGTGGAATATCGCGGCGTGACCTTGCCTGAAATGGATGTGGACGCGGTCATTCAGCGTAAACCGCAATTGGTGTTGGTGGATGAGTTCGCGCACACAAATGCACCAGGTTCGCGTCATGCCAAGCGCTATCAGGATGTGCAGGAAATTCTCGCGTCGGGCATTGACGTATACACCACGTTGAATATTCAGCACCTTGAAAGCTTGAATGACATTGTGGCGCAGGTGACAGGAGTCATCGTCCGCGAGACGATACCTGACCGAGTCATTGATGAAGCGTCAGAGATCGAAGTCATTGACCTGCCGCCCGATGAGTTGTTGGTGCGTTTGCAAGAGGGGAAGGTCTATGTGCCCGACCAAGCGGCGCGGGCGATCCAGAAATTTTTCCGCAAGGGGAATCTCACTGCATTACGCGAGATGTCTTTGCGTCGCGCTGCTGAACGTGTAGACGATCAAATGCGGGCATATATGCAGACCCGCGCCATCCAGGGCATTTGGGCGGCAAGTGAAAGACTCTTGGTTTGCATCAGTCCCAGCCCGCTGAGCGAGAGACTCGTCCGCACGACAAGGCGGCTTGCTGATGAACTCAACGCGGAGTGGATCGCGCTCTATGTGGAAACACCGCAATTCGCTTCGATGTCACCTGAGAAGCGTGACCGTGTAGCAGGCATCCTACAGCTGGCAGAAGATTTGGGCGCAAGGTCTTATACACTCTCCGCCAGTAGTTCAATAGATGCGGTTTCGCAGACCATCATTGAGTTCGCTCATAAGAACAATATCACCAAGATCGTGGCAGGCAAGCCGCTCCGTCCGCGCTGGCAGGAATTATTGCGTGGCTCGCTCGTGGATAAGTTGATTCACAAAAGCGGTGATATTGACGTGTACGTCGTCACCAGTTCAGACAAGCCATCATTTCCGGCAGATGAAAGTCCGCTGAAATTACACAGCCCGGTGAACCGGTATGTTTGGAGTTTTCTGCTGGTTGCAATCGCCACGATTATTGGATATGTCATCGGCGGAGACATTGAAGCCACCAACCTTGTGATGGTGTATCTCTTGGCTGTGGTGATCGCCGCCATTTATCTTGGGCGCGGACCTGCCATCTTTGCATCCATTTTAGGCGTACTCACATTTGACTTTTTATTTGTTCATCCCTTCTTTACGTTTAATGTATCAGATACAGAATACATCATTACGTTTATTGGCTTGTTTTTGGTGGGAGTCGTTATCAGCCAGTTGACGGCTCGGGCGAGTGAACAGGCTGAGGCGGCGCGTCAGCGTGAAGCGGAGACGGCGGAGTTGTACGATCTCAGCCGCGATCTTGCATCTGCGGCGAATCTTGAATCCATTTTGAACGTACTGCAAAAACATCTGGAGCAAACTTTCAATCGAACGATAGCCGTTCTGCTGCCAGAGTCGAATCAACTGATTCCCAGTGCGCTCAGCAAGGGAATGCTGTTGAACGAGGAGGAACTGGCTGTGGCTGACTGGGTGTATCGTCATGCCGAGCCTGCCGGGCGGCACACCAATACCCTGCCTGCGGCTCAATTACGATATCTACCGCTTCGAACATCCAAGGGAGTGATCGGGGTTCTTGGGATTGGTAAAGCAAATACATCGGATTCGGATCTCTCGCCAGCCCAGCGTAGGTTAATGGAGGCGTTTGCAAATCAAGGTGCGCAAGCTATCGAACGCGCACAACTTGAGGAACAAAACCGTCAGATCGCGTTATTACAATCGGCGGAGAAATTACAAAACACCTTGCTCAATTCAATCTCACATGATCTGCGTACGCCGCTGGTTGCGATCACCGGTGCGCTTTCGGCTCTCGATGAAAAAGATATGGAGATCGACGAAGTCACACGCAGCACGTTGATCGAAAATGCGCGCGGTGAAGCGGATCGTTTGAATCGTCTCGTTGGAAATTTGCTCAATATGACACGCATCGAAAGCGGCGCGATCAAACTGCGTCTTGAACCTTGCGACATGCAAGACCTGATTGGCACTGCCATCGAACAGCTTGGCTCGCGTGTTGAAAAACGTCAGATCAAAGTGGATGTGCCTGCCAATCTCCCGCTCGTGCCCATGGACTTCACGCTCATGGCGCAGGTCATCGTCAATCTCTTGGAGAATGCCATCAAGTATTCACCGCAGGATTCATTGATCGAAGTCATTGCTTCTTTGGATGACTCAAAAGCCCGCCTCCAAATTCTGGACCGTGGAGCTGGGATTCCGCCCGAAGATCTTTCCCGCGTCTTCGACAAGTTCTACCGAGTCCAACGCCCTGAAAGCGTCAGCGGCACTGGGCTGGGACTCTCCATCAGCAAGGGCATTGTCGAAGCGCACGGCGGCGAAGTCCGCGCGAAGAATCGCGAAGGCGGCGGCACAATTCTCGAAGTTGAATTACCATTGGGAACATGACACTCAGCAATCAACGTGTTCTGGTCGTGGATGATGAAGCGCCCATTCGGCGTTATTTGCGCGCGGCATTAGGCGCGCAGGGACTGACCGTGTATGAGTCCGCTTCAGGGGAGGAAGCGCTTCAAGCCGTACTGAGTCATCGACCAGACATCATCATTCTCGATTTGGGTTTACCCGACATTGACGGCATCGAAGTGACACGCCGTCTGCGTGAATGGAGTCAGACGCCAATCATTATCTTATCTGTCCGCGAAGCCGAGCAGGATAAGATCGCCGCGCTCGACGCAGGCGCCGACGATTACCTCACCAAACCGTTTGGCACAGGCGAGCTTCTGGCGAGGATGAGAGTCGCGTTGCGCAAACAATCGTCGGCGGGGAATGAACCGGTTTTTCAATCCGGCGGCTTGACCGTGGATTTTTCTCGTCGTTTGGTCATGGTCCAAGATAAAGAAATCCAACTCACACCCACAGAATATGACCTGCTCAAGGTGTTGGTGACCCATGCAGGCAAGGTCATTACTCATCATCAACTACTGCGGCAAGTATGGGGCGATGGCTATGATGATATGCACATTTTGCGGGTCAACATCAGCAACTTGCGAGGCAAGATCGAACCTGACGCTTCACGCCCAACTTATATTCATACGGAGCCGGGGGTTGGGTATCGGCTGAAAATTTGAATTGATAAAATCTTGACCTTTTCTTGACCAGTCTTAATACTTCCTTGACCCTAATTTGACTGACAACTGAATAGACTATCTCCGTTGAAACGCGTCTCAGCTTGCGTTTCATAATTCCAGGAGAATTGCTATTCAGTATGATTAACAACCCAGATAATTCAACGTCTATCATTGAGAGGGACACAAATCACCAACCGCCGCGTACCTTTCGTTCATTTTTTATCGGCAGACCCTTATCCACCGCAGATGCACCGCATCAGACCATC
>JAHDWC010000181.1 GCA_023382575.1 Anaerolineales bacterium
TCAGATACGTTTCCCCAAGCCAGACCAAGCAGCAAAATAAGCGCATATGTCCAATTGGGCGTATACAGGAATAATTCCTTGCCATAGCGCAAGTGCAATCCCACATTGAGCGCCATACATCCCATCAAAGCCAGAGACAAGCGCCAATGTGGATTCTTTCTGATGTTCCACAAGAAGAGAACACCTGCGAAGAGTAACAAGACCAGCCACATCCATGAGGTGACATCTTGAATCGGCAGGTCATAGCGGCTTAATTCATCGATCTCCGGCTTGAAAAAACGGAATTGAATGAAGGGGATATCCTTGTCGTAAAAGATCGGCGTTGGTGCAACCACATTATGGAAGACAAACGCCCGGATTAGAGCCTGAACCCGCAGAGGATTCAGCGGAAAGAGATTCTGTTGTTCGGCTTGCAGAGTGGATGGCACGAAAAAGAATGGATGCGCATCGGGAAACAGCAGGTTATTCAACAAGGTTAACAGAATCAAAAAGACTAACACCGAAGCCACAAAGCGAATCATCCGCTTGAGGTTGGGCTTAACCGCGAACAAGGCGATCACATTTTGGGCAAAGTTGGAATGCGTGATGCCAATCGTCGTCAAACTGGCGGCGATGAGCGCTGGAAGCGGACGGTCTTTTATTAGCAAGACATAGAATAGCAAGAGACTCGCAGCGAGGAAAATATACGATTCGATGAGCGAACCAAAAATCAAGTGCGAGGCGCTTAATCCCAAAAGAGCGGCGATCAACGAAGCATATGCAGACTTCCCAGTGGCGGTCTTGATAAATATCCACGCCAGATGGACGCACAACGCGCCGCCCAATGCGACGAATAAATAAGCACCCCAAAGTTTATTTCCTTTGAGGAGGAAGCCTAATACATCCACTGGCGGCTTGAAGAGCAGGATCATGAAAGGATGGACGGACCGCCAATAGTAGTCACGCCAATTGTCGGTGGTGAGGCGGAGGCGATAATTGAAGTGATCAGCGTCGAAGTAGATGTCATCCACATCGAAGTGCGGATCATTAATTACTGATGCAAAGATCAAATACAAAACCAGAAAACCCAGCGCAAGCGAGATGCCTGCCAGATTCGCGCTGATGTACGCATAGACTTTAGTGTGTTTGATGCGATTGTAAAATCCGCTGAGTTTTAGTTGGATGTGCTGCCAGGTTTGCCAGGGCAGCGCCAACAAACTGACAAATGCAAACAACGGACGGGAGGTTTCGTTCAAGATAAAAAATGAAGCTGGGAACAGTGAGACGCGTTGACTAGTTTGGAATAACCAGACGATAAAGCCGACCATCAGTACAAACAAAGCAGCATGAACAAAAGCATCGAACCAACGTTCGCGCGCCACACGGCGGACGCGCCCCATGAAGAAATATCCGCCCACGTTCAACGCTGCCTGCAAGAAAATGGTTAGCGCGATCACCTCAATGGGACGGGGATAGAAGTCATCCAGAAAACTCATCAAGAAAAAACTAAATGTGACGGAGAACACCCACGCACCAAGCACGCGGCGATGTCCGCCCACTTCAAGGATGGTTTGGATCGAAGCAGCTGTTGGAATAATTAATAAGAAGGATACGATAAAGAGCGCCGGAAATAAATTAGGGCGATAAAAAAACAAGGACGAGGCGGCTGTCAGAAATGCAGACACAAACACAAGCCAGCGCGCCGTGGACGATGTTTCTGAAAGCTGCTTTTCCAAGCTCGGTGCAAGATATAACAAGCAGATAAAGACCGCCGCCGCAGGGACCAGCACCAAAAAGAGTTGGTCCATGAGCGTGCGGGAGGCGAGGTCAAAAAAAGTCTGTGCCAAAGTAAACGAAATGACAAGTCCTGCAGCTATTCCAAGAAGCACACGCAAAAATTGATTTTTCATGTCCTGTCTCACTCGTCGCTTGCCAAGCCGGGCAATCCGCCTGCCGACACCGAAGCCCGCACCGCGCGGACAATCGCTGTCGCAAAGACTTCCGCCGCAAATGCGCCCACAGTCGAAAGGTCGATGCGCTTTCCGCCCGTGGCAAGTGCAAAGATGGTATCCCCATCAAACTGCGTATGTGCCGGGCGGATCGCGCGCGCCATGCCATCATGCGCCATCTGCGCGATGCGGGTCATATCCGCTTTGGAAAAATTTGCATTGACCGCCACCGCACCAATGACAGTATTCCGACGCAACACAGGCAACTGCGCCGCCCGCTTCAACCACTCCATCGTCTTTCGTTTGGTGCGAAGCCCGGCGACAAACTCACCCGTATTGGGATCATACACATCTCCCAACGCATTGACTGCGACAATCGCACCGACTACGATTCCCCTGCCAAGATGAAGACTCGCGCTTCCAATCCCAGACTTCATAGCACTTTTTGCGCCCAGCAGTTTTCCCACGCTCGCACCCGTCCCGGCACCCACCACACCCTCAGAGATTTCATCGCGTGATGCATTCAAACAAGCCTGATACCCCATCTCAGCATCCGGGCGGATTTTGGAATCGCCCAAGCTGAGGTCATATAAAATGGCAGATGGTACGATGGGAACATGCGCATCACGAGTCTGGACCCCAACCTTTTTCGCTTCGAGATAGCGCATCACCCCTGAAGCTGCATCCAGCCCAAAGGCAGAGCCGCCCGCCAACAGCACCGCATGGACCTTTTGCACCATGTTGCCGGGATTCAGCAAATCCGTTTCGCGCGTACCAGGCGCGCCACCGCGGACGTCCACACCAGCAACAGCTCCCTTACGGCAAAGGATCACCGTGCAACCTGTCAGGGCTTCGTTGTTTTGCGCGTGACCTACTTCGATCCCGGGCACGTCTGTGATGGAGTTGCGTAGTTTCTTCATGATTAAGTTAAAAGGTGACAGCCTTTTGAAGGCTGTCACCTGATGATATTACTTGCCCAATTCGCGGATGATCTGCTGAAATTCAGTCCAGTCTTCGTCATCCATCCAAACGTCCACGTTGTCGAACGAGACGGCGTACATTCCTTCTTCGTTGGGTTTGGCTTGCAGTAACTCGGGAATGGAGTCAAGCAGTTCTTCCCATTCTTCTTTGAAGAAGTTGATGGTGGCACGTCCCAACTGCAAATAGTAGGTAGTTTCATCATCGGGTTCGTCGGCACGCCAAGCCATGAAGTTTTCTGTCTCGGCGAGGGTTTCGGTCTGTGGTTCCTGGTTGTTGCTCATGAGATACTCCTTATGGGTGGATGAATTTTAGGTCAGGCGAAGGGGAGATTACTTTCCCTTTTTGAGTCTCTGGCTCAGGTCACGAATGAAGCGGCGGACCGTCACAAAGAGACGTGAACCGGGCGGTGGTGGCGCGGCATGGACTTCCTTATCTGGCCAGGGATCCAGGTCCAGCATTTTCCGCATGGTGTAGCGCCACAACAGCAAAGCAGTGGCAAGGATGGGCGCTGCCACGACCACGCCAAGGATACCAAACAGGTTGGCAGCGATGATGGCAGCCACCAATACGGCTGCAGGGTGGACTTTCAACGCATCTGAGAGAATGCGCGGCGAAACAATGTTATCGAAGATCTGGTCAATAACGAGGGCGATTGCCAAAACCAGCAGCATATATGCCAGCGGCGAAAGCCCAAATAATTTGTATGCCTGAAAATAGGCAATGACGGAAAGGACACCCCAATTGATGGCTGGACCGACATACGGTACGAAACGCGCCAGACCGGCAAGGAACGCCAAGCCAATTGCATAATGCACGCCCAGAATCCCAAGCACAATCGAATAGACGATGACGGTTAGAAAAAAGATGATGATCTGTCCGCGCAGGAAGGCATTCCAGATCCGCCCCAATTCACGCCCAAGACGCGCCAAGTCAAGAGCATAGCCGGGGATTTCCACCGAAAGGATGCGGTCTCGCAAGCCGCCGCTTTCTGAAAGCACAAAATAGGAGACAAGCAGGACGAACAACGTCCAACCGAAGAAGTTGGCGGCGCTACCTGCCACAGTGCCAAGCAATGTCCCAGTCTGGCTGAGAAGCGGCTGCACCATGCCAAGGATCTGACTGCTGAGGTCATTCAGATCCAGATCCAATACGTTGAAATCAAGCGTGAACGGACCGATCTGGTACGCGCGCCCAAAGATACCTTCGATCAGTTCGGGCAGGTCACGCAGCGCTCTTTGTACAATGACAATCAGGCTTTGGATCTGTTGTACCAACCCAACCCCGCCCAACGTCAACAAGCCAAGCAGCAAGAAGATGATGACAACGTAAATCGTCCCAACCGAGGCGCTCCACGAGAAGCGCAATTTCCGCTGAAGAAATTCAGCGATAGGCTGGAACAGATAAGCCAGCATGAGTCCGATCACCAGCGGCGTGATGATGAACTGAAACTTGACCAGCAAAGCACCAATGATGACAGTGATCGTCAGAGCAACGACCAGTTTTGTGTTCGTTCCCCAGGATGGGGAGGAGGTATTGTTCGTCTGTTCCATGGGGATGATTCCGTTTCAGGGTTAAAAAATCTCGGTAAATGTGTCAATTCGATTCTATCAAAGATGCGCCATTTTACAACACAAATGATCCTTCCATTAAATAAAAACACCCCGCGAGATGTCGCGGGGTGTAAAACAGCTTGACTATGGACAACCGGCAATAAAGGGGAAGAAGACGCACCAGCGATAGGTCGCATCCACCCACCAGAAGAAACCAGCGCACACACAGATGAAGAGCAGCACACCCACAGCGATGAAAATCGGAACCATGTTGGTCTTCTTGGCTACAGGAGGTGGCGCATAAGAAGAGACAGCCGGCGGCGGAGGGGCATACCCAGTCGAAGTAGACTGAACAGGTGGAGCTGACTGCATCGCCTTGCGAGATACCGCCACGGTCGCGCCGGGGTCAGTGGCAATCGCATCATACATCAGGACGATTTGTTCACCCAAGGAGATGACATCTCCCGGTTTGAGCACCACAGGTCCTGCCAAACGCTGTCCGTTGACAAATGTGCCATTGGTGGAGCCAAGATCTTCGAGCACATATTTCCCACCCTGGAACATCAAACGCGCATGTTTGCGTGAGACTTCCGCATCGTTGATCGCAACGCCATTGGTTGAATCACGTCCGATGGTCAGTTGATCCCCATCGAGAGGGAAAGTGACCCCCGGCGTGGGGCCTGACCTCATAACAAATTGAAACTGTGCCATCATCTTCCTCCAAACATAATTTCAAATGAAAAACCGTGCCAAGTTTACAATCTTAGGACAAAAAAGTCAAACTATGGCTTTTTTACCATTTTTTTCAATTCACCCGTCACACCTTCACGCGGAATCGTCTTGCCGGAGCGCGGCAGAGAGATCATAAAGACGGTACCAACACCCATGCGGCTTCGGACCTCAATGCGTCCGCCATGCCCATAGACGATCTGCTTGCAGATGGAAAGTCCCAGCCCGGTACCTGACGCGCGCGCTTCATGCTCACGCACCCGATAGAATTTCTGGAATAGATGCGGCAGCGCCTCTTCAGGGATGCCAATCCCTGTATCCTGAACATAAATAGCGACATCATGCTCGCGCGCTTCCGCCCGCAGCATGACCGTCCCATTCGGGCGGTTGTACTTGATGGCATTGCTCAACAGATTCAACAAAACCTGTTTGATCTTGTCACGATCCGCTTCCAGGAGCGGCAAGCCCTCAGGAGATTCGACGCGCAATTGAATATCATCTTCAATGGCTTTGGACGCCATGACATCCTTGCACTCGTAGAGCAGGTCTGCGAGGCTGAAGGTCGTCTTGCGGAATTGGACACGTCCCGATTCCAGACGAGCTAAATCCAGGAAGGATGAGGCGAGCGCGTTCAAGCGCATCGTTTCGTTGTGGATATTGTTGATGATTTGATCACGCTGTTCCTGCGACATTTCCGGTCGCAGTAAAAGATACGTGGCTGTACTCAATGAAGAGAGCGGCGTGCGCAACTCATGCACAAATTCGGAGATCAAATCTGATTGCTGGAACAAGCGGGTATTTTCAATGGCGACAGCCGCCTGTGCGCCCAACACCAACAACATGGATTCATCCGTCTCGGTGAATTTGCCGCGGTGTTTGTTCAACGCTTCGAGAACGCCCACCACTTTATTTTTTGTGATTAATGGAATTCCGAGCAGAGATTGTGTGGAAAGCCCCGTGATCGCTTCGACGTTGGAATAAAAACGCGGATCTTCGTGCGCATTCGTGATGCGGACCGCTTTGCGGTTGGTGACGATCCACCCAGCGATACTGCCATCCAGCGGAACCATGATCCCTCGCCGCGTCGATTCGTCCATGTTGGTTGAAACCTGAAAATATAACTGGCGTGAGGTATCGTCGTACAGCAAGATGGAGGCAGCTTCCGCGCCGCTGATCTCAGCCGCGGCGTGTACGATGCGCGAAAGCAAAATATCCAGATCCAAAGTGGATGCGAGGTCGCGGGCAATGTCGATCAAACGGCGATAACCGTCCAATCGCTCGGTTTTTATCTCAGCCATTTAAAACTCTCTCCGTGATCGCAGGCAGTATGGTCGAAACGTCTTCAAGAACTGTCACGTCGGCGCGTACATTTAAATAAGTCGGCGTGTTGTTGATAATAATCAGATGGGCGCCACGGTCAAGTGCCTGCATGGGTAATCCAGCTACCGGCAGCACTTCCAACGAGGAACCCACCACCAGCATCAGGTCACATTGACGCGCTTCCTTTTGCGCCTTATACCATGTTGCTTGCGGCAACTGTTCGCCAAACAAGATCACATCCGGTTTCAGGGTTTGATTGCATTTCGGGCAGTGGGGAATTTCCCCGTGCGCCACAAAAGGCTCAAGGTATGGCTCAGCCTGCACTTGATGATAACACTGTGAACAGGTTAAAGTTTGCATGGTACCGTGCATTTCGATTACAGTTTTGGAACCTGCCTTCTGATGCAGCATATCTACGTTCTGCGTGATGACCGAGCTGACAAAACCATTTTGTTCGAGCACTGCCAGCGCAGTGTGAGCCGGATTGGGCTGGGCATAAAAAATCTGGCTTGCCAGCGGGCGAAACCATGCGAAAAAACTTTCTGGATTGGTGCGAAACGTATTGAGCGAAGCAACTTCCAGCGGCTCATCCCGTGACCATAAGCCTGTGCCTGTGGACCGAAAGTCGGGAATCCCCGAGGGGGTGGAAAGCCCAGCTCCACTCAGAATAACAGCATGTTTGGAATTGCGGAACAAGTCCGCGGCGAATTCAATGTTGGTTTGTGTCTGTGGCGAAAAGGGGATCATCGCGCTTTTTCGCGTTCAATAATTGCTTCCGCGAGTTTAAGGAACTGTTGAGAGGTCATATTGGTCGGCTGAGCCATGACGGCCGGCGTCTGCAAACGGGAAGCCTGCAGGAACAACTCGGGCGCCGGGGTGATGGTGGCTGCGATGGAATGTCCGAGCCGGTCTTGCACTTGCGCCCAGGGCATTTGTGCTTCAGAACGCTGACGGTTATTCAGGACAACGGTGATGGTCTTCGGGTCGATGCCCAAATCAGTCAGCTCGCCAAGCAGGAATTTTGTATGTTGAATGGTGCTCGGCATCCCTTCCATGACCACAATGCGTTCGCTGCAATGCGGAAGGAGACGCTGCACATAATTAGGCAGACCCGCTCCCAGGTCCAGGACGACGAAGCGCGCGAGAGCAGCCAGCCGCGTGACCAATATTTCAAAGTTTTGCACGTTGGCGGTCAGGCTCACGTCGCGCGGATTCTCAGATGAGAGGAAGAGTTTCAAGCCAGAGCTATGCGTCACAATGGAAGACTGCACTTTTTCGAGTGTGATCTCAGCCACACTGCCTTGCAGGATTTCAGTCAACCCTCTTTGGTTGGGAAGTCCCAACTCCATGCCGAGAGTCCCTTGCCCGGGAGTTAATTCCGCGAGGAGCACATCGGCTTGATCACGAGTGAACAGCCCGGCCGCAAGGTTGGCAGAGAGAGTGGAGACGCCCAAGCCTCCGCGTGAAGAAAGCACACCGATGACATAGCCTCGATGATCTTGAGCAAGTGGAGCGCCTCCTTCTGTGGATTTGACGTCAGCGGGTTGCTTTTGGGTGGTACGTGCCAACAAAGCTTTGACATGCGCCTGAAGTTCGGTGGGATGTGTGGGCTTGGTCAGGTAATCGTCTGCACCAGACTCAAACCCTGTCACCTTGTCATCCAACTGGGTTTTGGCGGTAAACATCAGGATGGGGATCGATGCGGTCGCTGGGTTTTTACGCAGCCGGCGCGTGACTTCATATCCATCCATGTCCGGCATCATCACATCGAGCAGAATCAAATTAGGGCGTTCTTCAAGCGCCTTCGACAGACCCTGTGTGCCGTTGGAAGCGGCACTGATCTGGTACCCCTGTCGTTGAAGCATCAACCCGACCAAGCGGAGTGTGTCAACATCGTCATCAATGATCAGGATTCGTTCTGCCATGTTCTCACCTCTTAGCCGGATGGTTGTTTTTAGGACTTGGGATTCGAAGAAGCTCCGGCTGACCGATCCAGACATCCCTGTACATCCGGTAATTATACCGGACAAGTTCTTACATTTCATTAATTGTACCGTGCTATAATCTCAAAGCAACGGGACGTAACTCCTACATCCCATGCCTTGGG
>JAHDWC010000182.1 GCA_023382575.1 Anaerolineales bacterium
AGTTGGATTTTGAAGCCCGCAAAGACATCGTTTGGGAGATGCAGAAGATCGTCCATGACGATGTGGTGTACATCATCCCGTTCTATGATGCGAATGTGCAAGCCTATCGCACCGACCGCTTCACTGGCTGGGTCACAGATCAGGCTAAAGTCGAGCTTTCTGACGTGACCTCACTGGTCTTGATCGAACCGGTCAAATAAAGATTTATCATTTCAACATGCCCCGGCTGGTCTTTCAGGCTGTCCGGGGCATGTCAGCGTCTCATTCCACTGTCACAGGGTGAAGCCCTTGAATCGAACCCGCGCGATCCTTTCCAAAGCAGCCTGGTCTGTTTTCACGATTCTATTTGTCATCATTCTTAATTTCTTCCTGTTCCGGGTATTACCGGGGGATCCTGCCCGGGCTGGGATTCGTGACCCGCGTCTGAAAAAAGAGGCGATTGAGGTTCTGCAAGTGCGCTTCGGGCTGGATAAACCGGTCATCAATTGCTTTGAGTCGTTGAATCCCATCAAGTTTGGGAGTTGCAACGTCAACCCATTGGAGACGCAGTTCTTCATTTATGTCGGCAATCTCTTGCAAGGCGAATTGGGCATCAGCTATCATACCAACCGCCCGGTGGGGGAGATCCTCTCGGAAAGATTGTGGAATACGGTTCTGTTGATCGGAGCGGGACAAGTCCTCGCCATTTTGATCGGCGTGGCATTGGGCATCTTTGCGGCATGGAAGGCGCGTACTTCCGTGGATTATGGCGCCATCGCGTTGAGTTTGTTCGCGTGGAGCTTGCCTACATTTTGGCTGGGTATCATTCTGCTGTTCTGGGGCAGCGCCAATGGCTTTCCGCTGGCAGGTAAAGCCACTCCGGGTATGAGTTCCATGCCGCCCCTGCAGCAATGGGGCGATATTCTCTGGCACATGTTCCTGCCAACGCTAACCTATACCATCGTTTACATGGGCGAATATACGCTCATCATGCGCTCGAGTCTGATGGATGTGCTCTCCGAAGATTACATCCTGACCGCCAAGGCAAAAGGCTTGAGCATGTTCCAAATCTTGAAAGACCATGCGCTCAAGAACGCCATGCTGCCGCTGGTGACCGTGATCGCGATCAACCTGGGCTTCACCGTGGCAGGCGCGATTCAAATTGAGGCGGTTTTTTCGTGGCCCGGTTTGGGAAGCGCCATCTATGAAGCCGTGGTGCGCCGCGATTATCCCGTATTACAAGGGGCATTCCTGTTGATCGCCGTGGCGGTCATCGCCGCAAACCTGCTCGCAGACCTAACCTATACCTACCTCGACCCACGCGTGCAGGTGGAGTGAACATGCAGACCACACTAAAGCCATCTGAACCCACCAACCTAATCTCGGCCCGTCTGCTCGGTTTTTGGCGCGTCTTCAAAAAGAATCGCGGCGGGCTGATTGGTTTTGTAATGTTGGTTTCGATCGTCTTTGTGGCGATCTTTGCGCCGGCAATCGCGCCCTATGACGAAACATCCGCATCGACGACGACCATCAGCGATATCTACCAGCCGCCCAGTGCCGCGCACTGGTTTGGCACGGATGATGCGGGACAGGACGTCTTCTCCAATTTTGTGTATGGCGCGCGCGTCTCTCTGACGGTTGGTTTTTTCGCCGCTTTCATCTCGATTTTCATCGGCGGATTGTTCGGCCTCGTGGCGGGGTTCTTCGGCGGACGCTGGGAGACCTTCCTGATGCGCTTCACCGACATCATGCTCGTCATCCCAGACCTGCCATTGATGGTGGTTATCGTCGCGCTAACCAGACCCTCACTGTTGAACATCATCTTCGTCATTGGGTTGCTCGGCTGGACGACCACCGCCCGCGTTGTCCGTTCGCAGACTCTCGCGGTGAAATCGCGCAAGTTCGTTTTGCGGGCGCGCGCCATCGGCGCCGGCAAGGGACATATCGTCTCGCGGCATATTCTGCCTCTGGTGATGCCCATCCTTGTGGTGCAGGCTGTGCTGGTCATTTCGCTGGCCATTTTGAACGAAAGTGCCTTGTCGTTCATTGGGTTGGGTGACCCGACGACCCTTTCCTGGGGACAGATGCTCAACTACGCATTTGGGCGCGGAGCCATGTCTACAGGGGCGTGGTGGGCGTTGGTCGCTCCGGGGTTTGGTATCGTTTGGGTGGTTCTGTCGTTGACCCTGCTTGGGCAAGGCTTGGAGCAAGTCCTCAACCCGCGGCTGGACACTCACCATCTGATGCCGAACAAGCCCACAGTCCATGTGGATGCGCAGCCTCCCAAGACGAAGTCTTTGCTTGAAGTCCAGAACCTTTCCATTGATTATGTCACCGAAGGCAAATTACCCGCGCATGCTGTGGAGAATGTCAGCTTTACATTGAGAGAAGGCGAGCTGTTGGGATTGGTCGGCGAGAGTGGCTGCGGCAAGACCACGCTTATGTTGTCGCTGTTGCGATTGCTGCCAGCCGCCGGACAGATCGTGAATGGACATGTGTTCTTCAAAGGACAAGACCTGACGGCGCTGAGCGAAGAAGAATTGAACAAGATCCGCTGGAGCGGTGTTTCGATTGTCTTTCAGGGTGCCATGAACGCGCTCAATCCGGTGCGGACGGTTGGCGATCAGATCGCCGAAGCCATTCTCAGACATATGCCAGATTTTCCGAAGGACCAAATTCCGGCGCGCGTCACGGAACTGCTGGATTTGGTGGGCATTGCGGCTGACCATAAAGACCACTTCCCTCATCAATATTCGGGTGGGATGCGTCAACGTGCGATGATTGCAATGGCGCTGGCGTGTAATCCGCAGGTCATTATTGCCGACGAGCCGACCACGGCGCTGGATGTAATGATTCAAGCGCAGATACTGGAACTGTTGGATGGGTTAAGAAGGAAGCTGGGCTTGGCGATCATCTTCGTTACACACGATCTTGGTGTGGTGGCAGAAATGTGTGACACGGTCCTCGTCATGTATGGCGGCGTGACGGCCGAATATGCCGAGGTGGATGTGATCTACAACGATCCACGCCACCCATATACCCAGGAATTGCTCAAAGCCTTTCCTGACCTGACTAAACCGAAGAAGAAACTTTCTTCCATCCCAGGCTATCCGCCGCGGTTGGATGCGCTGCCGCCCGGTTGTCGCTTCGCGCCGCGCTGTCCGCTTGCCTTTGAACGCTGCCAGACTGAATCACCCCGTTTGCACGTCATCGGCGCAGACGGGCATGTGGCGAGTTGTCATCTCATCGAGGCTTCAAAATGAGCACAGAGCATTTATTGGAAGTACAAGGACTGAAAAAATATTTTGAGGCTGGGCGTCCTGCCCTGTTTTCGCGCGATACGCGTCACGTCTACGCTGTGGACGGCGTGGATTTCAACCTGCAGCGCAGCGAGGTTATTGCATTGGTCGGCGAGAGCGGATGCGGCAAATCCACTTTGGCGCTTTTACTGATGGGTTTGGAAGACCCCACCGGTGGCAAGGTCACCTTTGAGGGACGAGACATTACCCATCTCAATGACCATCAACGCAAGGATCTGCGCCGCAAAATTCAGATGGTCTTTCAAGACCCATACGAGTCGTTGAATCCCACGCAGACGATTGAAGAGATCGTCACCGAGCCATTGACCGTACATGGCATCGCCCCGCATAAAGCGGAACGCGATGAAAGGGTCAAAAAGGCGCTCGAAGATGCCGGGCTCAAACCTGCGGACGTGTATCTTGGGCGCTACCCGCACGAACTCTCCGGCGGACAGCGCCAACGCGTGGTCATTGCCGCGGCGCTTGTGCTCGAGCCAGAGATCATCCTCGCGGACGAACCCGTCTCGATGTTGGATGTCTCCATCCGCGCGGAAGTCATCAACCTGCTGGCAGAATTACGCATCACCCGCCAGATCGCAGTCATCTTCATCACGCATGACCTTGGCTCCGTCGGCTTCTTCGCGGACCGTGTCGCCGTCATGTATTTGGGGCGCATCGTGGAGATCGGCACCATGCTCGAGGTGCTGGAGAGTCCGCAGCACCCGTACACCAAGGCGCTGATCTCGGTCATTCCCGTCCCTAATCCGCGCTTGCGACACGAACGTATCATCCTGCAAGGCGAAACGCCCAACCCCATCAACGTCCCGTCAGGTTGTCGCTTTCATCCACGCTGCCCGGTGGCAATGGACGCCTGCAAGGCAAGCGACCCACCCATGATCACGCTCAGCAAAACACATCAGGCGGCCTGCCTGCTTCTGGTGAAGTAAGTCGTGGACATCACCAGCCTGCAAAACCCGCGCATCAAACACATCGTCAAACTTCGTGAGGATAAACGTCAGCGCCAAAAGGATGGCTTGATCCTTGTGGAAGGCTTCGATGAGTTGACCCTTGCCTTAAGCTGCGGCATGCTTCCGCAGACGCTTCTTTCCGCGCCGGAACTTGTCAGCCAGACCTTGAGCGTTCCCCACGTTGAACATTTGACCGTCAGCCGCGCTGTCTTTCAAAAGATCTCCTATCGTGAAAACCCAGATGGCTGGCTGGGACTCTTCCCAACCCCCAAGCGCTCGCTCGAAGACCTGAATTTATCTACCCCGCCGCTGGTGGTGGTGACTGAATCTGTAGAAAAGCCCGGCAATTTGGGCGCAATCTTACGGACGGCAGATGCCGCTGGCGCAGATGCCCTGCTCGTCTGCGACCCACGTGTGGATGTGTGGAATCCCAACGTTATCCGCGCCAGCCGCGGCGCGGTCTTTGCTGTACCCGCCATCGAAGTGGATTCACAAACTGCGTTGAGCTGGCTCAGGTCCAGAGAGATGCGTGTGTTGGCGGCGACGCCTTCCGCGCAGGTTGTCTATTCCGCGATTGATATGACCGGTCCGCTGGCGATTGTGGTCGGCACAGAAGACGAAGGCTTGACCGATTTCTGGATGAGCCACGCCGACCTGCAAGTATGCATCCCCATGTTTGGAAAAGTTAACTCATTGAACGTCTCGGTTTCGACCGCCTTGATCCTGTACGAAGCTGTGCGGCAGCGCCGCAAACCCGAATAATTGAATTGACAGGACGGCTTCCTTCCCTTTAAAATCATTCCCCTGGGAATTTACTCGAACACATGAAAGGTGTGCATGCCTAGCCGGGAAGGATCGAAATTCGAGGTCGATATTTTCGCTAGTCTGGGTAGAGAATTGGGGTCAACCACTGATGCAGAAACCGCTGCGCGAATCATTCTGGATGCCGCCGACCAATTGATCGGCTGGGATGCCAGTTATCTTATCCTGTATGACCCGACCCGGGGGATCAGTCCGCGTCCGCTGTTGACGATCGACACCTTCAACGGGAAGCGTGTGATACAACGCGAAGCCGTCCCTGAAAAACCGACAGCCAATATGCTAGCCGCCATCGAAATGGGTGGATTCCTCTCATTCTACGAAGATCACTTCGAGATCGATCCGTCGCTTTCCTTTGGGGATCACAGCAAGCGCACGCTTTCGCAGATGTTCGTGGCAGTGGCAACCCGCTCGCGGACGATTGGCGTGCTTTCCATTCAAAGTTATAAAAAAAATGCCTACGAAAACAGCCAGTTGGAACTGCTGAAGAATCTGGCCAGCCACTGCGCGGGGGCGTTGGAGCGCATCTGGGCGCAGGAAGCGTTGAGTGACCAGCTGGAACGTTTGAAGATCCTGCATCATGCAGTCAATGACATCAATGCGCGGCATGACGTGGAACATATCTGTAAGGTGGTCTTCGAGACCGTCAGACGGGTGATGCCCTGCAATGACTTCGTCATGGATGGGTACAACGAAAAGACGAATATGATCGAACCGATCTTTGCCGTGGAACACCCCGGCAGGCGTGTGTTCACCGAGTCTTATTTTGCCGACCACGGGTTGTCGGGAGAAATTGTCCGCACGAAAAGCTCGCTGCTGTTTAACAGCGTCGAGGCGATGGATGCGAGCGGGATCCAATTTGAGCTATACGGCAGTCATGGCGATCAACCCGAAGACGACCCAACCTGTTCCATCATTGCCGTGCCGATGATCCTGCATGGCAAGACCTATGGCATGGTATCTGCCCAGTCGTACCAACCCAATGCCTACACCAATGACGACCTCTACTTGTTGGAAACGCTCGCTTCACATGCAGCCATCGCCATCGAGAACGCGCGTCTGTTTGATTCGATCCAGTATCTTGCCAACACCGATCCGCTGACAGAGACCCTTAATCGCCGCCGCTTCTATGAACTGGCGGAGCGGGATTTTCACGTGGCACGTTTGAACAAACAGCCCTTTGCCGTCATCATGCTGGATGTGGACGACTTCAAAAAGTTCAATGACGCCTTCGGGCATAAAGTAGGCGACCATGTTCTGGTGCTGGTGACAGACACTTGCCGCTCGGCATTGCGCGCCTCGGATATCTTTGGCAGGTTGGGCGGCGAAGAGTTTGCTTTGGCGCTGCCCAAAACCCAGCTGAGCGATGCGGTGGAGATCGCCAACCGCCTGCGGAATTCGATCCACGAGAAGAACTTCAATATCGACATTGAATTTGCAAATGTCCCTGCGCGTCTCTCGGTGACGGTCAGCGTGGGCGTGGCGGCCAGTGACGCGACCTGCAAGACCCTCGACATGCTCATGGAGCGCGCCGACAAAGCCATGTACATCGCCAAGAATTCCGGACGTGATCGTGTGCATGTGTGGCGTGTGGAGGCGGATGGGTAGTTTCATCACTTGATTCCGAGGGGAAAATTCCCTACAATGATACAAATCCTTTGACTCCCGTGAGGGGACACATGGCTAAATCTACTCCAGAATGTGTGACCGATTTCCTGCTCGAATTGTTACCCGGTTTGCTCCCAAAACCGGCGGATTCTGTTGCCAAATCGGCAGTGGCGACCTTCAAAGACAAGCTGGACAGCCTTTTGAAGCAGCCGCGCTTGCGGCGCGAACTGTTGGAAGCCGCCCGAATTGCGGAAGGGGATTTCAGGATTCGGGCAAGGCAGGAATTGGGAAACGACGAACTAACCCAAAGAGTCGCCAGCCTGCCGCTCTATGACCGCGAATTGTTCCAACGTTCCCTGCACAGTTTGCCGGAATACCTAAATGAAGACATCCTTGCCGGACATTTGCAGCGATATATTTCCGACGATTGGAAAGGGGATTTCACGCCGGAGGAACTTCGCAAAGGGACGGCAATTTATCTGAATTGCCTAAAAATGCAATTGCTGAAGGTCGAAGGGTTCGGTGACCTGATCGCACGGCTGGAAGTCTTGCGGACAGGCGAACGCACAGAACAGATATTGGTAATCGTCAAGGAATTGCTTGAATTGGTAAGGCAATTGAATGTCAAAGAAAGCGTTGTTGCCGCGCTGTTCACGATTCCCCAGCCGGTGCAAGACTTTACCGGGCGGACGGACGAACTGGAAAAACTCAAAGCCTCGTTTCAGGCTGGGGCGCTCATCACCGGTTTAAGCGGAGGGGGAGGCGTGGGCAAGACCGAACTCGCTAAAAAACTCGCCCACGAGATCGCGGACGCGTATCCATCCGCCCGGCTGACCATTGACCTGCTCGGCACGTCCGAAAACCCGCTCGCGCCCGAAGAGGTCATGCGGCGCTTGCTGGAGCCGTTTTATCCCAACCAAAAACTGCCCGAAGACCCGCAGGGACTGCAAGGCTTGTACCAGCAGACCTTTGCCAGCCAGAACGCCCTGCTGCTGCTGGACAATGCCGCAAACGAGATGCAGGTGCGCCCGTTGATTCCCCCGCAGCCTTCGGCAGCCATCGTCACCTCGCGCAAGCATTTCACCCTGAACGAACTCAGCTTGCCCCCCCTGCGGCTGGACGTGCTTTCGCCCGAGGAAGCGCGCGACCTGCTGCGCAACGCCTCATCGAAACTCAACGACGCGAGCGACACCGACCTCGATGCGCTCGCCAGCCTGTGCGGACGCCTGCCGTTAGCCCTGCGCGTGGCGGCTTCGTTGTTAAATGACCGCGATGACTGGACGCCCGCGACCTTGCAAAAACGCCTCGAAGATGAACAAACCCGCCTGAAACGGCTTAAGCGTGAGGGCGACCTCGACGTGGATGCTACACTCAGCCTCTCGTACAACCTGCTGGACGACGACCTGAAAACGAAATTCCGCCAGCTGGGACTCTTCAGCGCGCCCTTCGTTCAACTTTCCGCCGCAGCCGTGTGGGAACTGGATGACGAAACCGCCGACGACGACCTGCTCGGCAAATTTTCAAACCTCAGTTTACTAAACATTCTCCCCTCTCCGTTTGGAGAAACGCAAGCTGGGGAAGTTCTATATTTGTATGCCCTCCACGACCTGACCCGCCTCTTCGCCCAGAACCGCCTGCTTGAAAATGAAGCCGAAGCCAAAGCGACCTCCATGCGCCACGCGAATCACTTTTTGGGATGGGCGAGCGCGGCGGATGACCTTTACGAAAAAGGCGACGACAACATCCTGCTGGGATTGGCGCAATTCCGCTTCATTTACCCGCACCTGCAAGCCGCCTATGAACGGCTCGCACCCGAGAACCGGACC
>JAHDWC010000183.1:0-5300 GCA_023382575.1 Anaerolineales bacterium
CATCACTTTGGCTTCATCCCATTCTGCGCGATCGGGACGGTCTGAGAGCAGAGCATCCCCAACATCTACAACGGCGAAGATCCGAGCGGACATTGGGATCGCCTCGCCTTTTAATTTATGTGGATATCCGCTGCCGTCCCACCATTCATGATGATAGTAGGCAATATCCAAGGCGGGACGCAGATAAGGAATGGGGGAGAGTAAATCATAGGCGTATTGTGGATGCATGCGCATCTCAGCCAGTTCTTCGGGTGTGAGCGGACCCGGCTTGTGCAAGATGTGATCGGGAACACCCATTTTGCCGATGTCGTGGAGCAAGGTTCCGCGGCGGATGTGAGTCAGGTCGGGTTCAGAGATGCCCATTTGCCGCGCCAGCTCCACGGTCAGGTTTGTGACGCGACGCGTGTGCCCCTGAGTTTCCTTGTCGCGCAATTCTAGCGCCTTGCCCCATCCTTCCAGGGTTGTGTCATAAGCAAGTGAAAGTTCCTGATTGGTTCGCTGGAGATTTTCGAATAACTGTGCGTTGTCGACGGCAATGGCTGCTTGCCCAGCAAGGGTCTGGGTGAAATCCAGCCAGTCAGCAGTGGGGGAGAAGGGCTGTCGGAAAAACATTTCGAGAATGCCACGCGTGGCGCCTTTGATGAAGAGTGGCATGGCATAGTAACTTGAAAAATTTTCGCCAGGATAGGCAGCCATTAATTCCGGGTTTTCCTGTCGCAGATCGCTGAGGTAAACGGACTTGCGATTCATCAGGATTTGGCTTGCTACACTGTCGCCCATGCTAATTGAAGCATGGGCCCTCTCTCGATTTTGGAAGCCTTTACGCGCGTAATAATCCATCATTTGACTATCAGGATTGAAGACCAGGATGGCGGCGGCACTAACGCCCATCTTTGAGATAAGGTGTTCGGTGATGATGCTCAACGTGATGCGCAGGTCGAGGCTTGAGGTAATGGCTGTGTCCATTTCACGCAGGGTTGTGAGGCGGCGGATCTGTTCTTCGCTGCGTTCGAACAGATTGGAGCGATGAACGGCATTCCCAGCGATCTCTGCAATGGTGATAATGAGACGTCTGTAATGTGACGCGAACTGTCTTGGTGATGGCATCGCGACCACCAAGACACCAATGATCTCCGAAGTGGTTTGAATGGGAACAGCAAATGTTGACCAACCGCGCCCCATGAAGACCTTATTTTCAGGAGAAGCCTTCGGGTCATCGAAAAGTTCCGAGCTTAAGATGGGTGCGCCGGTTGAAAAGACTTTTCCCACCAGTCCTTCATCGGCTTCAAAGATTGATTTTGGCAAGGCTGTCAGTTTGCCACCCATGGCATGCGGACTCAAACGTTTTTGGTTGACATCATACAGCCATAACCCAACTTCCTGCGTGCCAACATTGGCTTGAATTTCATTCAACAACAAAGGCAGCATCTCACGCGTATCGCGTGCTGCGCGCAAGGCAAAAGATATCCGGCTAACTGCTTCCATCTCTTCGAGTCTTTGACGAGTCTCGGTATAAAGCCGGACATTCTCAAGGGATGCGGCTGCTTGTTGGGTGAATGTTTGTGCCGTGATCGCATCATTCTGACTGTAGGCATTGGGCTTGTAACTGTCAACGGTGATGTAGCCGATGACTTGTCCGCGTGAGATCAGCGGGACTCCCATCCAGCCGCGGACCTGACGCGCATCGCCCCATTGTTCGAAGCGTGAATCTTCCCAGCAGTCATCGATGATCAGCGCCTGCCCGGTCGAGGACATGATCTGACAGAGTTCATTTTCCAATGAGAAGTTGCGTTCAAGTGTTTGTGAAGTGTCGGGCAGTCCTTTTCCTGCGGTCAATTTCAGATGGTTGCCTTCGATCTCAAAGATGGAGGCGCTGTCGTATGGGGCGATTTTTGCGATCCATTCAAGGATGGAATTGTGCAAAGAGGCCAGATCCAGCAGGTTGGTCAGAGCGGTGGTAGCCTGCCTGAGGATTTCAGCAGTTTCACGCCGCTTCTTTTCTAGCTCAAAGAGACGTGTCTTTTCTATAGCCGTAGCAGCCTGATTGGCAAATGTTTGGACGAGTGCAGCGTGTTCTTCGGTGAATGCTCCTGGTTTGCGGCTGTCGAGATTGATGAACCCGATCAACGTATCCTGTGCAAACATGGCGACTGCCATCCAACCGCGGATGTAATCGCTGTCTGGCCATTTTTCGAAGATGGCATCATTTTGAGCATCTGCGATGATCAATGGTTTGCGACTTTGGTTGATCAAGTCCCATTTTTCGGTGATGGGAAATTCCTGTCCGATCTGGAATCGTTCAGGAAGATTTCGATGCGCGACAAGCCGAAGTGCCTGCTCTGCGTTGAGCATGATGGAAGCGCTGTCGAATGTGACCAGTTTGTACAGCCAGTCGAGGATTTTCTCGAGCAGGTCGTTCATGTCGAACGCATTTGTCAATGAGGAGGTGGCCAGGCTGAGAGTCTCTGCTTCTTTTCGACGGCGCTGCTCAAGGTCAAAGAGACGCGCGTTCTCAATGGCAATCGCAGCTTGATTGGCAAAGACCTGGGCAATGCCAACATATTCCTCATTGAAGTAGTCCGGAAAGCGGCTGTCAATGTTCAGGAAGCCGATCAGTTTATCTTGTGCGATCAGCGGTACACCCATCCAACTGCGGATGTAGCGGGTCTGTTCGAATTTTACAAAGCGGTCATCCTTTTGAATGTCGCCGATGATGACCGGTTGATGAAGGGCTTCCATGCCGCCCCATTTTTCGGGGTTGGTGGCATATTGCTTTCCGATCAGTTCCTGGGGGATATTCTTTCCGGCAACGATTTGAATATTGTGCTCATCGACCATTTCGATGGAGGCGCTATCATATTTGATCAGTTTTTCAAGCAGGATAAAGATTTTTTCGAAAAGTTTTTCCGTATCAAAATAAGATGTCAATTCGCGGGTCGCCTCACGCAAGATTTCCGAGCGTTGTAAAACCTTCCGCTCCAGTTCGAAGAGTTGGATTCGTTCGATAGTGTTTGCCAAGCCTCCAGCGATGGTACTGAGGAGGCGTTCATCTCTTTCTGTGAAGGCATTTGGTAATTTATTTTCCACATTCAAAACGCCGAACGCTTTTTTCCCGCTGACGATGGGAATGCACAACTGCGAGCGGGTATTTCTCGAAATTTCGATATAAAGCGGTTCAAGAGACACATCGCCAACCCGGACGGGTTGCCTGCTTGCGATGGCTTTTCCGTATATACCCTGTGCCACCGGCAGGCTTTCGAAAATATATTGCACGTCTGTGCCGCGATAAGAATAATGGGGAATCAGTTTATCTTGCGTTTCATTTAAAAGAAGAACGCCGCAATTATCGGAATATAGCCTGTCACTGATAATGTCGGTGATCTGTTGAATTACTTCGTCAATATTCTTGGCTGCGGCTTCTGTTGTAGCAGCAGCGTGCAGTACGCTCAATTCCCTGAGTTGTTTTTGCAAGGCTTCTTCATATTGTTTACGCGCGGTGATGTCCTGTGCCACTGCGATGACTACGTCCTGTCCAAAGTAGGTCCCTTTAAAAAGGCGCACATCCTTTGGAAAAACCTCACCATTGCTGCGAAGCCCCCAAAATTCAAATTCCTGCGGCTTGTCGTTGAACGCTTCCTGTATGGCGTTGGCTGTCTTGGTCAAATCGTTCTTACCGGGCGCGCTCAAGAATTCCGGAGTCTTTCCAAGAAAATAGTCTTTGGGATATCCATACATTTGAACAGCGCCATCGTTGACATCAAGAAAACGTCCTTCACGGTCATGGATATAAATCGCATCGCGGACCGTGTTGAATAGTCCGCGATAGCTGGTTTCACTTCCCGACAACGCCTCGACGGATTGTTTCCGTTCGATTGCCAAACCGAGGGTGCGGGCGGCTGCGCTCAACGCTTCGATTTCTGCCGCAGTCCATTCGCGTTCGGTCAGGCAGTCATCGAACCCGATGAAGCCCCACCAATCGACACCTACTTGAATGGGGATGCAGATCACGGAAAGTATGTTTTGGCTTTCCAGTAAGGCTTGTTCTTCAATCGGGAAGTCTTTTACACAGCCTTCCAAAGGCAAGCCTTGTTTGAAGAGATTCGTCCAACGTCTAAAACTTGTATCTTCTGTGCTGATATTTTGTAAGTCCGCATTCGATATTTGCGGCGCTATATCCTGGTTACACCATTCAAAGACAAGTGAAATGGTTTCCTGTACGTTTGTGCTGGTGTTCTTCTTAAATATGTAAACACGGCTGACATCGGTTGTTTTGCCAAGACGTTCAAGGACTTGCCCAACGTTGTCCTCCCAATTTGCGATCTTCAAGAATTGCTCGGCAGAAAATCCTACTGCCTTGAGGATCTCGTCGCGCCGTTGAAGCGCAGCTTCCACGTTTTTCTGGTCGGTGATGTCCAGGAGGATTCCCTGCCAGTATTGTGGATTACCATCCGCATCTTTGATGAGTGAGGCGTCTTCCCGCACCCAGATGTAGTGTCCATTCCGATGGCGGATGCGATATTCAATGTGAAATGGCTCAAACGATTGATTTGTGCGAATGTCTTCAGCAAGCACACGCTCGCGGTCATCTGGGTGAAGCGAGTTCTCCCAAACATTCTTTTCCGCAACCCATTCTTCCGGAGTATATCCAAGTAGATCCACCAAACGTGGACTCAAATAGTGGGTGGATTGCGGGTCATTGAAGCGATCCATGAAAACGACACCTGGCAATCCCTCAACCAGCATGCGATATTGTTCATCTGCCTTGATCTTGGATTTTTTTTCCGCCGCTTCCTTTCTTAAAAGAAGGAAATACAGCAGAAGCGCCGTGAACCCAATGAAGAACCAGCCCTTAAAGGTTTGTGCTGTGGAAATTTGATCTGGATTTGGAATCAACAAAGCCAGGATCTGGTCTGAGAACAGAATCCAAATGATCCCAAAGATGAAATAAAACAGGGATACTCTTGCTGCAGGGGAAATATTCCATTTCATCTTAATTCATTATAGGCTTTTTTGATAAAAAAACCATGTCAAATGGGTTGTAATGAATTAACGAGAATGAAATTTTAAGCGGGGAAGGGGATAATAAAAAGCGAGTCATTTTCAGACTCGCTTTTGTTGGAGGCGTCGACGGGATTTGAACCCGTGAATGAGGGTTTTGCAGACCCTTGCCTTACCACTTGGCCACGACGCCTTATAAACAAAAGGATTGCTGACCGAAAGCATTTTTCAATCTGCAATCCTCCAGTTTGAGCGGGCGATGAGATTCGAACTCACGACCTTCTCCTTGGCAAGGAGACGTT
>JAHDWC010000183.1:5310-8495 GCA_023382575.1 Anaerolineales bacterium
ACTGGGGACACCGCGATTTTCAGTCGCGTGCTCTACCAACTGAGCTATCTCGGCCGATGTATCCAATTGTTAAGCGCCCGTGATTTTACACGCACTTATATAGATTGTCAAGAAAAGTAGTGAGCAATAATAATTCTATTATTATGCTACTCAATTCTTCTTGACTTTTCACCTTCATTTCGATATAATTTTAGGTCGCTGTCCAAACGGGACAGTTTAAGTTGTTTATGAACCGGTCAAAAATATAAATCTAGGAGAGAAGAATGGCATCTTCTTTGCCCCAAAAAACATACGCACGCATTCCAGTACAGCTTGATCTTCCCAACTTAATCGAAGTACAACTTGATTCATTTGAACGGCTCAAGAAGGAGGGACTTGGAGACCTTTTCCATGAAATCTCTCCCATCGAGTCCTATAACAAGGGGATGAAATTATTTTTCCCCAGTCGCAGTCCTGAGTCGCAGCAGTGGGGACTGAAATATTGGTTTGGTGATCCCAAGCATTCCATTGAAGAATGCGTGGAACGAGACCTGACCTATTCCAGCCCGTTGTATGTTTCTGTTCTTCTCGCCGGTCCAGATGTCCCTGAACCCATCAAACAGGATATCTTCCTGGGTGATTTCCCTGAGATGACCGATAAAGGTACCTTCATTGTAAATGGTACGGAACGCGTCGTCGTCTCGCAGTTGATCCGCTCCCCGGGTGTTTATTTCGAAGCCCCCGCGGATCGCGCCACGGGACGTCTGCTTTCGATGGCAAAGTTGATCCCAGATCGTGGCGCCTGGATGGAGTTCGAAACCCGCAAGTCAGATTACATCATCCTCAAATTTAATAGGAAGCGCACCGTTCCCATTACGGTGTTTTTGCGTGCTCTCGCTGCCGTCAACGATGGCATCAAAGATTCTCCCATCAAGCATGGCACAGACGAAGAGATATTGTCCATCTTTAGGGATGTGGACAACAATACAGAGCGCCTGTTCATTGCTTCTACTATTAAGCAGGAACCCGATTGGGATTTGGGCAATCACACCATCGCTGAGGCGGCTCTGATCGAGTTCTTCAAGCGCATGCGCCCCGGTGACCCTGCTACACTTGACAATGCGCGTCAGTTCCTTGAAGAGCAGCTGTTCGATCAACGCCATTATGATCTTGAACGGGTTGGTCGTTACAAATTAAATCAGAAGCTTGACCTGAACATTCCTATTCCGCATCGCACCGTAAGCAAGAGTGACATCATTCGCCTCGTGCGCCGCATGATCCAGATTAACAATGGAACAGAACGCCCCGACGATATTGATCACCTTGGCAATCGCCGCGTCAAGACGGTGGGTGAGTTGATCCAAAACAAGCTGCGCATCGGTCTTCGTAGAATGGAACGCGTCATCAAAGAGCGCATGTCCATTCGTGACCAGGAACAGCTTTCGCCAGTCACTCTGGTCAATATTCGCCCGGTAGTGGCGGCTTTGCGCGAATTCTTCGGGTCATCCCAGCTTTCGCAGTTCATGGACCAGACCAATCCGTTGGCAGAGTTGCGTCACAAGCGCACGCTTTCCGCGTTGGGACCTGGTGGTTTGCGTCGTGAGCGTGCTGGTTTCGACGTCCGCGATGTGCATCACTCGCATTATGGACGCATCTGCCCAATCGAGACGCCTGAAGGCCCGAACATTGGTTTGATCGGTCGTTTGGCTTCCTTTGCTCGTGTGAACGAGTATGGCTTCATTGAAACGCCATATCGCAAGGTGTATAAGGCGCTGCCTTCTGACTCTGAGAGTTTGATCGGGCGTACCCTGCGTGAAGACGTTTATGATCCCAAATCTGAGGAATTGCTCTTCAAATCTGGCACTGAAATTGATGCGAAGGTTGCCAAGCGCCTTGCACGCCTCGATGGTGAGATTTCCATTGTTCCGTTCGTTTCTGATGATATTACTTATCTCTCTGCCGATGCAGAAGATAAATACACCATCGCGCAGGCAAATGCTGCATTAACCGAGAAGAAGGAATTCTCTCGCGAACGTATTTCCTGCCGTTATCACTCCGGCTTCCTCTTCTCTAACCCTGAGACCATCGAGTTTATGGATGTGGCTCCGCATCAGGTCGTGGGCATCAGCGCTGCGTTGATCCCCTTCCTCGAACATGACGATGCCAACCGTGCGCTCATGGGTTCGAACATGATGGCGCAGGCCGTGCCGTTGGTCCGTCCTGAGGTTCCGCTCGTTTCGACGGGTATGGAACGTCACGCAGCGATTGACTCCGGTCAGGTCGTTGTCGCTGAAGCGGATGGTGAAGTTATCTCGGTCACAGGATCCACCATCACCGTTAAAGAGAAGCGCAGTGGAAATCGCGTTTATCAACTCCGCAAGTATCAGCGCTCCAACCAGAGCACTTGTATCGATCAGCGCCCATCCGTGGTGAAGGGACAGTTGATCAAAGCTGGCGATATCATCGCTGACTCATCTTCCACCGATAGCGGACACCTCGCTCTCGGGCAGAATGTGGTGGTCGCGTTCCTTTCGTGGGAAGGCGGCAACTTCGAAGATGCGATCCTACTTTCCGAGCGCCTCGTTCAGAACGACCGCTTCACGTCGGTTCATATTGAAAAGTACGAAGTTGAAGCGCGTGATACCAAACTTGGACCGGAAGAAATCACCCGTGACATTCCCAATGTGGGTGATGACGCCATCAAAGACCTTGATGAAAACGGAATCATTCGCATCGGTGCGGAAGTGGGGCCGAACGACATTCTCGTCGGTAAGATCACGCCGAAAGGTGAAAAAGAACTCACGCCGGAAGAACGCCTGTTGCGCGCCATATTCGGCGAAAAATCCCGCGACGTGAAAGATACCTCCCTGCGCATGCCACACGGCGAACGCGGCAAGGTCGTGGACGTGAAAGTCTTCACCCGTGAAGACAACTCCGATCTCGCTGCAGGCGTGGACATGATGGTGCGTGTCTCAGTCGCTCAACGCCGCAAAATCACCGCAGGCGACAAGATGGCAGGCCGCCACGGAAACAAAGGTGTGGTCTCCAAGGTTGTGCCTGTGGAAGATATGCCCTTCCTTGAAGATGGTACGCCCGTCGATATCATCCTCAACCCGCTCGGCGTGCCTGGTCGGATGAACATCGGTCAGGTTTTGGAAGTCCAACTCTGTTGGGCAGCGAAGCGCATGGGGTATCGCGCCGTCACC
>JAHDWC010000184.1 GCA_023382575.1 Anaerolineales bacterium
CGGAATGGTACCGCAGGATTTGGCCTTGTACGAAGACCTGACCGCCAGAGAAAATCTCATCTTTTGGGGTCAGATGTATGGCTTGAGCGGCAAGCCTCTCACAACCCGCGTGGAAGAAGTGCTGGAACAGATCGGTCTGACCGACAAAGCCAAAGATCGTGTCAAAACCTATTCCGGCGGGATGAAGCGCCGCGTCAACATCGGTGTGGGGCTTTTACACAAACCAAAGCTTCTCTTCATGGATGAGCCAACCGTCGGCATCGACCCACAATCCCGCCGCGCCATTTTAGACACGGTCAAAGACTTGAACAAGCAAGGCATGACCGTCCTCTACACCACTCACTACATGGAAGAAGCCGAGGAACTTTCCGACCGCGTTGGCATCATCGACCACGGCGAGTTGATCGCCATTGGTACGCAAAAAGAACTGACCAAACAGGTCGGCGAGACGGAAACGCTCGTGTTACACATCAGCGAGAACGATGACCCGGAATCCCTGATCGCTGTTTTCAAGAGCATCAAGGATGTGCTGGAAGCGAACGTCATCAATCATGAGATTTCGATCATCACGCCGTCCGCTAAGGATGTGCTGGCTCCTGTCATCAGCAAAGCCAATGAACGCGGGGTCAAAATCCATTCCATCGACATCCGCGAGCCAAATCTCGAAGCAGTGTTTCTGCACCTGACAGGACGCGCACTGCGCGATTAATATGGCAGGCATGGAGTAAGCATGCTCAAACTATTTCTTATTGGCATCAAAGACCTGCGTCTGATCTTCCGCGACCGTGCGGCGTTGATTCTTATGCTTGTGGCGCCATTTTTACTCACGCTCGGCATGGGACTTGTCACCGGGCGCTTCAGCGGAAATTCATCTGGCATTTCGGATATTCCCGTCGTCATCGTCAATTTGGATGACGGCGAACTTGGCAAGGCATTGGTCGATTTGTTCAACTCGGAAGATTTAGCTGAATTGGTCGAACCCACTATCGGGTCCGAGCCGGAGGCGGCGCGCCTGCTCGTGGACGAAGACGAAGTTGCAGCAGCCATCATCATTCCTGTGGGATTCTCGCGCAGCATCATCCCACAGGAAGAAGATTTTGAGTCTGAAAATCCGTCTGGAAAAGAAGCGCCTCAAATCGAACTTTATGCCAACCCCACCCGCCCCACCAGCGCGGGCATCATCAAATCCATTGTAGATGAATATATCAGCCGCCTCGAGGAAGTACGCATCAGCGGTGAGACCGCCATTTATCAAATGGTTTTCAGCGGACGCCTCCCGATGGAGCAGCTGCAAGCCGCAGGTGAAGAGATGGGGCAACGCCTGCAAGATAGCCCAACCGATGAGACGTTGGCAATCACGATCAACACATCCACGGCAGAAGGGGAAGAAGTGGAGTTCGACATCCTGGCGTATCTCGCGCCGGGCATGGCGCTGCTCTTTTTGATGTACACCGTCAGCTATGGCGGACGATCGATCCTGGCTGAAAAATCACAAGGGACGTTACCGCGTTTGCTGGTTTCCCCCACCACGTCGACTCAAATTTTGGGTGGCAAAGTTTTCGGCATCTTCCTAACCGGTGTGGCACAAATGTTGATTTTGATCGGCGGCACATCGCTGCTCTTTCAAGTCAAATGGGGTGACGCTCTCGGTGTTGTTTTGTTGGTACTGGCTGCCGTCTTCGGTGCTACGGGCTGGGGCTTGCTGATCACTGCCTTTGCGCGCACGCCCGGTCAGGTAGCGAGCATCGGCTCGGCGATCATGCTGATCTTCGGCATCCTCGGCGGGAGTTTCATCAACTTGGAACAAATGCCGCCGATGATTCAGACGCTGAGCCGCATCACACCTAATTCGTGGGCGTTGGATGGATTCACCACACTCGCTCTTGGCGGGACAATCGCGCATCTTGCCACGCCGCTCACTGCTCTGCTGACGATGGGGCTGGTCTTGTTCGTGGTTTCAGTGATCTTGTTTGGACGAAAGAATCTGGTGCAGAAATGAAGAAGATATTTGCGATCATCTGGAAGGATACCATCGTGCGTTTTGCCAGCACCTCAGAATGGTTATTCTTCATCATCCTGCCGCTCATCTTCACATTCCTGCTGGCGGGTGGAAGTCCCTCTGGCAATGCCACCAATAACCGTGTCCGCTTGGTGGTTGTGGATCTGGCGAACACTTCCATTTCACAGAATATCGTCGCAGAGTTGGAACGCTCCACGGCGGTTTACCCAGACTCCCTCTCGTTGGAAGAGGCTGAGGAACAGTTTGAAGCGCGACGCGCCACAGCAGTATTGATCCTGCCGGCTGGGCTGGACGCGAAGTCCGTTCAAGATGGCACGGCCCAAATCGAGTTTCGCCAGCAGCCCAACGACATGGATGCTTCCATCGCTCAACGCGCCGTGCAGACGGCGATCCGACGTGTCAGTAGTTCCATCAGCGCGGCGAACCTGGCAGTGGAAGAAGCGAAATTACAGGGAACCTTCGAGTCTGCGGGCGATGAACAGGCGTATTTCGATGAGGCAATGAAGCTGGCACAAACTCTGCAGGAGGATGCGCCGGAACGTGTGACCGTCATCGAAGGGACGACGCCTGATGACATTGAGTATGATCCGCGCGCGAACACCTCTGCCGGGCAATTGGTGACATGGGTGTTCATCCCTTTGTTTGGCATTTCCGGTATGTTCGCTTACGAGCGTCAGCAGGGAACGCTGCGCCGCATCCTGACCACGCCTACTAGCAAAGCTGTCTTTTTACTTGGCACGATCTCCGGTCAGGTAGTGATGGCAATCATCCAAATGACCTTGCTGGTCTTGTTCGGCATGTTTGCGCTGAACCTCACCTGGGGACGAGATCCACTCGCGCTGTTTGTCGTCATGGCGAGCGCGGCGCTGGCGGCGGGAGCGATTGGCACGACGATGGGAACGTTCATCAAGACCGAAGGGCAGGCAAGTGGTCTGAGCATTATGATGGGCATGGTGATGGCCTTGCTGGGCGGCTGCTGGTATCCGCTGGAATTATTCCCAGCCGTGGTGCAAAACATCGTGAAGGTCCTCCCCACTACCTGGGCAATGCAGGGATTGCTTGACCTCGTCCTGCGCGGAGGCGGGCTGGCAGATATTCTGCTCGAGGCTGGGGTATTGCTTGGGTTTGCGGCGGTCTTCTTTACGGTCGGGGTGATGCGGTTCAGATACGAGTAAGATTCAAAGCGGATGGTCGTGTGACCATCCGCTTTTTGTTTTTATTGCTGTTTCTCCAAATAATCGCTGTACCCGCCTTGATATTCAGCCAATTGACCTTTCTCGATCACCAACAATCGCTGCACGGTTCGGTCAAGAAAATAACGGTCATGCGAAATGACCAAGACTGTCCCTTCAAAATCTTCGAGGGCTTGCTCCAAGACTTCCGCTGAGGCAATATCAAGATTGTTAGTAGGCTCGTCGAGCAAAAGAAAATTCGCGCCAGAGAGAACGACCAACGCCAACTGTAAGCGACTGCGCTCTCCGCCGGAAAGTTCACCGATCTTCTGCGAGACCTGTTTGTACGTGAACAGATAGCGCAACAAAAAAGCAGTTGCCCGCGATTCGCTCATCTCTCCCGCATAGCGGACAGCATCCAAAACAGTCTGATTGAAATCCAACGTCTCATGTTCCTGGGCATAATACCCAACCGAAACACTCGGACCGATCTTTATCTCGCCGGTATCAGGAGTCTCTTTGCCGAGGATCATCCGCAGCAAAACGGATTTTCCCGCGCCATTTGCGCCGATCAACCCAACGCGTTCTCCATGCCAAATAATCTCGTTGACATTCGAAAATACCTGCTTCGATCCAAATGCTTTTGAAATGCCATCCAATTCCAAAACCTTGTTCGAGCCGCGCCAGCCGTTCAATTGCATCTCCATCCGGCGGCGAGACAGGATCGGTTTGTCGATCTTGTCCACGCGCGCCATGCGCGCTTCCATGGCATGGATGCGGGTGGCAAATTTATCGTTGAATTGTGTCCATAGCCGATAACGTTTGATGGCCGCTTCCATGCGGGCAAGGCTGCGCTGCTGAATCTGAAACAGTTCCTCCTGCCGTGCCAATCGCATTTCTTTGTCCGCGATGTAGGATGTGTAATCGCCTTCAAACAGCATCAGTTTGCCGTCCTCCAATTCGGCAATGTGCGTCACAATCGCATCTAGCAAATAACGGTCATGCGAGATGATAACCACTGTCCCCTCGTACTCGCGGATAAGTTTTTCAAGATAAATCTTGCCGGGCAAATCGAGATGATTGTCCGGCTCATCCAACAGGAGGATATCGGGTTGGACTAACAGAAGGCGTGCCAACCCAATGAGCTTTTTCTGTCCGCCGCTCAACACAGACAGGGGCTTGGTCAATTCACCGCGAGCGAGTCCCAGCCCAAGCAGTAGTTCACGGACTCGCTCCGGGTATGAGTCACCGCCGAGCACGTGATACTCTTCGATGAGTTGATGCTGTCTTTCCAGCGCACGTTGTAATCTCTTTTCATCGCCATAGACAGCCGGGTCCCCCAGACTGGTTTCGACCTGTTCCAATTCCGCGTGGACTTCTGCTACGCGTGGATTGCCCGCCATGGCGGCGTCAAGCGCTGTCAGCGTAAGGTCAAGCTCGGGATGTTGAGGCAGGTATCCCGTTGTGATGAGGCGGGCGCGGGTGATGCTTCCGCCCAATTCGGGGATATGTTCGCCTTCGATCAGTTTAAACAGCGACGACTTCCCCGCGCCATTCGCGCCGATCAGACCGATGCGTTGTCCGCGTTGGATTTCCCAGTTGAGATCTTCGAAGATGCGTTTGGCTCCGAGGACGAGTGTGATGTTGGAGAGTTGAATTTGGATCATGGTTTATTCCGTGGTTGATAAGGTCTTAAACAAAAACGCCGCAGGTGGCACCTGCGGCGTGTGAAAGCGACGTGATCTTTCAGCGTACAGGCGCAATACGACAAGGATCGGCGTTGTCAAAGCCGTTGAGCGCCATTGCGAAGAGGGGTTTTCCTAAGCTGAATTTGTAAAGCATGTCGGCGATTATACCTGATTCTCGGTGTCGATCAATTCCTGAATGTGGTCGAGCACCTTGGGGTTGCGGATGCCGCCATAAAGGATCTGAGCAGAGATTTCTTTGTCGAGGGTTTCCGATGCGCCCAGGTCACTGATGATGAGTTGCAGCATTTTCTGGTCGCATTTATTGAGCAAGTCGTTTGGAGATTTGGTATCCTCCGGCAGCCACATCTTGCGATTCATGATGCGTTCGTTTGAATCGGAATCAAACTCGAAACAAAAGGTGTGGAAGAGTTGATGCACGGTATCAAGCACCAATTGCGGCTCAACCTTCGGCGTGACGTTCGCAAAGTACGCTTGGGCAATGTCTTTCAGTTGATTAAAGGTGACTTCAGAATTTGCCTTGACAAGGTCAAATACCTTATAGATCACCAGCGGACGCTGCACATTTGGCGTCATGCGGATCTTGTGCGAGGCGAGGATGTTGAGGTAACGCTCGAGGCGCTTCTCCGGCGGGATGGGGGCTGGCGTGGTACTCGTCGCAGCTACCGGCTTGGATGGAGGCGTTTGAGTCTGCGGCTGTTTCTGGGCAGGCGGTTGATTATTTTGTTTGGCTGTCTGTTGCCCGCCATTGGTTGAAGTCTGCTTCTTGACCTTGTTTACGCCCTGCCATTTATCGTAGAAGACGAATTTATCGCAGGCGCTGATAAGATAGTCTGCGCTGGTGCCGCTCACGCCGATGCCGATGACGGTCTTGCCATGTGCGCGCAGGCGATGCACCAACTCGGTAAAATCGCCATCGCCAGAAACCAGCAGGATGTGTGTGAACGCTTCGCGCTCTCCATAGAATAATTCCAGCGCGTCGATGACGATGCGAATATCCGCGGCATTCTTGCCACGCTTGCTGTTGACGTGAACCAATTCCACGCCGAGGTTGAGCAATTGCTTCTGCTTTCCTGCGGCTTCCGCCCAGTCTGCGTAGGCGCGGCGCAAAACCACCCGTCCAATCTGGGATGCGTAATTGAAGATGCGACTCCAATCCACATCCGAGCTTTTCCCAAATGCTTCTTCAACGCTGATCTCGATGTTATCGTAGTCGATAAAAACGGCTACTTGCGTATCCTGTCCCATGTAGAACTCCAAAGTTTAGGATGGTAGCACTTACAGGCAAAAAGACTGCCTCCGGCGTACAGAGAGCACAAAGTTATCATTTGGTTTTCAAACCGGCTCAGAGAGTCACGCCACGAACTATCCATTCCCGTAATTTTTCAAAAGTATAGCATAGGCGTTCCATTCTGTGGCAAAATTAGACATGCCCATCGAACTGACCACGCTCAGCCAATCGTCGCTGCAAGACTATAACGACTGTCCGCGTCGCTTTGAGCTGCGATACCTCCAACAGTTGGCGTATCCCGCCATCGAAACCGAACCCGCGCTCGAAAACGAAAAACATCAGCGCGAAGGCGAATATTTTCACCGGCTCGTTCAACAATATTTCATCGGCATTCCAACGGATCAAATCTCCAAGTTGGCAAACACCGACAACCTGCAACGATGGTGGGACAACTTCACAAACTCAAAAGATCTGGCAACCCTGCGAAACCTGACAGGTCTCAAGACCGAAATTACATTGTCCGCGCCGCTGGGAGCGTTCCGCCTCATCGCCAAATATGACCTGATCGCCTCTGACGGAAACAAAATTTTCATCTACGATTGGAAGACCTATCGCAAACGACCCAAGAGCGAGTGGCTTGCCATCCGCTGGCAGACGCGCGTCTATCGTGCGCTGCTTGTTCAAGCGGGCGCTCACTTCAACGGCGGAAAACCCATCCAGCCGGAACAGATCGAAATGGTCTACTGGTTCTCCGAATTCCCCAACGACCCGGCGCGATTCGCCTATCAAGCAGATCAATTCAAACGGGATTGGGATGCGTTGACTCGTTTTGCGGAAGATATCAAATCCGCTTCGAACTACCCGAAAACGGATGACACAACGAGATGCCTTTACTGCCCTTACAGGTCATACTGCAATCGCGGTTCCCGCGCCGGCGATGCGTTCGATGCCGAACTTGAGACCGAAGCCGAGGAACTGTTCGACATCAACTTCGAGCAGATCGGGGAGATCGAATTCTAAAAATGGGCGACCCAATGGGTCGCCCATTTTTTTATTGCCAGGCTAACGCGCCAGACTGACGATAATTCGCAGCGAGCAATTCAAGGTCGAGGACATCGATCAGCCCACTGTTGTTGAGGTCGGCTGCGGCGGGGAAAGAGGCGTTGTAGTTGATGCCAATGGTCAGTGCGTCGAACTGGTCGATCACACCATTTCCATCAATATCGCCCGCTGGCAGACTCACTGTTTGCATAGTGGTCACCACCCCGTTGACCAATGTCACCGAGCCTTGTGCGTTGAGGAATCCTTCCGCCGATGCCTGGATGGTATAACTTCCGCCCGCAACAGGCAGGCTGAACGTACCATCTGGGTTGGCAACCTGCGACACGACGAGATTGCTACCTTCATCATACAAACGGATCGTGACAGGTTTGCTCGCGAGCACTTGCCCGTTGACCACAGCAGAGGTAGGCACAACACTGGTCGATGTGGGAGCTGTGTTGGTGACAATCACACTATCGGGGATGAAAGCAATCGGGTCGAGAGCGCCAGCTCCTTGTGAGACGCGCGCCGTACATTGAACCGGCGACTGCCCTGCCTGCAATCCCTGGACAAGGAAAGTGAAGGCAACGCCGCTTGTCGTCGCGCGTTGTCCGCTGCTGCCTGCTACGGCAAGGATGAACTGACCATTTGCAGGTCCGCTCAAGGCAGAAACCGGGTCTGTGCCGAAGAGTTGCGCCACAAGGATGCTGCTCGCCAGAACGACATTTTGGTCATATGTGCAGGTGAATTCTGTGCTGGTATATCCCGTTGAAGGGACATTGTGCAAACTGACGTTCACCAAACTGGTTTCACCAATGACAATGCCCGATTGAATTACATCTGTCAACACGTACGGACCGGGTGGGGTGGGAACTGTTGTGGATGTTGCCGTCACAATTGGAGTCTCCGATGTAACAGGCGTTTCACTGGAAACAGGTGTGTCCGTGAAGATCGGCGTGCCTGTAAAAGTCGGCGGGACAATAATGGGCGTGTTGGTAAAGACTGGCGTGTCCGTCACGATAATAGGCGTATCTGTGACGAGAATTCCCGTCCCGGTTGGTGTGACGGTCAATGTCAGCGTTGACGTTGGCGTATCGACCGGAGTGCTGGGTGTAGCAGGGGTTCCGGATGTCTCCGTGACTGGCGGTGTATCTGTCACAACAGGCGTGTTGGTGATCGGAGTCTCAGTGAAAATTGGAGTCTCTGT
>JAHDWC010000185.1 GCA_023382575.1 Anaerolineales bacterium
AAGACATGATACCCAGAGCCATCACAGGCAGCGCGGAAGAAATAATATGGCGAAGATTGTGGATACGCGACCGCCATTAACGCTTCCAAACTTGGGTTGGAAATAGGTGTAGGCGGCAAGCCGATAAATAGATAAGTGTTATACGGGGAATTAACTTTCAGATCATCCAGCGAAAGCGGACTCTTCCACCAGGAATTTGTATCAAATTGAAGCCCCAGCGCATATTGGACGGTTGGATCGGCATCCAGTTTCATGCCGATGGCGAGGCGATTGAGATAAACCGAAGCGATCAATGGCGCTTCTTCAATATGAATCGCTTCACGCTCAACGATGGAAGCAAGGGTGACAGCCTCCAGCGTGGTCAAGCCGCGATTGGTAAAAGCAGTCTGCATGTCCGCGTTGAGGCGGACGACAAAATTTCGCGCGATGATGTCGAGCAATTCTTCCACGGTCGTTTCACGCGGCAAAGTATACGTATCCGGGTAGAAGAAGCCTTCCATCGTGGTCGGCGAGATAAAGCCAAGGACTTGCGGCGGGGTGTTTGCAGCGGCGAGAAAATCATCGGGGGGGATGGTCAAGCCTGAGGTTGGGAGCGAAGCGGCGATCTCTTCCATCCGCCAGCCTGGCAAGATGGTCAAAACCGCATCGGTGGGAGAAAATTTCTGCAAGGCTTGGGCGATGTCGATGATGGATTGGGCGGGGCTGAGTGTGAAGTCACCCGCTTGGATGGTGAGGTCGATGCCAGTGTAGACGACGTAATCGTAGAACGCATCGGCATTGGAGATGAAACCGAAACCCTCGAGCCTGTCTGCAACTGAAACAACCGACTCGCCCGGTGCGACGATAAAAGATTGTTCCACGCCGCCGGGATTAAGCGGTGTATTCAACACGTCACCATGCATGAGCAATCGCGCGGAAAATTCGATGCGATCTGAAATTGACAATCGATCCGAAGGCGGTCCATACAACAGTGAGGCTCTGGCGGGAACGTAATATAAAAACGCAAAGATACAAGCTAGAAAAAGGACGACAAAGAAAATGAACAGAAAATAATATTGATAGCGGCGAAGGGTTCTGGAAGACATTGATTTTTTATGGAGTCCGAAGAGATTCAAGATACGACTGCAAAATAACGACCGCTGCAAACTCATCCTGATGACCGGCACGCTTCTTGCGCGAGACGCCAAGTTCGATGCGTGCGGCACGGGCGATCTGCGTGCTGTGAGATTCGTCCCACATTTGGATGGGGATGTTAGTTTGATTCTTGAGTTCATCCGCAAAGCGACCTGCACGACGACCCGCAGGATTTGGGTTGCCATCTTCATCATACGATTGACCGACGACGATCAAGCCGACTTCGTTTTGCGCGGCAATGTCCGCGACTTGTGCCGCATCGATGAGACGCGAGACATGCTGAATGACTTTCAACGGGCTGGCGATGGTGGCAGCTGGGTCGCTCAGTGCAAGCCCGATGCGTTTTTCACCGTGGTCCACTGCAAGGATTCTCATTTGATCTCCACCGAAATATTGAAGGGGATCAATGGCAGCCACTTCCACCAACTCGGTGTGACTTCGATCTGCGGCTCCTGGCGGAAGGACAAGGTCTCTTGCAATTCAGACTGGGCAGCTTGCACGTTGCGTCCGCGAATCAAATTGAAGACCTGCATCGCATCCACGCTGCGAAGGGTGGTTTGACTGGCTTCGAGTTGAAAGTGTGTCACGTCGGAAGAATCAGTGTTCGGCTCATTTTGCGGTTCAAAGGTCATCTCGCCAAAGGGAGCAAACCCCGGCGGAGTCAACGCAGTCAACGAAGATGCCACCAGTTGGCGCAGATCTTCAGACAAAATATAACTCGCCATGTATTCAACTTCCATTGTCAACGTCAACGTACTTCCCGCTTCCCCATCTGGCGGAGAAAATTCCTCTTCGACAATTTCCACAACTTCCAACGTATCCATCAACAACAAGTCATCCGTTCCGATCTGCGCGCGGATCTGCGCCACAGCCGCATTCTGCAACTCGTTCAAGACAATCTCACGTAATGCGATGCGGTCGTCTTCATCCGCGCCAATGGATCGAGTGTCCGTCCCGCCAATGGTTGGCTCAAGGTTGTTGACCGTGGCAGACAGCCCCAACTGCCCTTCGATCATGGAAATCGATTCAGCCTCCACGTTGCCTTGCGCGCCCGCCTCCAACGCCTCCACGCGGACCTCGATCACTTCGTCCACGCCAGCGGGCAAACGCACGTCGTTCAAGGTCGCAAAGCGGACAAGTTCCGGTGTCGCAACCACCGTCCCGGCTGGGATCAGCACTTCGTCCTGTCCTAAATTTGTGAACTGCACCACGCCGCGCGCCTTCGCAGTTGGGATTGCAATCCGGCTCGACACCGCGATGGATTCCTCCGCACTCACTGTGACGGAAATTTCCCGGGCTGGCAGATCCCCTGTCAGTGAGACCGAAGCGATGGAAGCACTGGCGCGCACCGGGATGACGATGGAATTCGTCTGCGCCTCGGGATACAACGTCACCGCCGCATTCGGGACGAAGAGAGTTGCCAGCACCAGGACGGCGATGACTCCCGCCGAAAATGTTAACACCCGCCCCAACAGCGACGTTCTCCACGCCGCCTCTTTCACGTAGACCTCGTCACGCAAAGAGCGCAGATCGCGGCGGGGAGGTTTCGGCGTACGCTGAGTTCTGGGAGCTGGAGCCGCCCACAGATCCTTTTGAGCCGAAGTTGTGGATTTGAAAACCGGAATACCCAGCGATTCTGCATCGCGCCGTACGTTCATGCGACGTGTGACCAAGCCTAGTTGCGCACCCAATGAATCAGCGTGGCGCTGGAGGACTTTTAAATCCAACAAGCGCAAGGTGACCTTTTCATACTTGGGCCACACCAACAAGATACGCGGCGTCTTCGCCCACGAAAGTTTATCGCGGACGGAGATCAGGTCATCGTGAGATTCGAGGGTAATGATTTTGGTTTTCAAACTAACCTTGATGAACAAAGATAAACAAAGATGTCACTTCCGTTTATCTCTGGTGAATAGTTCTTGCTTTTTCCACAAGTGCAGGCAGAGTTTTCAAAAATGATTCAACATATTCCGGTGTAGTATCGACGCCGAGGGTAATGCGCAACGATCCCAATGCCCACTCACGCGAGTACCCAAGTGCCGTGACCACCTCACTGGGTTCGGGGTTGCCCGTTTTGCAAGCAGAACCGGATGAACAGGCAAAGCCCGCCGCATCGAGCAATTGCAATAATAAGTTTCCGTCCACATCTTTGAAGACGAACGAAGCATGATTCGGCAATCGTTTTTCAGGATGACCCGTCAGGCGCGAGTCGGAGATGGTTTCAAGCACGGTACCGATGATATGGTCGCGCAGCGGCTGGACGTGTGCAATCCGCGCCGCACGCTCTTCCGCGGCAAGACGCAGCGCCTCCGCAAATCCGACGATGTAGGGCACATTGTGAGTCCCTGCACGCAGACTGGCTTCCTGGCTGCCACCCGTCAGATGCGGGAGAAGCTTCGTCCCTTTGCGGACGTACAACGCGCCAACACCTTTCGGTCCGTAAAATTTATGTCCGCCAAGCGACATCAGATCCACGCCGAGTTTTTTCACGTCCACATCGAGATATGCCGCGGCTTGAACGGCATCCGTGTGCAGAAGAATGTTATTCGCCTTTGCCACTTCAGCAAGGTCGGCAATGGGGTTGATCGTGCCGATCTCGTTATTGGCATACATGACCGACGCCATAATGGTCTGATTGCAGACCGCCTTTGAAAGCGACTCAACCGTCACCATGCCATGTTCGCTCACGTCCAGCCATTCGAGCAGGAAACCATATTCCTTTTCGAGTTGGATGGCGGTTTTACTCACAGCGGGATGTTCCGTCTTGGCAGTTAGAATCCACTTCCCCGTGGTGTGATGCGCCATTGCCGCGCCGCGCAGAGCGAGATTATCCGCCTCCGATCCGCCAGAGGTGAAGATGATCTCATCCGGGAGGCAGTTCAACACTGCGGCAACTTTCTCCCGCGCCTCATCCACAGCGGCTTCGGCTTTTTGCCCAAAACGGTGAATGGATGAAGGATTTCCAAACGTCTCGCGGAAATAGGACATCATCGCATCGAGCACACGCGGATCGACAGGCGTGGTGGCGGCATAATCGAGATAAATCATGGCGGAAATTATACCTGTATAATCAAACCCATCATGCAAATCAAATCCATCATCAACGTAAATTTGCGCTGGTTTCTCGCCGGGATGATCTTCGCCAACATCGCCGGTCAAATGGCGTACAGTATGCTTTCTCTTTACATGCTCGACCTCGGCGCCAGCGTGGCGCAGGTTGGCATGGTCTTTACGCTCGCCTCGCTCGTGCCGATGGTGCTGCAAATTTTTGGCGGCTGGCTTTCCGACACGATCGGGCGGTTGCGCATCATGGCGATCGGCAGTTCCATCGCGGTCTTCGGGTATCTCATCTTCGCTTTCGCACCGAACTGGCAATGGGTGCTGATCGGGCTGAGTATCGAATACGTCTCCAACTCTGTGGTTGGACCGAGTTTCGGCGCGTACATCTCCGAGCAATCGTCCGAAGAATCGCGCGGACGAGTCTTTGGCATCACCTCCAGCATTTATCAAACCGTCACCGTCATCGGACCGGCGCTGGCGGGATTCCTTGCCTATCAATTCGACTTCCACGTGATGATGCGCGTGGCGTTCGGCTTTTATCTCGCCGCCACGCTTCTGCGTGTGTGGATGGCAACGCACGAGCGCTTCAAACCCGCACGCGATGCCGTAAAGCCGACCTTCGACGGGTTCAAACAACAGATCACCGCCATTTTCGCTTTGCTGATGGCAGGCGGCGTCCTCACCTGGATCTGGGTCACCGATGCTGTCGGCGACACATCCTACAACCTGATCGGACAACTCTTTCCCATTTATCTGTCCGACATCGGCAAACTCAACGTCGGACAGATCGGCATGGTCAATGCCGCTGTTGGGGTTGCAGCGATTCTTTCCGCGCCGCTTGCCGGGTTGCTGGTGGACAAAGTCAGCGAGCGGGTGGCAATGGTCATTGGTTTTGCCTTAAACGGTCTCGGTCTGCTCACGCTGCTCACGGCTGGCAGTTTTGCCGGTTTCGCGCTGGCAATGTGTTTCTTCGGGCTTGGCTATGGCAGCCTCATGCCCGCCTACGAATCGCTCATTTCCAAAGTCGTGCCCGAGGAAAAACGCGGGCTGGCATTCGGGTTCTTCGGTACCTCGCTGGGCATCCTCTCATTGCCCATGCCCTGGATCGGCGCGCAACTCTGGGAGCGTGTCTCGCCGCAAGCGCCATTCCTGCTTGTGATCATCGCAAACCTGATTACGATTTCCATTGTGTGGATAAAGTTCAAGATCACCAAATCTGGTTCAAACTCCGCGCTTCCCTCTTCGACTTGAAGCTGCCTCTTTTTCCTCAAGCCGGATTCTCGTCCCAAGCCTTTTGTTGTAAAATGACCTCATAGGAGACTCCATGAGCGACTTCCTCAATTTTCTCAACACCGCTGACCTCGATACTTTGACGCAAGTCCCTGGCATCACCCGCCCACTGGCAGGGAATCTCATCGCAGCCCGTCCATTCGAAAGCGTGGAAGATTGTTTGCAAGTCAAAGGGATGGGCAAGACCCTGCTTGGAAAGTTGGAGTCCTTTGCTGAGGCGCAGGGAAATCCCCCAGAAAACAGGGCCATGATCCCAGTCGAGACAGAAGCGCCGCCCGTCGTGATCGAGAAGAGTCAACCCGCGCAGGAGTCTCCAAAACCGAAAGAGGATTCGTTTCTCTCACGGTTGAGAAGGGCGTTTCTCGTCTTCCTTAAAGCTTTGGTGAGACTGGTCATGCTGGCAATTCTGATCTTAAGCATTGGCGCGCTCTTTTATTACGGGTTGCCGTTCATTCAAGAAACGTTCATCGCGCCAGTGGAGCAGAACACCGCCGAGATTCAAAATATGGAAGCAGAGATCGCGTCCCTGCAAACGCAATTGGAAGAAATAAGCGCGCGGGTAACGGTGTTGGAGACTTCGGTGGAGGCACACACGCAGTCGATCCAAAAATTGGAAGACATCCAGACCACGCTTGAAACCCAAATGCAAACCAGCAATGATGCGATCCTGCTTGAACTGAAACATGAGGTCATGTCCGCGCGGGCATTGGATATCCTTGCCCGCGGGCGTTTGTATCTGGCGCAAAGTAATTTCGGGTTAGCCGAAGCGGATGTGCAAACCGCGCGAGATTTGTTGGCTGAGTTAAACGCCGAGGCCGAAGATGAAGTTTTCGCGCAAGCAGTTACACGTTTGGATATGGCACTAGACAATTTGCCTGATTTTCCCGTCATCGCCGCAGGTGACTTGGAAATCGCGTGGGCAATTTTGATGTCTGACGTTGTGCCCGCTGCGCCTACAGCAACCCCCACCGCGTTCGATGCCACCACGTCCACACCGACGCCACCTGTGTTGGAGACATCCACCCCCACCCCATTCCCACCGCCAACCGTCGAGGCGACTTCTACGCCATGATTTACAACAATCATTAATACATTGGAGATGCTTTGTGAAAAAATTCTTATTAACAGCGGGAATTATCTTTATCTTGATTGCAGTTTTTTCAGTACAGTTGAAAATTGATAATGATGCAGGCTGGGGGACTGGTCGAATAATGTTGGCAGCATCAGGCGTGCTTTTCATAACAATGGGTTGGATATCTTCAAGATTTAGCAGCAATATAAAAAGCTTAATTCGATCCTTCTTAAGTCTCAATAGCAACATCAAAGGGAGAGTGTATTTAACAGCGGCATTTTTCATTTCTGTGACTGTTTATTTTTTTTACGCACTGCCTCAATTTCAAAATGAGGATTCCTATTTTGATTATTATGGAAGATTAGCAACCGCATTTAGGCACGGTCAAGTATCTTTATTGGAGGAACCGCCGCAATCTTTATTGTCTTTAAGCAACCCCTATGACTATCAGCTAAGGTATGAGACCGGCGTAGTAAATGAGATTCCCATAGATGTCTCTCTATACAATGGTAAATATTATTTTTATTGGGGTCCCGCGCCAAGTCTATTTCTGGTTATGTTTAGTGACCAGCAAATAGCCCAGATCAAAGATAAACATATTAGCTTCATTTTTGCATGCGGTCTATTCTTTTATATGCTTCTTACCATTAATAAACTGTGGGAACGCTACAACACCAATTTACCATCCTGGTTCCTCGGTGTTTTTGCATTAGTCACCGGTTTGTCAATGCCGTCGTTATGGATGATTCGGGCAGCAAATATTTACGACGCAGCCGTTTTTGGTGCACAGTTTTTCTTGATTGGTGGGCTGTACTGGACCTACTGCGGGTTGTTTAAATCAAAGGCAGCTAGTTTGAATTTGTTTATTGGCGGTATTCATCTTGCACTCGCCATGGGAACCCGGGCAACCGTTTGGTTCGCCATATTTCTTAGTTCAGCCGTTACCTTACTATATCTACTAAATGATTTCAGGCTAAAGAGAGATCGGCAAGCAATTATCAAGCTAATTGCCTTTGCCCTTCCACCTTTCTTGGCGTTAGTTCTCCTCGGTTGGTATAACTATGAACGTTTTGACTCCGTGACAGAGTTTGGATTCCGTTATCAACTTGCGCTTGCTGATTATTCAAATTTTACGCCTTTTAGTGCATTGTATTTCTGGTCAAACATACACAATTATTTTACTTACCCAGTACATCTCATCAATAAATTCCCATACCTAACGCCCACAGAAAACATTGCTTCCAACGAACGGCTTTCCGGGTTACTTCTTACATCGCCCATTCTAATAACTACAGTTTTGCCGCTTTTACAACAAATATTTGTTTATGTGAAGTCACCAAACAAGAAAATTCGCTTGGACGAAGCATGGGTGCTGCTTTCATTCGGGGGAGGTTTTGCTTTGATGCTGTTAACCATATTATTTTATTATTATCCAGCCGTTCGATTTATTGAAGATTTTGCCCCGCTTTCATGGTTATTTATATTTATTCTTATTGCAAAAGTTTTCAATAAAAATCAGAAAAGCCAGGCTTGGAAAGCATATTTGAATCTCTGTATCGTCCTTGGAATTTGGTCCATTATGGCAAGTATATTTCTTTCAATGCCATTAGAATACGTTGTTAAAATAAATAGGACAATGCTACAGTTGCGCAATTGGTTGCTCGGGTTTGGAATTGGGTAAAATGCCATCTATCATCCAAATGATATAATTTTGAAAGTTTATTTTCTAGGAGAAAC
>JAHDWC010000186.1 GCA_023382575.1 Anaerolineales bacterium
CAACATCCGTCCAACCGGTGAAACGGTTTTCGAGATTCCATGTGCTTTGTCCGTGTCGGACCAATACGAGTTTATACATTGTGTGCTCCTGAAAATTACCGCAGAGATTTGCATCTCTGCAGCGAATGATTTTGTCAAGTCTGGCGAATTATAGCCCAAGTCTTTCGCTCATAGTAAAATCGGAGAATGTCCAACGAAGATGTCACGCCTGTCCGCAGGCAATACCTCGAAGCCAAAAAACAATATCCCGACGCCATTGTCTTTTTCAGGCTTGGCGATTTTTATGAAACCTTCGATGAAGACGCCGAAATCACAGCACGTGAACTCGACATCGTCCTAACGTCTCGTCCGGTTGGCGGCGGCGTGCGCGTCCCGCTCGCAGGCATTCCGTATCACGCCGTTGAAAACTATCTCTCGCGTCTGATCGAAAAAGGGTATCACGTTGCCATTTGTGAGCAGATCGGCGAAGTCCCTGCCAAAGGATTGGTCGAACGCAAAGTCATCCGCGTGGTGACTCCGGGGACAGTAACCGAACCAGGTCTACTGCCAGGGGATGCAAATAATTATCTCGCCTCCGTCATTTTAGAATCTTCCGCCTCTTCCTCCGGGACAGTTGCTTCTGTTGCTTATACCGATGTGACCACTGGAGAATTCGCCGTCACAGAGCTTCCGCTCGAAGCTCTGCGCGCCGAACTGACGCGTCTCCATCCGGCTGAAATCTTATATCCAGATAATCAAAAACTTCCCGATGGGATCATCGGTCACAGCACGCCCATGCCTGCCTGGAAGTTCGAGCCGGGTAAATGTAATGAGGTCTTGCTGACGCAATTCAAGTCGTCCACATTGGATGGCTTTGGATTGAAAGCCAACAGCCTCTCCGTCCGCGCGGCGGGGGCGATCATTCAATATCTCAAAGAGACGCAGCCCGATGCGCTCAACTTGCTGAACTCGCTGCGCTCCTACAGCCTGAATGAATTCATGACGCTGGACGCATCCACCCGCCGCAACCTCGAGTTGGATGAAACCTTGCGCGGCGAGCGGAAAGGTTCTTTGCTTGGTACGTTGGATGCCACCATCACCCCGATGGGCAAACGCATGATCCACCAATGGGTCAGCCAGCCGCTACTTAATGTGGAGCGGATCACCAAACGCCAAAGCGGCGTGGAGTATTTCGTTCAAAACGGCATGGCACGTGCTGAGTTACGAAATGCATTAAAACCCATTGCAGATTTGGAACGTCTCATTAATCGAGTCATTGCCGGACAGGCGCAGCCACGCGATCTAGTAGCAATGCGTGCAACTTTTGAAAATCTACCGAACATCAAGGAAGTAATCAGTAACCAGAAGTCAGTGACCCATGAGTGGTCAACCTGTGAAGAACAGTTGTCATTACTGCAAGATGCGATTGACGACGACCCGCCCGCGACCCTGCAAAACACAGGTGTCATCCGCCCGGGCTATTCCGCCGAACTGGATGGCGTGATGGATGCTTCCAAACATGCGCGGGAGTGGATCGCGAATCTTGAATCCGTTGAGCGCGAGAAAACCGGCATCAAGACCCTCAAAGTGGGTTACAACAAAGTCTTCGGATATTACATTGAAATTTCGCGCGGCGCAGCGGAGAAAGCTCCCGAACATTACATCCGCAAGCAGACGTTGGTCAATGCCGAGCGCTTCATCACGCCAGAGATGAAGGAATATGAAACGCTGGTCTTGAACGCGGAAGAACGCGTCAAGGAAATTGAGACCCGCTTATTCAAAGAAATTTGCGCAGAGTTATCAAAATCTGCCAGTAAAATTCTTGCCACTGCACGCGCCATCGCAGAACTGGATGTGCTATCCGCTTTGGGCGAGGTATCCGCTTTAAATGGGTATACCAAGCCACAAGTCCACGAAGGAAGCGAACTGGAAATTTACGAAGGACGGCATCCGGTTGTCGAGCAATTATTAAAGTCAGACCGCTACATTCCCAATGATGTCATTTTTGAAAAAGGTGAAATTGTACGCGTCATAACGGGACCAAATATGAGCGGCAAATCCACGTATTTGCGACAAACTGCTCTCATTGTTTTAATGGCACAGATGGGTTCATTCGTCCCAGCCGCTTCGGCAAAGATCGGGTTGGTGGATCGCATCTTCACCCGCATTGGCGCGCAGGATGAAATCCATGCCGGGCAATCCACCTTTATGGTGGAGATGGTGGAGGCGGCGAATATTTTGCATCATGCCACGTCGCGCAGTCTGTTGATTCTTGACGAGATCGGTCGCGGCACGTCCACGTATGATGGCTTGTCGATTGCGTGGGGAATTATCGAATACATTCATAACCATCCGCAACTGCGGGCGAAGACGTTATTTGCAACCCATTATCACGAGTTGACCCAACTCGCTGAGTTGTTGCCCGGCGTACGAAATTACAATGTCGCTGTCAGCGAGGCGGATGGCAAAGTGGTCTTCCTGCACAAGATCATCGCTGGCGGCGCGGACCGCTCATATGGAATCCATGTTGCTCAACTGGCAGGATTGCCATCTCCTGTAATCGGACGTGCCAACGAAATCATGATGGAACTTGAAAAATCAGCGGCGCGCGGCGTGAAGATCAACCCGCATGCGGCGCAACAGGTGGCATTATTCCCCGAAACGAATCCGCTGTTGGATGAGTTGAAGGAGTTGGAAGTTAATTCGTTGTCACCCATCGAGGCGTTGAATAAGTTATTTGAATGGCAAAAGAAGTTCACGAAACCGTCATGAAGTTTAAAACATTAACCAGGGACGAGACCTCCATTTTGATACTCATGTCCGCTTTTATTTTTGGCGGCGTGTTTCGCTTCATGCCCGCTGCGCTGGCGGGTTTCCCTGTTAATGATGGCGGGATGTTCTATGTAATGATGAATGATTTGCAGGCGAATCATTTTCTGCCGCCACTCTACACAACCTACAACAATCTCAACATCCCATTTGCTTACCCGCCGCTTGGGTTTTATATCGGAGCCGCCATCAGCAGTTGGTTTAACATTTCAGGGATCGAGATCATCCGATGGCTGCCTGCAGTGTTCAACACTGTATGTCTGATTGCCTTCTATTTCTTAAGTATTGAAATCTTTGAAGACAAACTCAAAGGCGCAACAGCAACGTTTGTTTTTTCATTAACCCCTCAGGTCAATGTATGGCTTTCAGCAGGAGGCGGTCTCACTCGTAGCCTCGGGACACTATTCATGCTGCTGACCGTTCTATATGCTCACCGCATGTTTGTCAGAGATCATTCAAAAGCATTCTGGGGTGTCGTCATCTTTGGAAGCTTCACCGTGCTCAGCCACACCGAATCCACTGTCCTTGCGATCATACTTCCGATATATATCTGGCTGTTAAAGTCCAGAAAATCAAAAGGTCTGATACAAGGCATTTTGATTGTTTTGGGTGTGATGATAATTGCCGGACCGTGGTACTTAATGGTCATCCATCGACACGGGATCGATCCGCTTCTATCCGCCCTGAGAACTGGCAGCCATTCCTTTTGGTCTTTCCTACGCCTGATCAACGTAGATGGGCTGACCAGTGAACCCTATCTTGATCTATTTGGCGTCCTCGGTATTCTCGGTATCGTTTTGCTCGTCACGAAAAGGGAATACTTCCTGCCATTGATGCTTCTCGTTCTTTACATCGCCCAGCCGCGCAGTGCAAATACAACAGGTAATATTCCCATGGCAATGGCGGCTGGCGCTTTCGTTGTCGATGCACTTATTCCTATTTATCTCCAACAGACAAGACAATTTTCAAAGGGCTATCAAACTTTTATACCATTTCTTATTATCGCCCCATATATTCTGGTCAATTCCATCTACCAAGGCTTTCTACTTTCAACAAATCATGTCGCCCAAGATGAACGCGCTGCCATGCAATGGATCGCAGAAAATACTCCAGCAGACAGTCGATTTATCGTATTGACTGGTGAATCCGATGCCATGTGCGAATCCGTCGCGGAATGGTTTCCCGCCCTCTCAAAACGTCAAAGTCTGACCACCCTGCAAGGTAGAGAATGGCTGTCAAATGTCAACTTTATCGAATTTGTAGAGCAAAGGAATAAACTGCAAACCTGTATAAATAACGATGTTAATTGTCTAGATCGAGAAGTCAATTTCTTTGGAACACAACCCGATTACGTTTACATCTCTATTCAATCCCCAACAGAAGGGTGTAAGATGGTCCAAACCCGTCACGACTATCGCAGCATTATCTTGTCATTAATGCAGTCGGATAATTACATAATTGCCCACCAATCCAAGTCTGTGATGGTCTTTCAAAATAAATAATTAAGATGGTATCCTTCAGCAACATCGCCAACTATAATACGTACAAACAATTCTGAGAAGAATTAGAGGCGCAAAATGGAATTAAGCATTGTATTACCATGTCTAAACGAGGAATTAACCGTTGGCACTTGTGTATCAAAGGCTATGAATTTTCTACAGACAAACAATATCAATGGAGAAATCCTCGTTGCAGATAATGGCAGCACAGATCGCTCAAAGGAAATTGCAACTCGCTACGGCGCCAGAGTTATTAATGTTGAAGAAAAGGGCTACGGAAGCGCCCTGCGTGGCGGGTTCGAGGCTGCACAGGGTAAATACATTATTATGGCAGATGCAGATGATAGTTACGACCTTTCCAATCTATTGCCATTTCTCGAAAAATTACGTGAAGGATATGCCCTTGTGATGGGGAATCGTTTCAAAGGTGGGATTATGAAAGGTGCCATGCCCTGGCATCACCGTTATATTGGCAACCCTATTCTTTCTTTTATCGGAAAATTGTTCTTCAAAAGCCCCGCCAATGACTTTCACTGTGGCTTGCGCGGCTTCACAAAAGAAGCCATTCAGAAAATGGATCTGCAAACGACAGGCATGGAACTGGCCAGCGAGATCGTCATCAAGGCATCCATCCTAGGGATGAGGACCTGTGAAGTGCCAACTACGCTTTCTCCTGATGGGAGGGATCGTCCACCACATCTGCGCAGCTTCCGCGATGGATGGCGACATTTGCGATTTTTGCTTCTCTATAGTCCCTCGTGGTTGTTTTTGTACCCGGGATTGGCTTTAACAGTAATGGGGGGTGTCTTTTCGCTGGTGCTTTTCTTCGGCCCAGTGGATATTGGTTTTCGATACATAGATTTCCATACCTTCATTGCTGCTGGTTCATTGACGTACCTGGGAATGAACATGATCTCGTTTGCCGCGTTAACTCGCATTTATGCCTACAATTCAGGCTTGCTCCCGCGTAAGCCACGCTTCTTTTCGTTATTTGGGAAATTTAATCTGGAAACCGGAGTTTTCATAGGGAGCCTCCTCGCCCTGACTGGTTTGGCTTTGATGATACGTGCTATCTCGCTCTCCTCCAATTTCGCGCAGATCGGTTTCGATTACAGCGTGCGACTGGTATTCGGCGGGGCGCTAGCCCTGGTCAGCGGCGCGCAGGTGATCTTTACCAGTTTTGTGTTGAGTATACTGGGAATTAAATCGCAAAACAGATAACGGGTATAGAAAGCCGTCTACAGGCAGATCACGCAGATGAAAATACTCATGACTAGTCACTACACTTTGCCCCACCAGGGCGGCATTGAGATCATTGTTGAGAAGTTGTCTTCAGCGCTCGCGGCACAAGGTCATAAGATTAAAGTAGTGGCAAGCAGACATGGACAACTTTCCCCTCAGAAAATTAATAACCGGGAAATTATCAATATAAGCGCATTCGACCCATTAAGAAATGCAGGAGTCCATTATCCTATTTTTTCACCTGCGCTTATTCCGATCGTGTATCGCGCAGTCCGTTGGGCGGATATCATTCATGTGCAGGGCATGCTTTATCAAAATACATTGCTTGCTCTTTGGCTGGCAAAACTTACAAACAAGCCAACAGTACTAACCGAGCATGCCGGTTTTGTTCAATACAACCGCCCTTTTTTCAATATAACCCAAAGGATCGCGGTTGACATCTTAGGTAGAGCTTCCTTAACATTAAGCCGATTGGTCGTTGTTCCAGATACCATCGTGCGCGAGATTCTCGTCAACGACCTGAATGTTCCGGAAGACAAGGTCGCTCAAATTCCTCTAGGAGTTGACACAGACGCCTTCCATCCTGTTTCAGCCACGGCAAAGAAGGAGTTGAGGCGCGAACTCAACTGGAACAACCGCCCCAAAGTCCTTTTTGTAGGAAATTTCGTAGCGCGAAAAAGGATACACCTCCTGTTAGATGCGCTTTCGGACCAGTTCGACATTGTCTTGTGCGGAGAGGGCACCCCGCCCTCTCCACTGCCGGAAAGAGTGCGTAGTTATCCGGCAATGGGGCATGAAAAGATAGCAAAACTTTACCAGGCGGCAGATGTTTTTGTAATCCCTTCCAGCGTGGAAACGTTTTCCATTGTCGCTTATGAAGCGATGGCGTGTGGATTGCCCGTCATCATGACCGAAAACCTTGCACACCTCACAGTGGCAAAATCGAATTTAGTAAAAATTACATCACCCAACAGCGGGGCGCTTCAAAAGCAGATTCACATCCTGATAAACGATCCTGGGGAAATTCAAAGACTGGGACTTGCTTCAGCAGAATGGGTGCAAAAGAATTTCAGTTGGAACAAGTCCGTGAATCAACACATAAATTTATACGAAAGGTTATTGTCCAGCGATTCGCTCTTATGAAAATAAAACTAAAAGACACACTCATTCATGCCGCTGTTATTTCATGGCTCATCTTGTGGGTTGCGACATACATGTATGTGAGTCGCGTCGGTCACATGCAGATGGTCATTCTGGGAACCAATCTACCGCTTACAAAGCTGCTGGCGCGCATATCTTTTTCAGACTACGCGGGAGATTTGCTGACGGCGCTGACGGGAACGGCAATATTTTCGCTGGCATGCCTGATGCTGGGAAACGCCCTGCTTCGCAAACAGGAGGTTCCTTCATCCATCCACTTTGTAACAGCGTTCGTTATAGGGGAAATTGCCTACTCGATCTTATTCATGATTTTACTCAATGTCCAGATACTCTCTCCAGTTTCAGTAGGCGTCTCGCTGATCGCCGGGTCGCTGATTGGCGGGAGAAGAACAATTATTGACTTGATGGAATATTTCCAAAGCCCTAGCCTCCGCTCCAATCTGCAAATATGGGAAAAGCAGCTGGTGGGTCTGGTTTTCATCGTCATGGGCGCAAGTCTTCTCTATTCTTCGGCAAGGCTCAGTTACGATTCGGTTGTGGAGTACTTCATCCATCCCAAAATTATGGCTGTTACTCAAAGCCCGACTCTCCTTTACCCAAACGACGCATTTGTGGTTAGTTCCTTCCATCCGGGCATCCTGACAACGGCGCTGATCCAGTTATTTGGAGACCAGGCGGCGCGGCTATTTCCTTGGATCAACGGTATTGCAATCATTATCGCAAGCACAGCAATTGGGAAGAAAATCGGGTTATCCCTGCGGGCGCAACTTTATCTCACAATCCTGATTACGACCTCAACCGCTTTCATAGATCTGCTTGGGGATGGAAAAGTCGAGATCATAACTACAATACCGATACTTACCGCGATCTACTGGATGTTGCACAGCATTGAAAAGCCGTCAAGACCCATATTTATACTAATCGGTATGCTTCTGGGATACGCCATTATTTCTAGACCTTACAATTTATTTTTGATACCAGTATTTACAGTCGTTTTCTATTTCCAATACCTTATGATTGAAAAGAATGGAGCCGGTGTAGATAAAAAGATATTAATCGGGAATGCAATGTGGGCATTTCCGCCACTATTATTAATGGGGCTTTTCCATCTTTTGGAAAACTGGCTGTTTCTCGGAAGCCCTTTCGCCCCATTGACTTACAGCAAGGCATTGGATGCATCCGAATGGCAGTGGCAGTTCGACCCCAAAAACCTCATCTATTACCGAATATTTTATCTATTCGCAATCACAATACTGAATTCTCCGCAAAGCCTGGGCAACATTACACCGCTGGTCGCAGCGACTATCCCATTCTTTTTTTCAAAAAGAGTTAGAGAAAATCTAAGTTTTTCCACCGCACTTTACAGGATAACAATCTCAGCAGTAGCAACACTCCTGTTATGGATTGTCCTAATATTCACTGTCGTGGAAATTCGTTATGTATTTTTCTTGTGGATATTAATTTTTATCCCCTTTTCTCTTGTAATAGATAGTATTTTC
>JAHDWC010000187.1 GCA_023382575.1 Anaerolineales bacterium
GAGCGGCAGGAAGAGATACATCGTCGAAGAAAGCAGGTAGGTTGTAATAGCCAACAAGTCCCACGAAAGCGGAGAGTGGAAGTTCGGCCACAACATGCGCTGATTGGGGTAAGGCATGAGCCAGTAGGAAAGCCACACACGACCCATGTGCATGAAAATGGAAAAACCAGCCTGTACCAGACCGAAGGTAGTCATCAATTCCGCGGCGCGAGTGAACGGACGGCGAAATTCCGCCTTGAACACGCGCAAGATCGCAGAGATGAACGTTCCCGCATGACTGATACCGATCCAGAACACGGTGTTGACGAGGAAGATACCCCAGTAAGATGGGCGGTTCACGCCGGCAATACCGAGACCTTCGGCGATCATCTTCGCCCAGGAATAGACCAAGCAATATGCAACGATGCCGCCCAGAATGATGACAGCCGCCCAGAACTTCCAGGTGGGTTTGCCAGTCATGGATTCCATGACCATGTCATTCATCTGTCCACGAGGAAGCGGATCGAGCATCAGGTGCTTCTCGCGGAAGTGCTCCTCGCTATGACCGTGATGCCCACTCTCAGCGTGCGCCTTTTCGGCTTTTTCTTTACCGTATGCCATGATTAACCTCCCTTGAAGTAGGTCACGTTCGGAAGCGTGCCCAGGTCTTCAAGATGTTTGACGCCATGACCCTGATGCATGAGATGGGAAACCAGGCTCTCAGGTTGATCCGTGCGGCCGAAGGTGATCGCACTGGCCGGGCAGGCTTGCGCACAGGCCGTGGTGAACTCGCCGTCCATCACTTCGCGTCCTTCGGATTTGGCTTTATCCTGCGCCTTATGGATGCGCTGGATGCAGAATGTACATTTCTCCATCACACCACGGCGGCGGACGGTCACATCGGGGTTAAGTTGATTCGGCAACGGCTCAGGACGTTCATAATCACGCCAGTTGAACGAGCGCACCTGATACGGACAGTTGTTCGCGCAATAACGCGTACCCACACAACGGTTGTAGACTTGCAGATTCAAGGACTCAGCATTCGAGTGAACAGTGGCGAACGCCGGGCAGACCGGCTCACAGGGAGCGCTTCCACACTGCTGACACATCATCGGCTGGTTCGGAGTCATCTTCACTTCGGGATATTCACCCTCCCAGAAGCGTTCGATGCGGATCCAGTGCATGGAGCGTCCATAGCCCGCATCTTCCTCACCGACGAAGGACAGGTTATTTTCCATCGCACAGGCAGCCACACAAGCCTGACAACCCGTACACAGGTCTTGGTCGATGACCATGCCCCATTTCCCCACCTCTTCGGTGCTCATTTTGATTTCACTGATCTTCATATCCATAATTAATGCTCCTCACCAAGGGCTTCGCCGTACACGCCCATGCGGCTTTCGAGACGGGCGAGTCCAACGCCGGATTTGGCTTCGCGGACCTTTTCAACTTTTACCTTCATACCAGCAAACGCCAGGTCACCCGCTTCATTGAAGTGGACACCGAACAGGTCGGCAGGATTCGCTCCGCGATTTTCAGCATAGCGGCCATACGCAGTATGTCCCTGACCAAAGGGGATCGCAATCGTATCAGGGCGGATCGCCGGGTACAAATAAACATAGGCTTCCAATTCACCCGCTTCACTGCTGACCTTGACCATGTCATCATTGTGCAAGCCAAGAACATCCGCTGTTTCAGGGTTGATCTCAATCCAGGTATTCCACATCACGGTCGTGGTCGGGTCGGGCAGTTCCTGAAGCCAGGGCTTGTTCGCGCCCGCTTCTGCCAACGTCGGCGAGACGAACGGCACAAGGAAGAAATCACCCTCGCCAGCAAACTCCGCTTCAGTAGCGTCGATGTTGCTGTTCAAAATGCTTGAAGCTGGCGCGAGGCGAGCGTCGCTATTCTTCCACCAGCCACCATGCTGTTGGAAATACGCCATGAACGTCGCGGCATCCAGCGCAGAGAAAGAGCCATCTGCTTCGTTCATCAAGGTAGAGACTTTGGCTTGCAGGAACTCAACTTCATCCTTATAAGGAAGCGCATCTGCAAACTTTCCACCTGCCAATTGAGCGGCAGCGATCAAGACATCCGCAGTCGCACGGGTGTTGTAGTATGGCGAAACCACAGGCTGTGCGCCAGAAAGGACAGGCAAAGCTGTGCCCGTGGCAACACGCTGATAGCCCCACGATTCCAATCCGTGGTGATCGGGGAAGACAAAGTCCGCTTCAGCGGCAGTTTCATCGGGGAAGGTCGCAAACGAAATAACTTGTCCCACATTGCCAAGCGCTTCTTTGAAACCAAGCGAAGCCGGCAACTCAAAGACAGGGTTCACGCCATGAACGAACAGCACCTTGAACGCGCCGCTCGCCATCTTCTCGACGAACTCCTGCATTTCACGAGCAGAAGCCGGACGCGAATAATCGCTCTGGTTGGGAGCCAACGCAGAAAGATAGACACCGCCGGGTTTGCCGAGATTGTCGGCAAAGGCATTCAACGCCAACACAGCTTCAGCAACGGCTTGTCCATTGCTCTGACCGAGTGCTGCGCCGCCGGGAATGGCGAGCACACCCGTCGAGTGAGCCACCATTTCAGCGATGTGTTCGAGCGCTTCCAGCTTGACGCCGGATTTTTCCGCCACATCAAGCGGATCTACACTGGAGAAAGCGCGTGGCATCGAGCCGCCGCGAATCTCAGCGGCGAGTCGCCCAATGGCCAGCGCAACCAAGGCTTCGGTTCCAGGGCGAAGCGGAACCCACTCATCTGCCTTGCCGCCCGTGGCAGACATCCGCGCTTCAAACTGAATCAGTTTGCCGCGCATCTTGGTCTTGGCTTCGCGCAGACCGGTAAATCCGCGTGTGTAGGAGACGGGCGAAAGCCAGGTCTCGAGGAAGTTTGCGCCAAAGGAGAGCACCACCTGTGCCCCACCCACATCGAAGAAGGGCAAGCCCGCCTGACCAAACAGGGTTTCAGCCGCCTTGCTCAGGGTAGCGCGGGCTTCGAACAGTCCAAGTGCACCATACCGGACAGGAGCATTCATTCCGGCGGCATCTGCCATATCGGTAACGAGGTCGAAGAGATGATCGGGAGTCATGCCCATCAAAAAGGCGATCTCATCTGGTTTGTTATTCTTGAGAGCATCCGCGACGACCTGAATGGCGGCATCCCAATCGCCATTGGAGGGTTCACGTACACGGTCGGGATTGTACAAGCCGTGCAGGGTGGCCTGTCCACGTGCGCAGGTCTTGCCGAGGTTGAGCGGATGATTCGCATTGCCTTCGGTCTTGAGCGCGCGTCCCTGATAGGTGCGGACGACGAGTCCGCATCCCGCCGCGCATTCGCGGCATGTGGTGGCGTAATAGGTACTCTGACCGACGGAGTTGTATTCGGGCATCTCTTGATACGGCTCGCGTTTGACGTAACGCGAGGCAGGACCACAACCCGTGAGGATCGCCGTGGTCGCCGCACCCAAACCAGCCAGTTTCAGAAAATCACGCCGGGAAAATTGTTCACTCATATTGATTTCCTTTCACCGGTTTAATAATGACACGTGCCACAGTCGCTAAGTTTGATCAGCTTTTCCTGATCGTCACCCGCGGCTTCGATATGACAGTTCAAACACCACCCCATGTTCATCACCTGCGGATTCTCCGCAATGGCTACCTGAGACATGTCACCGTGGCATTCTTCGCAGTTCCGCCCTGCTGCGACGTGTGCCCGATGGTTGAACTGTACGAAATCCGGCACAATAGCGACCGGAACCCACTCAAGCGGTTCGCCGTTGATAACGGCTTCCTTGAGCGGAGCAAGTTTCGTGCTGTCCACTGTTTTTTGAATTTGATTGTGACAAGCCCAACACTTTGACTGTGAGGGAAGTCCTGCCGCGGGTCCCTTGGATGCGCCCGGGTGGCAATACAAACACTGAATACCAAATGCAACGTGCGTCTGATGCGGGAACTCCGGCACGGGTTGTTCCGGCGACTGCTGCGTCAGGTAGATCCCATACGCAGCGGCGCTGAACACCGCCAGGAAGACAATCCCCACCGCGATCAGACCGAGAGGCTGTTTCAGCCAGTCAAAAAGCTTTTTGATCATGGATGCTCCTAAGATGAATTCTAAGCGTAACGCCGCCGTTGACATGAATCAACGACGGCGAAGACTGAATTAACGAATTCCTGAAAACCAGGAACGGAAGCGTGCATGACTTCCCATACTTTTAATAGAAGATGAAGTGGGCTGGCAACCTATAAATATAAAACCTGCCCCGGCTTTTATCAGGGCAAGGTTAAACACCCCAACCGTCATGCTCAACTCCATACTCTTCTCTCCATTTTATACCATTTGCCGCTCCCGTTCAGCAAATGACTCGGCGGATTATACAACAAAAGTGCAAAAAGGTACAAGTCATCTCTAAATTGTCTCAATAAATAGACAAAAAGGATGCGGACTGGAATGGAAGTTATGGAATTCTCCATTTCACCGCATGATACAATTATAATAAATAAAACGATGAAAGCCATCCCCGGTTTTGGAATTATCATCATTTTGATCATTGCCCTCATCATGGCGCTGGCATTGGTGAACTTCAATCCACCACCAGCTTCAGCAGAGGGACTCACAGGCGCAGCATTCGCCGCTCAAGCGGTTACCCCCACCCCGGTCATGGAAGATGCGTCTGAAGTTGGTTCGACCAACGGACTCCTCATCATGGGCGGTGTCATCGCTCTGATCGTCACTCTGCCTTTGATATTCCGAAAACGAATCCATAACTAACTCCAGCCTGCGGATGTGCAGGCTGGTTGCTTTAACATCGTCTTAACAGATGCGAATCTCCTTTATGGTATAGTCCAAACCATGGCTGAAAAAATTCTTATTGTCGAAGACGAACTTGCGCTTCAGGAAACCCTGGCCTATAACTTGAAAAAAGAAGGCTATACCGTGGAGACGGTTGGAGACGGGCGCGCAGCGCTCGAGTCTGCGCGGAAGTTAAAACCTGATTTGATCGTGTTGGACATCATGCTCCCAGAAATGGATGGCTTTGAAGTGGCGCGCATCCTTCGCAAGGAGATGACCACGGCCATCCTCATGCTCACCGCCCGCGATGACGAGATCGACCGTGTCGTCGGGTTGGAAGTAGGTGCCGACGATTATCTGACCAAGCCTTTCTCGATGCGGGAATTGGTGGCACGCGTCAAAGCGCAACTGCGCCGCGCCCGCCTGCTGCGCGAGGAAATCGGAAAAACCGTCGAGCCAGCGCCGCACGAAGCTCTGACATTTGATAATCTCACCATCGACCTCACCCGTCGCGAAGTGATCTTGAACGAAAAACCAGTGCAACTCAAACCCAAGGAATATGAGTTGCTGCTCTTCCTCGCCGAACACCGCCGACAAATGCTCTCACGTGAATTCATTCTGGAGCGCGTATGGGGTTGGGACTATATCGGCGACAGCCGTACTGTGGATGTCCATGTGCGTTGGCTGCGGCAAAAGATTGAAGTTAATTCCAGCGAACCAAAGCGCATCGTCACCGTGCGAGGCGGGGGCTATCGGTTTGAAGGATGAACCAACTCCCTTATTTTCTTGCAGTAATCTTTTTTCTGCTCGCCGCGTGGTTTGCGTGGCGATTTTATGATTTAAAGCGCAATGTCGATCACGTCACACGCTTCATGCGTGACTTGAAACATCCGCTGCCACACTCGCGTGAGATCGATGAACTGGTCAGCGTGATCGAATCACGCCGAGCCACGTTCAGCGCGGAACTCGCCACGCTGCGCGCCGAGAACGAACGTCTTGCCACGGTGTTGGAACAACTTACTGACGGCGTCCTCATCGCAGATGCGGATGGACGCGTACATTTCGCCAACCCAGCCGCAAGCAAACTTTTTGGGGCACACAATCCCACTCAGCAAAGCGTGGCGCAAGTGGTGCGCAGCCATCAACTCATCGAAGCCTGGAAGCGTTGTCAACAAACCCGCCAGGTGCAAATCGAATCGGTGGAACTTCCCACGCGCAAACAATATTTGCAGATCATCGTCATCCCCGATAAGCACGAAGGGGGAAGCCTGTTGCTGGCGCAGGATCTAACTCAGGTGCGCAAACTTGAAACCGTGCGGCGGGATTTTATCTCCAACGTGTCGCACGAGTTGCGGACTCCGCTCGCCTCGCTCAAAGCCCTGACCGAGACCCTGCAAAATGGCGCTTTATCGGACCCTGAAGCTGGTCCGCGTTTTTTGGAACGTATCCACACTGAAGTGGATACGTTGACCCAAATGACACAGGAATTGCTTGACCTGTCGCGCATTGAATCTGGACAGGTGCAATTGAATTTTGAATCCGTCGCGCCGCGCAAGTTGATCTATTCAGCTGCGGATCGTATGAAGGCGCAAGTGGAACGCGCTAATTTGAAATTGAATGTGAGATGTGAGGATGGCTTGCCGGAAATCCTTGGAGACAAATCAAGGCTGGAGCAGGTTTTGGTAAATCTCATTCACAATGCGGTCAAGTTCACCAAGCCTGGAGGGGAGATTACGTTGAGAGCCGAACCCGCTCCCGGCGGAGTCCGCTGCGTGGTGCAGGATACGGGCATTGGAATCCCATCGGAGAGTCTGACCCGCATCTTCGAGAGATTCTATCGAGTCGATTCATCGCGTTCCGGTTCGGGCACGGGCTTGGGACTTTCCATCTCAAAGCATATTATCGAGGCGCATGGCGGGCAGATCTGGGCGGAAAGTGAAGAGGGACGCGGCAGTGCGTTTTACTTCCTACTCCCCCATCAGATGTGATTGCACATCGAACGGTTTTTCGTCACCGCTGGGTTTGAGGCGTTTGTACTTTCCATCGGTTTCGAGGAGACGTGCACGCGTGTTATCCTTTAAATAGGATTCCAGAATTTTGTCACGCAGGAAACGCACCTGACCTTTATTCTCAACGGGGAAAACTACTTCAACGCGATGGATCAAATTGCGCGGCATGAGGTCGGCGCTGCCGAGATAGATTTCATCACTTCCGTTATTTTGAAAATAATAGATGCGGCTGTGTTCAAGATATCGCCCAACGATGCTGACCACGCGGATATTTTCGCTGACACCTTTGATCCCTGGACGCAGACAACACATGCCGCGCACGATCAAGTCCACTTTGACGCCGGACTGCGAAGCCTGATACAACAACTGGATCATCTCCATATCCACAAGCGAATTCATCTTGAAGATGATGTGCGCCTTGTTCCCAGCTTTGGCGTGTTCAATCTCGCGTCGGATACGGAGTGCAAGCTGCTCTCGTAAATTGACGGGAGCCACGAGCAGTTTTTTATAGCTCTTCTTGGTGGAATATCCGGTGAGATAGTTGAACAAGTCTGTGGCATCGGAGCCCATGTCTTCATCACAGGTAAACATACCGATGTCTTCATAAAAACGGGATGTGACTGCGTTGTAATTGCCAGTGGCAAGATGCAAATACCGGCGAATGCCTTCGCCTTCGCGGCGGATGACCATCAACACTTTGCAGTGGGTCTTCAGTCCGACCAAGCCATACACGACATGTACGCCTGCATCTTCCAAGGCACGCGCCCAACCGATATTGGATTCTTCATCGAAGCGGGCTTTCAACTCCATCAGCACGGCGACTTGTTTGCCCCGCTCGGCGGCTTCGAGCAAAGCCTCCACGATGGGCGCATTTGACCCAACGCGGTACACCGTCTGTTTAATGGCGAGCACGTTCGGGTCCCGTGCGGCAGCGGAGATAAAATCGATGACCGGGGAAAACGTCTCATAGGGATGATGTAACAAGACATTCTCTGAGCGAATGATGTCGAAAATGCTTTCGGGAGTTTCAAGATTGCGCAACGGTTTGGGCGTGCGTGGTTTGTAAGGCAGATATTTCATTTCAAACCGCTCGACGCTGTTGTATTTCTGCCAGA
>JAHDWC010000188.1 GCA_023382575.1 Anaerolineales bacterium
GTTGCAGACCCGAGATCACCCTGACACTGGTGGAGATGCTTAACAAAGGCGTCACACCAGTTGTTTGTCAAAAGGGGTCGGTCGGCGCGAGTGGGGATCTGGCGCCGATGGCGCAAGCCGCGCTCTTGCTGATGGGCGAGGGAGAAGCCTTCTTTAACGGCGAAAGACTCCCCGGTCACGAAGCGATGCGACGCGCGGGAATTGATATCCCCGGCTTGCAAGCACGCGATGGACTGGCCGCCATCAACGGTTCCAATCTGTTGACAGCGATGTCTGCCCTGCATATTTACGATATGGAACGCTTCCTCAAACAGGCGGAGATTGCGGCGGCGATGTCGATTGAGGCATTGCTGGGAAATATGAAGCCATACAATACCAAACTGCACGAACTGCGCGGATTCAGCGGCGCAATCAAGTCGGCGCAGAATATTGCCAGGGTCGTCGAAGGCTCAGACTTGACGACGGGCAAGATGAAGACCAAGGTGCAGGATGCCTACTCGATGCGCTCGACGCCGCAGGTCATTGGCGCGGCGCGTGATGCGATTGCGTATGCGCGCTCACAGGTGGAGATCGAATTGAACGGCGTGGGCGATAACCCTATCTTCGTTCCTGAGTTGAAGTTGACATTGACCGGCGCGAACTTCCAAGGTACGCCGGTTGCGCTTCCAATGGATATGGCAGGGGCTGCCATCACAATGGTCAGTGTCCTCTCTGAGCGCAGATTGAACCGCCTTACCAATCCGGCGCTCTCTCAAGGTTTGCCGGATTTCCTCGCGCATGAGCCCGGTTTTTATTCCGGGTTGATGCTTTCACAATATACAGCGGATCATCTCATCGTGGAGCAGCGCATCCTTTCGACACCCGCTTCGATCCAATCCATTCCCGCGGCGGCGGACCAGGAAGATTTCGTTTCGATGGGCATGAATACTGCCTTGAAGAACGGACAGATTCTCGATAATGCTTATGGCGTGCTGGGAATTGAGTTCATGGCGGCGGCGCAGGCGTTGGACTTCCGCGAGTTTACGCCGGGCAAAGGCTCACTCAAGGCGCGTGAGGTCATCCGTAAGTATGTGAAGCATCTCGATGTTGACCGTCCGCTGTTTAACGATCACAATGCGATGAAGGCGCTGGTGAAGCGCGCTGAAATTTTGGAAGAAGTGGAAAACGTGGTTGGCAAGTTGATGTAGAAAAAAAGACCGGCATCTGCCGGTCTTTTTTATTGACTAATATAAGTCTGGGTACTCATCGAGCAATTTCATGAAGACTTCCACCACCTCAGGGTCGAAGTGTTTGCCGGATTGTTCTTGAATATACTTGCGGACTCTTTCAGCCGGCCAACCTTCGCGGTAGGGACGATCCGAGCGCAGCGCATCCCACACATCGACGACGGCGAAGATGCGCGCCGCGAATGGGATTTCCCTGCCCTGCAAGCCGCGCGGATAGCCGCTCCCATCCCATTTTTCATGATGGCTGTGGGGAATGTCCAACGCGGGGCGCAGATATTTGATGGGCATGAGCATCTCAAAAGCATGGGTGGGATGCTTGCGCATGACGACCCATTCCTCGTCGGTCAGCTTGCCGGGTTTGAGCAGGATGTTATCGGGCACGCCCAACTTGCCGATATCGTGCAGTAGCGCGCCGCGCCGCATGTGGATGCGTTCCTGTTCGCTGATGCCCATGCGTTCGGCCAGCTTGAGGGTCAGGTCGGTGACGCGGCGGGTGTGTCCCTCGGTCTCTTCATCGCGCAAGTCCATTGCGCGCGACCAGCCTTCGATGGTCGCATCGTAGGCGATGATGAGTTCCTGATTCGATTGCTGGATGTCCTCGAACAACTGCGCATTGTCTATGGCGATGGCGGCTTGTCCGCCCAGAGTTTCGAGGTAATGCAGCCAGTCGGGGTCGGGAGTGAGCTGCGTGCGGTTGAAGATTTCCATCACACCTTTGAGCGAGCCTTTGGCGATGAGCGGCACGCCGAAGTATTCGATGAATTCCTCGCTCTTGAGCAGTTCGGCGCGGATGAAGTTATGTCCACTCTCATGTAGGTTGGGGATGTGGACCACCCTGCGTTCCAGCCCGACCTGTCCCGGCATGCCTTCGCCAAACCGCAGGCGTGACCGGCGGACAGCAGGCGTGCGAAAGCCCCTGCCCGCGATGAATTCGAACGACTGATCCACCGAGTTGAGTAGGAGGACCGAGGCCGCATCCACATTTAACTGGGAGGTGACCTCTTGCAGGAGCACATCCAACGAGAGGCGCATGTCGAAGCTGGAACTGATGGCGCGGTCGATCTCGTTCAACGCCGTGATTCGTTTGATTTGCGTCTTGCCATTCGCCTCGGCTTGCCTGCGAAGGATGACGGCAGTCATCTGATGGCTGAGGATGCGGATGCGCTGCATATCCTCAGGATTGAACTCACCGCGTGTGGACATATCCAGCAAGCCGATGGTGCGTCCGCTGGAGACGAGCGGCACCATGACGGTGGAGTTGATGCCAAGCATCTTGTGGATCTGCGGGATGAATTTCTTGATGGCAGAACGCAGTACATTCGGCAGAAATGCCGTCTCGGTGAATTCGGCGATCCACTTTTGGATTTCGGCAGGGTCACTGGTGAAATGTCCCTGCGGACGTGAGAGCATTTCTGTGGTGTAACTGCCGGGGCGGACGGGGATGCGGATTCTGGGGATCGTGATGCCGATGTATTTTTCGATCTGTTCGATCATCCTCTTGGGGACAGTGGTACTTTGCATTTCAAGGTGTTGCCCGTCTGGGGTGAGCAGATAGACAGCTGCATCCTGACAGTTGAACATGTCGCGCGCCTCACGCGTGAAGATCTCGACGATGGTCTCGATGTCTTCGCCGCTGTTGGCGGCTTCGTTTAAGGCGTTGATGAGCAGGAGTTCCTCGGTGCGCTGATGGATTTCACGCTCCGCCCGCTTGCGTTCGGTGATGTCGATGGTGGTGACGATGACCTTCGAGAAGTCGTGCTCATGCCCCGGCACCACTACCCAACTCAAATGGATGTCGATAGGTTCGCCCGCTAGGGTGACATCGCTGCCTTCCCAATTGAAATACGTCCGACCTTCAGCAATGGCGTTCATCTCTTCGGCGAGATGACTGAACCCGCCATTGACCAGATTATCGATGGTGATCTTAACCAGTTCTTCCTTGTCGGTCGCGCCGTACATCTTCAGCGCGGCTTTGTTCAGGTCGAGCACGACGATCTTTTGGGCGCACTCTGCGACGGCTTCGGGATGGTCTTCGAAGTATTCGAGGAAATCGACCACGCCCTGTTTCCTCAACGCATCGAGATGTTTTTTAACTTCGGAGAAATCCTCCTCCCAGAGCGAGATGGGCGAGTCTTCGAATAAAAGGTGGTAATGCTGTTCGCTTTCTCTCAGGGCTTTTTCGGCGCGTTTGCGTTCGGTGATGTCGAAGGAGAGCACGACGATGCCCTCAGGGGCAGGTTGGACGGTCAGCTCGAACCAGCCGGTGGAGCCATCTGGATAGGTGAATTCGTTCTCCACCTGACGCGTGATGCGTTTTTCCATCGTGTCGCGCAGGATGGAAAAGGTTTGGCTGTACTCGATGCCGGGATACATCTCCAGAATGGTGCGCCCCAACAATTCTTCGCGCGTGCTGCGCCCCTGCTGGGCGGCGGCGTCGTTGATGTAGATGTAGCGCCAGTTGAAGTCGAGGATCTGACAGCCTTCCATCATCGAGTCGAGTGTTTGGCGGTAACGCTCCTCGCTGGCGAGCAGGGCCAACTCGGCTTGTTTGCGATCGGTGATGTCGACGGCGTAGATGTTGACGTATCGTTTATTGGGGATGGGCGTTATGCGCGCGGTGAAGATCTGCCCGCCGCATTGGAGTTCGCGGTGCAATTGATAGCCGCTGGCAAAGGAAGAGGTGATGTACCCATACCATTCTTCCGGCAGCAGATCGCCGACCTGACAGTTCCACAGTTCCAGGATGGGCGTACTGGCCGGGTTGGCATACAACAGACGTCCTTCCAGGTCGCAGCGCAGGACGGGGTTGGGGTTTTCAGCAGGGAAGCGCGAGAGGATTTCGATCTCTTCCTTGGCTTGCACCCGTTCGGTGATGATCTCGGAGAAGAGGATCAGCCCGCCGACCTCGCCGTCATCCTGATACCAGGGATGGATCTCCCAACGCTCCCAATCGAGCCGCCCGTCGGCACGAGGGAAGGGGTCTTCGTCCGCTTTTTCGATGACGCCCGTCAGACAGCGCTGGTGGATTTCCTTCCAGCGGTCGGGTACATCTGGGAAGACCTCATAATGCGAGCGCCCGGTCAGGTCTTGATCGCCCAGGCGATAGTCGGCGAGATAGCGGCGGCTGGCGATGATGTACTTCATCTCCCGGTCGAACATGGCGATGGCGGCCGGGGAATGTTCCACGAACAGCCGTAGGATGCGTTCCCTGCTGCGCAGCGCCTCTTCGGATTGCTTGCGTTCGGTGATGTTCATCGAGTTGATGGTGGCATGGGTGACGTTCCCGTCGGAATCGCGCACGGGCTGCACGCTGATGCGGAACCACTGCCCATCTCTGGTACGGGAAGGCACTTCACGCACCACGCCGCGATTGTGCTCGAAGACCTCACGCACGATGGGCGTCATGGGCTCCTGATAGTATTCGGGGAAAAGCTCATGCAGCGACTTGCCGCTCATCTCCTGCGGGGTCTTGCCGTACCAGCGCGCACCGATCTCGTTGATGTACAGGTAGCGTCCATCACGGTCCATCAGCCCGATGGAGTTATCCCAACTTTCGATCAGACTGCGGTATTTGGCTTCGCTGGCTTGCAGCGCCTCTTCTGCCAGTTTGCGTTCGGTGATGTTCATTGAGTTGATGGTGGCATGGGTGACGTTTCCGTGGGCGTCGCGCACGGGTTGCACGCTGATGCGGAACCAATGACCTTTTCGGGTGCGGGAGGGCACTTCACGTACCACGCCGCGATTGTGCTCGAAGACCTCGCGCACGATGGGCGAGACAGGGTCTTGATAGTATTCGGGGAAAAGCTCGTGCAGTGACTTGCCGATCATCTCCTGCGGAGTCTTGCCGTACCAGCGCGCGCCGACCTCGTTGATGTACAGGTAGCGGTCGTCACGGTCTACCAGCCCAATGGAGTTATCCCAACTTTCGATCAGACTGCGGTATTTGGCTTCGCTGGCTTGCAGCGCCTCTTCTGCCAGTTTGCGTTCGGTGATGTCGAACATCAGTCCCTGAACGCAGACCGGCTGGCCGCCTTTATCCAACACCTGCCGGGCTGTATCGCGGAACCAGATCAATTTGCCGTCGGGAGTGAGGACGCGATATTCGGTTTCAAAGGGTTCGCCGCTTTTGTGGCTCTGCGCCAGTTCGGCGAGCACGCGCGGACGGTCTTCGGGGTGCAAATAATCCAGCCAGGTCTTGCCCTTCTCGCCAGACAAGTCCATATATTGTTTGATCTGCGGGCTGATGTATAAGGTGGTGCTGACTTCATCGAGCGCGGCGGTGTAGGTGACGGCCGGCATCTGCTCCACCAGCGTGCGGAAGCGCGCCTCCGACTCGCGCAGCGACCGCTCCATTTGCTTGCTGGCGGTGATGTCATGCGCGTTCAACTGCAGGGTGGTCACCGAGCCATCGGCGTTCTTCAACGGGCTGAGGCTGATGCGGAACCACATCGGACGTCCCTTGATGTTCTCCTCGAATTCGCTCAGGTCGATGGATTTTTCATCGATCACCCGGCGGATGACGGTCAGGTATTGTTGGGCGGTTTCTTCGGGGAAGAGGTCGAAGACGGTCTTGCCGACCAGATGCGGGTCGTTCCAGACGTGCAGGCTGGCGGGGTTGGCATATTGCAGTCGCCCGTCATAGTCGAGCACGGCGATGGCCGTATCAGACGTCTCTGCCAGACTGCGATAATTCTCTTCACTGATCTTAAGCGCGTTCTCGGTCTGCTTGCGTTCGGTCACATCGTTGGCCAGCACCAGCCGCGCGGGACGCCCATCGAACTGCATGATGTGCGAGGTGACTTCCACGTCGATGAGCGTGCCATCCTTCTTGCGATGCCGCCAGCCGTACGACTTTTGCAGCGGACGGGTTTCCTGTGTCAATCTGTCCGTCAAGATCGGCATATCTTCGACCGGGCGGATGTCTTTAAGCGTCATGCTTAGGAATTCTTCGCGCGAGTAGCCGTACTCGTTCACAGTCGCATCGTTGACCATGAGGAAAGCCAGCGTTTCGAGGTCATAGACCCACATGGGCTGGGGGTTGCTCTCGAACAGCAGTTTATAGCGTTGTTCACTTTCAGCGAGGGCGCGCATATCGCGCTGTAATACGACGTAGACCAGCAGGGCGCTCGTCCCCACGAACAGCAATCCCTTGAGCGTTTGCGCCAGGGCCGTGCTGGGGATGGTGGGCAGGAAGAAACTAACCACCCTGTCGGTTAACAAAATCCATAGCACCCCAAAGATGAGATAGATCAACGCAGTACGGGATGGCGTCTGATTCCGTTTGAAGCCGAAGGTGCTGCCGCCCTCTTTTTTTGTCGGCTTTTTTGTCTTGATTGCACTCATCGCAACCTCCGGGTGCTTGCTAAAACAACAAAGATTATCTAGTTATACCGCAGGCAGGCTGGATTAAGGATTACAGATTGCTTACCTTGTGAATATGGACGCATATCAAGCATCATGCCATTTGGAAGGCTGCGAAGGGTCATGTATTTAGTGTCCAGCGTTTCTATGTCGCTTCATCCTTCGGGATGACTTGCATTGAAAAAAAAAGAGACCGCCATGTCTGACAGTCTCTTTTACAAATCAGAGTTTGCCCAGTGGGGGCTGCCTTGCGGGCGGGCGTCTTGCGTTCACTGCGGCGCGTGCCGCCGACCATTTCATACTGCGAGGAGTCGTCGCCGTAGTTGGCTTTGACGCCTGCGCGCACGCGCTTGAGTTTCTCCCACATGGCGGCATAGAGGGCATCGCGCTCGTTGCGGGCATTGGTGAGCTGGGTTTCGAGGTTGATGATCTGCTGCTCGATGGGCGTGGTGTCTTGCACGTCACCCGTCAGCATGGCCAGCGTCAGATCGCCGAAGGTCATCTCCGGGTTGATCTGCTGCCAGGCATCCAGCACGCTGCGGGCTTGTTCAACGACATCCGTGGGGTAGGGTCTTTTGGTCATAAATGAAATCCTCCTTATTACGTTGTGTCCGGGGAACGCCCCCAGAACGTAATTTCAGTATGCAGAAAATACAGGGGCTTGTCAACTTACAAAAATGTTATGGGGGCAACCTCAGCCTGTCAGTGGACAAAACCGAAAGGCATGGAAACAAAATGGAACCGTGGGGGAACTAAACAGAACCGCAGGGGAACTAAATGGAACTGCGGGGGAACTAAACAGAACCGTGGGGGAACTAAACAGAACCGTGGGGGAACTAAATGGAACTGCGGGGGAACTAAACAGAACCGCGGGGGAACTAAATAGAACTGCGGGGGAACTAAACAGAACCGTGGGGGAACTAAATGGAACTGCGGGGGAACTAAACAGAACCGCAGGGGGAAAAACGGAAGAGGCGGACAACTGTCCGCCCCGACGGGATGGGTTAATAAGACGGTCGGGTTGGAAGATACCCGTTCTTACCTTTGCTATAATCAGGCAAAGGGAATTACACACATGGCTACTCCGGGTGTCATTGGGCAATTTGAGAAGCGGTTTAATAGACCTAAAATTAGGAATGGGGGCATTATTATTTATTCTGTAAATTGTATGGATTATCCGAACAAGAAATCCTAGTTATGGAGAGAGGATAAATGACAAAAGTAAATTTGAAAATCTGCGA
>JAHDWC010000189.1 GCA_023382575.1 Anaerolineales bacterium
ATGATGTTTTCACGTTCGCCCGAGTTGACCGCCAGAACGGTCAGCCCATCATCCGCGTAGACTTGGTAGATCATTTGCAAGGCAGACATTTGTGCTTCACAAAATGCACAAGTGGTCGTCCAAAACAAGACCAGCACCACATTGCCAGAGTGGCTGCTCAAACTGATCGGACTATCTTGATTGACATCGTTCAACGTGAAGTTCGGCGCGCGATAACCAACATAAGGTCCGATCTTGGAAGCGGGAACAGTCTCCTGCGCTTGCGGCGTGACAAATGCCGAGGTTGGGGTGGCAGGGGCAACGGTGACGAAAGGCGTCAGGCTGGGACGCAAAGTTGGCGTAGCTGTGGGAGTCCATGTAGGGGGAAGGAGAATCTGCGTGACCGACTCCATTGGCGCACTTGGGGCGGATGTGCGCAATCCGCGCATCACCATCAAGCCGACGATTCCCAGCACAACGACGGCGAAGACTCCCAACCCGGCAAAGATAGCAATTTGCATGCCTTTGCCCTTTTTCTTTTTGGGCGCTGCAGGGGTTGAGACGGGTGGCTCCACTTTGAGCGGCTGACTGACCGGCGCCACTGGCTTCGGTACGGGCACAGGCTTCGACGGGGTTTGCCTCTGCGCTGGGAGTGGATGGGACTCTTTGAGCACTTCGTCAGAATCCACAAACGGGGGGACAAAGGCCGGGGTGGCAGGAGTCCCTTTCAGCTTTTGGAGGCGGGCGATCACCTGCGGGGCTTGCGGCTCGATGCGCAAGGCACGTTCCAGACAGTCGATCTGTTTGTTGACATCTGGCAAGGCAAAACTAAGCAGCCACCAGGCTCGCGCGGAGTTGGGGTGCCCTTGCAGGTACCCCGCCAAAAGGGCGGTTGCTGCCTGCTTTTTGCCTTCTTTCAGAAGTTGTTCAGCTTGTTGAAGAGGGTCATGACCCGCATCGTTCATTGAAAAATCCTATTTCAAGTCGGTCGAGCTTCGGCAAAACGCCAAAGCGGACATTTCCAATGTGAATTATAGATTTGATACGGGCAATCCGCAACCTGACAAATATCACAAAATTCTTCGGGCTATTCCGCGCAGATTTCTGTCAACGCCTGGATGATTTCCGATCCTTTTATCTCGAAAATGAGGATGCCATATCCTTCCCAACGGGTCACATCCAAAATGACTTCGAGATTGCCATCTTGATTCAAGTCCAGAAAGCTGGAAAGTAGATAGGTGTATGGATAAGCCGCTTCTGGCTGGCTGAAATGATAGACATCCGCCACCACAGGCAGGGTGATGACTGCATCTCCCGATACTTTTCTAAGCAACACAATGGAGTAGTCGCCATATTCTGCCAGCGGACTCTCAGGATTCGGCGATTTGAAATAAGAAGCTGAGATAAAGACTTCGTCTACGCCATCCCCATCGAGGTCCACGCGGACAACGCGGGTGATCTGCACATTCGGGGCGGCGATTCCCTGTGCGGAGAACCAATCTGCAACTGCCTCTATGTAATAATCCGCATCCACGGAAATATCCGTCCACGGACGTTGGGTAACCTGCCAGCCTTGATAGAACGCAAATTGCCAGCCAGAACTGGTGTCCATATTCGAGCCGATGTATATTGAACCGCAATAGGGTGGGTCCAATTCAGTGACATCATGGAGAAGAGTGTTTCCATAAAAGCCCTTGAGGTCATATACGTCCACGACTTGCTCGTAAGCAAAGGTATCTATTACATCCTCATCCTTCATCCAGGTTCCATCTGCATAGGCGCCTAAAAGCTGAAAACTGTAATAATGGTCTACATACCTCCTGAACAGGATCGGAGAAATGTCAGCGAAGGCTGAGCCGGATTGGACAGCGGATTCATAGACAGTGACGCTGGCGTGAATGTGGGAGCGGTTTCAGGGAAACTGGGTCTGGGTGAATCGACCGGCATAGCCGGAGCAGAGGTGGGAATTCCTTCTTCAAATGGCGGTTCTTCGGCAGCTGGCGCTTCTTGTGGTTCCTCAACGGGTTCCTCGCCAGTTCCTCCCTCCAAAGGAGGCGCACCGCAAGCAGCCAACAGCGAAATACAGATCACAAATGTCGGAATTAGTTTTTTCATGGCGCCCTCCTGTTTCAGGATAAAGAAAAAGGGACAGGCTTTCAACCTGTCCCTTTTCTACTATCATGAGATGTGACGTTTACAAGTCGTTTGGGTCTATGTATTCAGATTCGCATCCACCATGACCACCGCCTTCACCACCAGGATACATCTTCGGCTGAGTCTGAGGCGCAGCCGGTTCCGGGGCAGATTGCTCCACCAGCGGGTTGACGAATCCGCCACTCAGGACGTACATCCCCAATGATTCCTTTTCGGCGCTTAACGATGCGGCGCGCACACTGACAAAGACAGCGGCTAAGATGCCAAGACAGATCAACACGGTGAGGATGGTTCGAGTCATTAACCTGGACATACAATCTTCTCCTTCCAATGAGTTGCTGCGATGAAAAGAACGATGTACGGATGAACTGACATTCGCTTCCCCACTTTTGAGTGCCAAAATTATAACCAAACTTGTCCGATTAACGGAAAGTCTAATTTCCCTTTAATAAGAAAGCGGCTCGTGATGAGCCGCTTTTCGTTTAGAACCCTTCGAGCTTGCTGAAGTCTGCGATGCCGTTTGAGAGCGATGCGATCTTCTGCAACAAACCCAGGCGATTTTCCTTCGCCTTTTTATCTTCTGCCATCACCAGCACCTTATCGAAGAAGGCGTTGATGGATGGAATCAGTTTGACGACGATCTCCAAGAATTCGTTGACAGTGGATGGTTTGTGGTTGGCAGTTTCTTGGATGGCTTTGAACAACACCTTTTCCTCTGCTTCCACAAAGGCTTTTTCATCGACCTTGAAGGATTCTTTTTGGTCGCGGGTGATGCGCACACAGCGCGCATAGCCCGGCAGGATGGATTGCCAATCCTCGCGCATCACCCAACCCGTGAGTTGCTTCACCGCCCGAGCCGCCGCCGCCGGGTTAGCGGACTGCGCCGCCAGTACCGCTTCGACAATGTCATGTTTGTAACCGGCGTCCTTCAACACAACCGAGAGACGTCCAGCGATGAATTCGAGAATCTGCTTCTGCGCATCTTCGGTCACTTCAATAGGCTGAGTCTTCGCGGACTGCTTGATAGCAAGTGCAAGGTCGAAGTCCACGTCATGCTCGATCAGCGGTTGGACAACACCAATCGCAGCGCGGCGCAAACCGAAGGGGTCTTTCGCGCCGGTGGGAGCCAGTCCCGCCGCGAACAAGCCAACCAGCGAGTCGAGACGGTCGGACAATGCCACGACAAGTCCTGCTTTTGTCTGCGGGACGGTTTGATATTGCTCAGCAATCGCCTTTGCCACTTCGGCAGATTCACCAGAACGCAACGCATACTCCCCACCGATGATGCCTTGTAGCGAGGTCATTTCGGTGACCATCTGCGTGACCAGGTCCGCTTTGGAAAGATAAACGGCACGTGCATAATGTTTGACGAGGGTCGCGTCTTTGTAGCCAAGCATCGCGCCCACTTCCGCGCCGAGTTTCAACATACGGTCGGATTTGTCGAGCATGGAACCAAGCTTGGTGTGGAAGGTCAGCGAGGAGAGTTTGGGACGATAGTCTTCCAGCTTGAGTTTGACATCTTCGCGGACGAAGAAGTTGGCGTCGGCAAAGCGCGCGCCGAGGACGTGTTCGTTCCCTTCGCGGACGGTATCCACGCCGATGTCGTCGCCATTTCTAATCGCAATAAAATGCGAGAGTAGGGGCGACCCGCCAAGGTCTGACGATGCGCTCGATTGCGAAGAAGACTTGCTAGAAGATTTGCCGGTTTGTCCCTGTAGGGTCGCCTCTACACGTTGGATTGGGAAATAACGCTGATGTTTCTTCATTACCGAAATAAGCACATCACGCGGCAGGGCAAGAAATTCCTCATTGAAGCCACCCATCACGGCGGTGGGCATTTCGATCAGGTTGGTGACCTCATTCAATAATCCATCTTCAATAATCGCTTCACCACCAATGAGGGCTGCGGCTTGGTTGACCTGCGCAACGATGGATGCTTTGCGTTCTTCTTTATCTAACACGATGCCCAATTCCCGAATCACGTCGAAATACTTTTCGGCGGAAGGAATGGTCATTTCTGGAGAATCATAGGGGCGCAAGCCACGCGTCACATTGCCGCTCACGACGCCAGCATATTCGAACGGGATAACCATGTCACCGAGCAGGGCGACATACCAGCGAATGGGGCGTGAGAATGCGACGCCAGAGTCGTTCCAGCGCATGGACTTCTCGAACTTGATATCCGCCACCAACTTGGGCAGCGCTTCGGCGAGGACTTCGGGGGTGGGGCGTCCGGTCTGTTTGACGAGAGCGAAGACGTATTTGTTATTGCCTTCTTCGCGGACTTCCAAGGAAGCAGGGTCGATGTTGTTCTTCTTGGCGAAACCCAAGCCAGCCTGAGTGGGCTTGCCGTCTTTGTCCAAGGCTTTGTCGGCGGGCGGACCTTTGACGAGGTCTTCACGGTCGGGCTGATTCGGGGAGAGAGAGGCTACAGAAACAACGAGCCGCCTCGGGGTTGTGAAGATGCGGATGTCTTTGTGGTCAAGTCGAAGTTCATCGAGCAGAGTCGGAATCCGCTGGCTGAGTTGTTCATAAGCAGTGTCCACGTCGCTAGCGGGTAATTCCTCAACACCGATTTCGAAAAGGAACGACGATGGACCATTGACGACAGACGATGGTTTGGCTATGGTCGATGGTCTATCGTCCGTGGTCTTTTTCAATAACGGATACTCCAGCCCTTTCCTCTGCTCTTCATACGCCAGTGCCACTCCCCTCGCGAGTTCGCGGATGCGGCGGAAGAAGGCTTGACGTTCGGCGACGGAGATGGCACCACGGGTGTCGAGGATGTTGAAGGAGTGCGAGCATTTGAGGACGTAGTCGTGCGCGGGGACGATGAGACCGGCGGCGAGACAGGCGTCGGCTTCGGCGGAGAAGAGATCGTACATGGCGCGGACGCGGTCGAGCGCCACGCCGCCCATCTGCTGGAAGTAGGTGAACTGCGTGATCTCCTGCCCGTCGAGCCAGACCTCCCAGCCCAAGCCCCACGCGGAGATGGCGGGCTGCTCCCAGTTATCTTCCACGAAGCGGATGTCGTGCTGGCGTGGGTCGATGCCGAGGGCTTTGAGCGACTCGAGATACAACTCTTGCGGGTTGCCGGGGTCGGGCTTGAGGATGACCTGAAATTGGGTGTGGAGTTGGAAGCGGTTGGGGTTCTCGCCGTAGCGTCCATCGTCGGGGCGCACAGACGGCTCGACGTACGCCACGTTCCACGGTTCGGGTCCGAGCACGCGCAGGAAGGTGTTGGGATTCATCGTCCCTGCGCCAACCTGGGTGTAGTACGGCTGGGTGATGAGACATCCCTTGGATGCCCAGAAGTCTTGTAGTTTGAGGATGATGGATTGAAAAGAAGAAGACATTTGATTTCCGATTGTCGATTTACGATTTTAGATTTGTTGCGGAGGGATTATAACTTATGGAATGACAACAGAATCACCTAAGTCAGGAACTTAATTTTTTATTTACTCAGGGAGTACATTTCCCACCATTTGCTTGTGTTCTTTGATTTACATCAGACCTGCTTGCTGTATAATAATTTGAGGGAGAATAATTAAAACCATCACTTAAGTTAGCATCATAATAACAAAAACATGAAATGCTGTTACAAGAACATCTGTTTTCACTTTTCGCATCTGTAACAAAAAAGGTGCAAGATGTTGAAAAAACTTCAGTCGATGTTGGAGCAGGTATGGGTGTAAACGTTTTTGTAGCTGTGGGACTATGAGTCTGTGTAACAGTAGGGGTTGACGAAAGTGTCACGCTAGGTTTTACAATTTGAGACGGCGTTAAAGTGAATATCACCAAAGTATGAGTTGGAGTAGGTTTTGGAAATATCAATAAATCATTGAGCGAAGATAGCAATACAATTCCTAAAACAAAAATTGTAATACCGCCAAGCCAATAAGCAATTTGATTATTTACCTTTGGTATTGATGTAACAGGTTTTTCTTTTTTGCAATTGTTTTTTTAACTTCTACAGACTTTTTAGGAGACGACGAAATATTAGGCAGCCAATTCTTCTTGATTTGTAAAGTTGCATCAATCTTATCTGCTCGCAAGCGCAATGCACGTAAAAGTCTTTCGTATCCATCTTTTTCAAACAATTCCACCCAGTGATACATACCCAATCGGTCAGGAACACTGCACTCTTCAAGTTTTGCAGGAACAATAAATATAGTTCCTTCAGGCTTTTCATCCGCAACATCAAGGGCAAACTTAATTTCCCGCTGAACATAACCTTCTTTATTAATTGATTTTTCAGACAAACAAACAATTACTACATCTGATTCGCAAATTGCCTTGGGGATTTCAACCTGCCAGTTTTGCCCCGCAACTAGACTTTCAGCATCTAACCACACATCTACACCATCAGCAACAAGGCGTTTATACAAACTGCGTACAGCGGGTTTATCCGCAGAAGCGTGGCAGAGAAAGACTTTGAGAGGGCGTTTGGGTTCAGGCATGGGTAATTTTCCACCGTCAAACAACCGGATTATACAATTAAAGACAGATTAACAAGGTTATAATCGCAAAATCGATAAGCAAAAGCAGGAGGATAAATATGACAAAGCCGATGCAATCATTATGGGAAATCGAACCACACACAAAAGCAAAACATGACATCCTAGAACGCTATCTTGATGCATGGTTTCCAATCTTATCTACCTACAACCAAAGGATTATTTATCTTGATGGCTTTTGTGGACCCGGGCGGTATAAAGGTGGGGAAGATGGCTCACCAATAATTGCTATCAAGAAAGCAATGAATCATTTTGGGAGGCTCAACAATCGGGAAATCACCTTCATCTTTATCGATGAGCGAGAAGATCGAATAGAACACTTGAAAAGTGAAATAGCTGGAATGAATGTTCCCTCTAATTTTTCAATATACACGGAAGTATCAGAATTTGAGAAAACCGTAGGCGAGATACTAAGTGATTTGAAAGCAAAAAACCTTAATTTGGCTCCCACTTTTGCTTTTGTTGATCCATTTGGATTCAAAGGAATACCTTTTTCTCTCGTGAAAGATTTATTGTCAAACACTAAAACCGAGATTTTCATAAATATCATGGCAGATTTTATAAATCGGTTTATAGAACACCCTGATGCCAATACCCGTCAACATATCATTGACTTATTTGGGAGTTCACAAGCTCTACAAATAATATCGAATAGCAGCAACCGTTTAGAAGCATTGAAACAGCTTTATCAAACTCAACTGGAAACTTGTGCGAAATATGTTCGTTATTTCGAAATGCAAGATGAAAAGGGCAGAGTAATTTATTATCTCTTTTTTGCCAGTAAACATCCTCTTGGTTTTATAAAAATGAAAGAAGCTTTTTGGAAGGTTGACCCTGAAAGCGGCTTTCATTTTTCAGACAAAACCAATCCTGCACAAATGATTCTACTTTCTGTAGACCCTTCACATGACCTCGCTAGGGAACTTCAAAATAAATTTTCTGGAAAACGAGTAATGGTTTCTGAAATCCAAAAATTTGTTGAAGAAGAGTCTTCCTATATAGCAAAACATATGCGCCAGGCTTTAGGTTTAATGGAGAATGATGGAAGAATAAAAGTTGAGCCTATAAAATCTGATGGCAGCAAACGAACTCGAGGATTCCCTGAAACTGTGATTGTTAATTTTTAATGAAGAGATTTATTTCGTAGAATATATGTGCTATTA
>JAHDWC010000190.1 GCA_023382575.1 Anaerolineales bacterium
GGGTTGAATGGAGATGATGACAAAATCTGCGTTGTGCAATGTCTCTCTCAAGGTAGATACGGCTGTATAACGCCATGTAGAACGGACACCGGGCTGGGTCTGCATCCAATTGCCCAGTTGTTCATTGAGACGTGCGGAGTCCATGTCAATGTCGTAGAGTGCGACTTCCCCTGTGAGGTCAGGGCAGAGCGCAAGGTCGATCATCAACTTGCGTGCCCAGTCGCGGCTGCCGCCGCCGATGTAGGCGATCTTGAGAGAGAAGGGTGTGGTCATAGGGTTCAGAGTAAGGCGGGCGGTTTGTCGCCGCCCGCCTTGGTTACTTTCGTCAGCGCTGGTTACTTGAGCAAGCCAGCATCGATCAAGGATTGCTGGGCAGCAGCTTCGTAATCGGCGGCGCCGAGCGAATCGAGTCCGGCGAGGTACTCAGCCCAGGTTTCATCGTTGAGCTCTTTCTGACCGAGCACGAACTGAATGAGACCTTCTGTGTAGTAGCGGTTGAAGTCGGCGGCGTTGGCAGGCGGCAGGATGACCTGAATACCGCGTCCATCCACCCAAGGCTCATTCTGGAAAAAGCCGAGGAATGCCATCGGGTCCATCAAGCGGCCGGCGATCGTCTCATAAGTGGGATAGCGGGCAACGATTTCCTGTTCCGAGTTGTAGAAGATCAACTGGTTGCGCATCTGAGTGTATGGTTGGCGTTCCGGAGCCGTGTACGCCTGTACAGGATCGAGACCTTCTGTGGAGATATTGCCGTTATCATCGATGATGAAGTTCACGCCTTCTTCACCGAAGCCAAGCAGATAGTATCCATCAGTTGCCATCCATTCGAGCAGGCGGGCAATGGCTTCCTTCTTGCCATCATCTGCAGCTTTCTGCGAGACGCCGAAGATCTGTCCGCGGCCAGTGTAGACACCGTAGTAGGTATCGCCATCAGGTCCGGTTGGCGCGGCGACGGGGATCCATTCAGCATCGGGGAAGTTCGTGTCAAAGGGTTCATAGTTCGACTTGTTGGTCAGTGCCGCAAAGTCTTCCCACATGATGCCGAAGGAACCTTGCTTCCAACGGGCGCGGAAGTCATCGCGGGTGAGGGTGGGCCAATCGGGGTCGATCACTTTCGCATCCACCAGCGACTTGAAGTACGCCAGCGCTTCGGGGTAGTTTTCACTGCGGACATTTAATCCGAAGTCACCGTTGCCAGTGAAGTTCCAAACTCCGGGTACGCCGTATGCGCCCATGATGAAGTCGAAGCGAGTGCCCAAGCCTTCTCCGTTGAGGAAGCCGCCAAAGCCATAGGTATCGTTCTTGCCATTGCCATCGGGGTCTTGGGTGGTGAAGGCTTCGGCTACAGCAAAGAGTTCTTCGGGTGTGGTGGGGACGTCGAGGCCGAGTTTGTCCAACCAGTCCTTGCGGATGACGAGACCTTCGCGCTTCGGAATGGGAGGTGGTTCGGGCAGACCATACTGTTCGCCGTAGAAGGTGACAAGGTCGAGTGCCAGTTGGTCGTTGTAGTGCAGTTTGACGCGTTCGGGCATGAGCGGCATCATGTCGCCAACGGGAGCCATCAAGCCGAGGTCAACAAGGCGGAGCAGGGCGCCGCGGTTGTCGTTGTTGGCGCTGACCATCTGGAAAAGATCGGGCAGGTCATTGGCGGCTGCGGCAGCATTGATCTTGGCTTCGCCGTCGGCGCCGGTTGGGACGATCACGTAGGTCAGGTTGATGTTGAGTTCTTCGCGAATGATGTCGTACGCGACCCAATCATCGGGTGGAGCGCCAGCTTCGGTGACGGTTGCCTGAGCCCAGAGCACGATGTCAACGGGTTCTGGCGGGGTCGTCGGGGAGGGTTCCACAGTCGGCTCAGCCGGAGCTTCGGTCGCTGCAGGTTCTTCAGTGGGTGTGGCGGCTGGCGCACAGGATGCCAATACCTGACTCACAACCAGAAGACAGACTATAAAGATCATTTTCCAGCTTTTCATCTTCTTCTCCTTATATGGATTTGTTAATTGACGAGAGACTCATCTATCGATGGAATCCCTTATTACCGAATGAAAACTATCCTTTGACGCCGCCGACCAACGTACCCTTTGTGAAGTAGCGTTGAATCCACGGGTAGACCAAAAGCATGGGGATCATGGTGATCAAAACGCCTGCTGCTTTCAACGACTCAATGGAGGAAGAACTGAAGGCGTTGTATTCCACATATTCGTTGAAACTGGCTGAGATGAGGATGTTGCGCAACAGCACAGGCAATGGCATCAGGTCATTGTCGTTCAAATACAGCAGCGGAGTGAAGAACTCGTTCCAGAAGTAGACTGCATAGAAGAGTCCGATGGTTAACAAGATCGGTTTGGACAGCGGCAGGATGACATGCCACAAGACCTGTAACTCATTCGCGCCATCGATGCGGGCAGCGTCCTTTAGATCTTCGGGCAGACCTTCAAAAAAGCTCATCATTACCAGCGTGTTGTACACGCTGACCGCCGGCGGCAGGATGATGGCGAGATAGTTATTCGTCAGGTTCATGCCGGTGATGAGCAGGTAGATCGGGATCAAGCCGGGGCTAAAAAGGTAGACAAAAAGCACCAGGGTCATGAGCAATTTGCGTCCCGGCAGGTTGCGGGTGGAGAGTCCATATGCAAGTGGAACGGTCAGCACCAGACTGATGGCAGTTCCCAACAAAGTAATGATGATGCTATTCAGAGCCGCGCGTGGGAACATGGAATGTCCCAGCAGTTGGTTGAACGCTTCGAACGTCCATTCGGTGGGGGAAAGGAAGAAGGGAATCCCTTCACGGGTGTAAATATCGAGCGGGATGAACGCTGTCACGATCACGCGCCAGAACGGGAGCAGAATCAGGAGCAGGATGATCGTCAGGAAGACCGCGAGTCCGATCTGGAAGAGGATAGCATCACGGGTTTTGGATCTCAACATGGCATCTCTCCTAGAACAGACTCTGCTGTGCGACACGCTTGGCGATCTGGTTTGAGATCAGGATCAAAACCAGCCCGATCACGCCTTTGAAGAAACCGACGGCCGTCGCAAGGCTGAATTGGAATTGCAGTACGCCCTGTCGATAGACCCAGGTATCGATGATGTCACCCACGCTATAGACAGGTACGGAATACAACACAAAGATTTGATTGAACCCGGCATCGAGGATATTTCCCATGCGGAGCAGGGTCACCAGTACGATCACAGGGATGATGCCTGGGATGGAGATGTGCCAGATACGCTGAAGGGGCGTCGCGCCGTCTACCGCTGCCGCCTCATACAGGTCCGGGCTGATGGCGAGAAGCGCAGCAAGATATAAGATTGTGCTCCAACCTGTCTCCTTCCAAATATCGGAGAAGATGACCACCCAACGGAAATGATTCGGCGAGGTCAGGAAGGGAATCGGGTCACCCCCAAACTGTTCGATGATCGCGTTAAGCAAGCCATTCCCCGGTGAGAGGATGACCAGCAAAACACCAAACATGATAACCCACGAAAGAAAGTGTGGCAAATAAATGACCGTTTGCACGAAGGTGCGATAGCGCAGGAACCAGGTCTCGTGCAGGGCAATGGCGCAGACGATGGCCAGCGGCATACCCAAGATCAACTTTGCCAGGCTGAAAAAGACCGTGTTGGTGAGCAGGTCGGTGAAATAAAACGAATTGACGAACGTTTCAAAATGTTGGAAACCCACCCACGGGCTGCCCATCACGCCCAGCAAGGGTTTGAAATCCTTGAAGGCGATCTGCGCGTTCCAAAGCGGACCATACTTGAAGATCGCAAAATAGATCAACGTAGGCATCATGAGGAAGTACAGCCAGCGTTGACGCCAAATGGAATGGAAAAAATTCTTCAGGCTGAATTTTTCGGTCGAGCGGGAGATGGGTGGTAGTGTTTTTAGCGTCATAAAGTGTCTCCGATGAATTGGATTTTGGTTGGACTGGGGCCAAAATCGCCTTCACCTGAAGAGATGCAAGGCATCATGACTGTCATCTTAGCAAGGTGGGCTTGGATTTTGGCGCGATACACTTGGACAAAACCGTCCTGTTCCAAAAAGCCCCTGGAAGGGGGCAAAAGGAAGGCAAAACCATAGTAAACTCTAATTTCGAAAGAGGCAAATACCTCATGCCTGCCAATCGCCCCACCATCGGATTTCTCTTTGCCAGCTTACATACCGGCGCCAGCCTTGTCATTTGGCCCAGTTTGCTCAATGCTGCCATTCGGCAGGACGTTAACTTGATCTGCTTTCCGGGGGGACGTTTGCAAGCCGCAGACTCTTTTGAGACTCAACGCAACGCCATCTTTGACCTCGTCAGCAATCGCTCGCTCGATGGGTTGATCACCTGGTCGTCGTCGTTGGGAGGCGTGTTGGGTCCCGCTGAGATCAAGTCATTTCATCATCGCTATCATCCCTTGCCAATGGTCAGCCTGGCGCAATTCATGGAAGGCATGCCAACAGTTTCGGTGGATAGTTACCTTGGCATGCGTGCCTTGTTGGCGCATCTGGTGATGAAACATGGATTCAAACGTTTGGCCTTCATCCGCGGACCAGAGGAACATTACTACGCTCAGGAACGGTATCGCGCTTATCTCGATTCACTCCAGACGTTCAATCTGCCACTCGACCCAAGGTTGGTCACACGCCCATTGCCTTGGGAGGCAGGCGCCGAAGCGATAGAAATTCTGCTTGATGAGCGTGGACTCAAACCCGGCGTGGACTTCGATGCTGTAGTTGCGGTCAGCGATATGATGGCCATCTGGGCCATGAAGACTTTACAATCGCGTGGCTTTGAAGTCCCTAAAGATATTGCTGTGACCGGTTTCAACAATTCGCGCGAAGAGCGTTTGTCCACGCCACCGCTGACAACGGTGGATCTGCCATTTGGTGAGCAGGGCGCTCGTGCCGTGGATTTGCTGATGCAACAACTATCAGGCGAATCCGTCCCGGCCTTGATCACCTTGCCGTCCAAGTTGGTTGTACGTCAATCGTGTGGTTGTCCATCCAGGGCGATTGCGTTGGCATCCTTCACGTCACTGGGGGATGGAAAAACAAAAGGGGAGAAAAAACTTGACGAAGTGCGAGCAGGCTGTGTGTCTGAGATGGAGGCGGCGACGGCGTTACAGGCGGGAGAAGCGCGTGCGACGTTCGAGTCCATGTTCAATGTGTTGGTTGACGCTATTCAGGAGCCGTCGCAATCCTTTTTATCAAATTTGAATCACATATTCGAACAAGCCATGCGCGTGGATCATGATGTGGTGCATTGGCAGAATGTGGTTTCGATCTTGCGACGTTGGGTCTTGGAACATATTTCCGCTTCAGAGAACGTGGAGGTTTTGATCTCGCAGGCGCGCGTGGTGGTGGAAGAAGCTGTGCAGCGTTCGCAGGCGTACGCGCAATGGCGCGCCGACCGTGAAGCTGAAAATTTGCGCGAGACCAATCGCGCCTTGTTGACGGCCTTCGACGTCAATCAATTGACGGATGTGCTGGCGGAACGTTTGCCCACGCTGGAAATTCCGAGTGTGTATCTTGTGACCTATGAGCAGGCGACGGATGCCGAGGTGCCAGAGTATGCGCGTCTGCGGCTGGCATATTCAGACAATGAGCGCGTCAAGATCGAGCAGAATGGTTTGCGCTTCGCTACGCATCAGATCATCCCGACTGAATTTTTACCAAAGGACCGTCGCTATAGCCTGGTGGTCGAGCCGTTATATTTTCAAGATAAATCATTGGGCTATATCGTATTTGAGATCGGTCCGCAGGATGGCAATATTTATGAATTGCTGCGTAATAATTTGAGCAGCGCTTTGCAGGGAGCATTGTTGTTTCAGGAGATTCAACAGGCGCGTCTCGCTGCCGAAAAGGCGGATCGCATCAAGACGCGTTTGCTGGCGAACGTCAGCCATGAGATGCGTACGCCGCTGAACATCATCATGGGATATACCCAAAATATTTTGAAGTCGCCGGAAAATGTTTCGAAGACATTGTTAAATGATATTCAGCAAATTCATGGCAGTGCAGAACATCAACTGCGCGTCATCAACGATCTACTCGATCTTTCGCGTGCAGAGATCGATGAACTGGACCTGACGCTTGAACTGCTCGATCCGCATCAATTATTGACCGATGCCTTTCACAACCTCGCCGACCAGACTGTGTCTACCGCGATTCAGTGGAAGTTGGACATCCCCAAACGCTTGCCGCAAATCCGCGCGGACGCGGTTCGGCTGCGACAGATATTTTTGAATTTGTTGAGCAATGCCAAGAAATACACCCAACATGGACAGATTACCCTCGGCGCGGAAGTCACGCCGCTGCGGATCCATTTTTGGGTGACGGATACCGGGCTTGGTATCAACCGCGAACAGCAGGAACGCATCTTCGAACCATTCGTGACCTTGGAAGAGAATCGCCGCCTCGCAGGTGGGATCGGCTTGGGGCTGTCCATCACACGTCACTTGGTTGCGCTTCATGGCGGGACGATGAAGTTGGATAGCCAACCCAATCAGGGTTCCACCTTTCACATTTATCTGCCATTGCCTGCGCTCGACCAGACAAAACCCGCGAAACACAGTGACTTGTCACCTGTCTTGCTGTTGATTTCGTCCAGCAGTGAGCCAAGCCACGAAATCCTCGCGATGTGTCAGAAGCAAAATTTGGAAATCTTTCCATTGCGCAGCAGTGCGGATCTGGAAAATGCGCTCGTCAACACAAATCCTGTCGCGCTCGCATGGGATCTCTCCAACGCGCAGCCCAATGACTGGTCATTGGTGAGGCGCTTAAGACATTATCCCAATTTGAGTCAGGCGCCATTTATCCTCTATGGTCAACTTGCGAGTGACTCTATCGGGATGACGGGGTTTGTGGTCAAGTCGTCGAGTACGGATACGCTGTTGGATGCAGTGTTGGCGATGAGTCCCCAAGATGGAGCGGGACCGATTCTGGTCGTGGATGATGACCCACAAGTCCGCGAGGCGCATAGGAAGTTAGTGGAGGAGGGACTGCCGAATTATCCGATCCGTTTGGCGGAAAATGGAGAAGCTGCGCTGGAAGTCATGGCGAAGGAAGTGCCTTCATTGGTTTTGCTTGATCTTGTCATGCCGAACTTGAGCGGCGCAGATGTACTTGACCGAATGCGAGCGGATGCGAATCTGCGGCATGTCCCTGTGATCGTGATGAGTAACAAGGTGTTGAGTCTTGATGACGTCAGACGCATCGAAAACCACACGCGGGTTACTTTGCAAAGCAAGGGCATCTGGTCCGATGAAGAGACGATCACTGCGCTTAATCGCGCCATCTTCGGCACGGATAATCTGCCGGCGCACACTAGCGCGCTGGTCAAGCAGGCGATTGCTTACCTGCATCAGAATTACACCCGGCCTGTTTCACGTTGGGAGATTGCCGAGGCGGTGGGCGTGAGCGAGGATTACCTCAGTCGGGTTTTCAACCGTGAGTTAAATATCTCTCCATGGGATTATTTGAATCGCTATCGCGTGCTTCAATCCAGACAGTTGTTGATGAATACAACAGAGGCGATCGGCTCCATTGCGCGGCAGGTTGGCTTCAAAGATCAGGCTTATTTCAGCCGCGTATTCCACAAGGTGACTGGGACGTCGCCACAGGCATTTCGAGATTCGAGTAAGTGAGATATTCGACGCGTATAACAGATAATGGGAGCGGTGGTATATTAACGAAAGGACGACGTTTTTAGAGTGGGGTAGGGGTATTTTTTACAGGTAGCGTTTCGGTCAGC
>JAHDWC010000191.1 GCA_023382575.1 Anaerolineales bacterium
AAAAGAAGGGGATAATTTCTTCACGTCAGCCCCCGTAATGATGTCAGTCTGGATGCCGATCCGCTTATGCATCTCGACATTGGCACGCAGCTTGTCGTGGTTTTGAGCGGGTTCAATGTGCAGAAAGCCAGTGCGACGGAATCCGCACTCGCCGCCGACACGTTCCGCCCAATTGCGGAAGTAGTGGAAGCTCTCCCACGCTAGGCGGGATTCAACCTCCAAATCGTAGTGCATTCTAACCAGTCCACTGGAACTGCCCGTCGCGCCGAACGCTACCTGCTTTCGCTCCAAAATGACCGGTTTCAGCCCGCGTTTTGCGAGATGATATGCAATACTTGTCCCAATAACCCCTGCCCCAATGACGATGACATCGAAATTCTGTGACATTTGCTTTTCCCTTCGGTATGTTTGAATACCCGTATCTTTAGTGGCGAATCTAAGCCCAAAAGGGTTAGTGCGGGTCTGTTTGGAATTAACAATTTTGAAAGATGCGAAAACAACTTTACGCCCCCTCTGACGGTCACTTCTCGGTTTTGGAGCGCATATCTCTGGCTTTATTTTGCAGGTCTTTGAAGAATTGGGTGTCGGTGATCTCTGCCACCTGACTATCACGCCGCGATTGGTCAATGACGATCTTGAGATTGGCGATCTCCTGACGCAGCGCCGCCTCGCGGATATAGCCATCCAACGCAGCCGTGGCGAGCAGGATCAGCGCCTCCAAAGTGACATCATCCGAGAAGGGGATGGTGGAACCGTCTCTCCGGTCTTTGGCGTTGATCAACTGCAACACGCCGACCACTTCATCGTCTGTATTTTCAAGGGGGATGGTCAGAAAGGATTTGGAGCGATAGCCAGTTTGGGCGTCGAAGGCTTTTGTGCCCGAGAAATCGAAACCCTCAGCCTCGTAGGCGTCCGCGATGTTGATGCGGTGTTTCATCAACGCTGCATAGGTGACGATATTGGAGCGATTCTCACTGCCATCCTCGTGATGCAATCGTACCGGTTCAAGCGAAATGGGATTGCCGCTCGTGCCGCCCATTTGTAAATTCAACGACTTGTTTCGCAGGATGACGAACTTGAGCGCATCTTTTTCCAACAGATAGAGCGTGCCTGCATCCGCGTTGGTGAATGACTGCGCCTCCACCACCAGCGACTCGAGCAGACGGTTGAAATCCTTCTCGGCAGAGAGTGACACGCCAATGGGAATCACGCGCTTAAACAATTTCAATTGCGTATCCCGCAGCGACACGGTACTGGCAAGCGCATCGAGCGTACGCGCAAGCTGACCCAACTCTCCAGAATCCTTTGCAAGGTCGTGCAGCAGTTCAGAGTGATATTCCCCTTTTTCGATGGCGTTGACCGCATGCATGATCCGTTTGAGCGGCGAACCGGAACTGATGATGGTCGAATTTGACATTTCATAGTCAGTATACCACTTTGGAATGTTGCCGAAAACTTTGCGATATACTACCCGCATGTCCAAACATCGTATCGGTCTCTTTGGCGGCACATTCGATCCGCCACACATTGGTCACCTCATTCTTGCGGGAGAAGCAGTCTACCAATTCGACCTGACCCGCTTTCTCTGGGTGCTTACCCCCGACCCGCCTCATAAATTGGATAATCCCATCACATCGCTGCAGCATCGCCTGCCCATGCTGCAGCGTATGATCATGCACAACCCCGCCTTTGAGATTTCGCGCATCGAGATCGACCGTTCCGGTCCGCATTACACGATCGATACCGTGCGCCTGATCGCACAGCAGGAACCGGATGCTGAACTCTATCTCTTGATCGGCGGTGACTCACTGCACGATCTACCCACCTGGCGCCTCAGCGCGGACCTTGTAGCTGAAGTTTCCAGCATCGGGGTGATGCGCCGCCCAGGTGATTCCATCGACTTGACTTCCCTCGAAGAAAAACTCCCCGGCGTGACGGAAAAAGTCCGCTTTTTGGATGCGTTGGTGCAGCCTGTTTCTTCGAGCGAACTGCGACGTCGTGTTGCAGCGGGGGAGATGTATCGCTATTACGTCGCGCCTGAAGTGTATGACTATATCGAAACCAACCAGTTATATCGCTGACCATGTCCATCTTTCTTGATTCTCTTTTTTCTTCCATCGCTCTCAGCCACTTCATGGTGGATACGTTCAACGCCAGCCGCCCGGTTTTGTTGACCTACCTCGGGCTGAGCGAATCACAAATCGCCTTGTTCTCCACCATTTACATTTGGGCATCTGCCTTGACGCAGCCATTCTTTGGCTGGCTTTCTGACCGCATGGGTCCGCGTTGGTTGACGGCGGGGGGCGTGTTGTGGATGACCGTCTTTTATTCGGCGGCGATTTTCTTCCCCGGCAAGGTCGGCTTGACCTGTCTCATCATTGCCGCATTGGGATCGTCCGCGTTTCATCCGGTGGGAGCGGTGCAAGCCGCCCTGCGCGGACGCGAACTCTTAAAAGGGCGCGATACCACATCAACTTCGCTGTTTTTCATGGCGGGGCAATTAGGACATTTTGCAGGTCCCATTATCACCGGGTTGATCCTGGCTTCTTATGACATCCCCGGCATGTACATTTTGCCGATTGTGTCCATTCCCATTGGGTTGTCTGTGTTGATGCGCTTGCGCGATAATCATCCACACCCCACACCAACTCAAACATCCAAGTCTGAGCAGGCAAAGGCGGGCTTGGTGTTCATTCTGGTTTTGGCGACAGTTGCCGCGTTGCAATCTTGGGCGCAATCGAACATGGTCAACCTCATCCCCAAATACATCAAAGACTTGGGGCAGGGTGCGACCGTCTATGGCAGCATGGCGGGATTATTCATGGGCGGGTCTGCGCTTGGGAATGTGATCGGCGGTCACTTAGGTGATCGATATCCGAAGCGTTTCGTTGCGGCGGTGGTGTTGTTTTTAGCCGCCATTCCGATTTACATCACAGGGATGGTTGGTTGGACGTGGTGGCTGTATCTGCTGGTGCCATTTGCAGGGATGTTTACGGGGGCGGTGCATAGCATCATGGTGGTGCTGGCTCAACGCATCATTCCCGGTGGGATGGCGCTCGCCTCAGGACTCGTCCTTGGGTTTATCTTTTCATCGGGAGCTTTGGGGCTGCTGTATACGGGTCACTTGGCGGAAGTGTACGGGTTTCCCTTCGTATTGACCCTGACGACTGGTATGGTTCTTGTCGCTTCACCGCTGGCACTCCTGCTCAAGGAACCCAGCACCCAAACTGTCCGCTAAATATGAGGCGATTCTTTTCCAAATCCGCGCTGGAGACTCTGGCGCGGATTTTTGTTATCCATCACCTTGCATAAATGTTAGGTGGTCTGACATATTGCCGGTTTGCGCCTCTATTGGCAATCCCTTGCCGGGGAAAGTTTGCGATTTTACTTTCCTAAATGTCTAGTTGACATTCTTGTAAGGTGGAAAGGGGGCTTTTCAGTACCCAAGTCTTATTCAAGGATTGCCCCGTGGAAACCATAATGCGAGTTGCTGTCCGGGAAAGCGTCCCAACGGAAAGGATTGGGAATGTCGTTCCTGAAAACAGGGGTACATCGATAAAAACAGTAGCACAGAGAAAGGATGAAAAATGAAGAAATTAGCTCAGACTTTAGCAACTCTCACGATGATTTTCACGACGGTATTTGCCATGTCTGGCAATGCCCAGGCGTTGACCGATACCCAACCTGCCCGCTTTGCGGATACATCCATGCCGGTGCAGCAATTGGTGGTCTACGAAAAACAATCCGTGTCCTACGATAACTTTGGCGCAGCCATCTTCGCGCAGGGACAACTCTCCTCCGAGGCATCCAAGATGCCGCCCGGCTCCGAGATCTCTTTTTACATTGACGGGAACAAGGTTAACGGGCCGGCTGGTTTGCAGCAGAGTGGGGTGCGCTGTTCGTCTACACAGGCGAATGCCGATTACTACAAGAACACCATCACGATGGAAAAACGCTTCTGTCCCGACTTTAATGATGCGATCCTCGACGGACGAAGCGTGTATGGTATGGTTCCAACCGAAGCCATCTTCCTCCACAAATCCAATGGGGAACGCTGTTATGCCACGGGCAATGGCGGCGCGGTCTATCTGATTAATCCCGCCTCAACTTTCGTGCGGAATTACATTGCCAAACGCGGCGCTGAGAAGTTGACCCAGTACGGCGTGAACACGCTGTTTCTGGATAACCTTCAGCCCAGCCTTAACACAGTGCAGGAACGTTGTGGAGGCACGCCACAGGAATATCCCAACCTGAATAATTACACCGCCCAGATGATGGACTTGGCGGCGTACGTCAACAGCAATATGCCGAATTATCGCATTCAGGGCAATCTGGCGAATGCTGTCCCGTCGGTGTGGGATCAACTCTCCTTCTTGAATGGAGCGATGTGTGAAAGCTGTTTCTCCAATTGGGGCGGAAGCTGGCCCAACGCCTCACGCATGCTCTCGGATCTTGCCGTGCTCGATAAGTGGATCAATGTCTATGGGCGGACAGCCTTCATCGTCATTCGTCCGCCAGATACCAATGAAGCCTCCAACCGCTTTACGTTTGCTGCGGCTTTGCTTGTCGCGCGGACCGATGGCACAGGTGTGTACTTCCACTTTGGCGCCAATTATGGACAACTTCTCAGCATCCCTGAGTACAACTACAACCTCGGGTTGCCAACTGCACCACGCACCTGTAATGGGAATATTTGTACGCGTCCCTTCCAATATGGCACCGTGACCGTGGACTTTGGCACCCGTCAGAGCACCATCACGTTGGGCTCTGTCCCCACATTGCCAGCAGCCACGTCAACTGCGACTTCCACCTCCACGACGGTGGCGCCAACCGCTACCAGCGGCGCAGCCTCTCCGACAGCCACATCCCTTGTCCCGCCGACTGCGACGCGTACAGCTTCTCCAACTGCGATAATCCCAACAGCGACTCGTACTTCCTCGCCGACCGCTCGACCTACCTTTACGAATACAGCGGTTGTGCCTACCCAGGTGCTTCCTTCACCGACCACGGGTGTGCCCGGACAAAACAGCCTCAGCATCCGCGTTTCTTCCGGCTCGAATGATGCTGAAGAAAATTCACGCGGACAAATGTACACCACCAGTTCTGACCTTGAATTGGTCTATGACTCGGTGCTGCAAACGGTCGGGATTCGTTTCACCAACGTGAACCTTCCTAAGAATGCGAACATCGTCAACGCCTACGTCCAATTCAAAGTGGATAAAGCCACGTCGGGAACTGTCAACCTCAAGATTCAGGGACAGGCGAGCCCCAACCCATCTGCCTTTACCAGCACGAGATATAACATCTCCTCCCGCCCGCGGACTGTGAACTTTGTCAATTGGTCTCCGCCCGCGTGGACGAAGGTCGGCGCAGTCGGCCCGGCGCAGGCGACACCCAATCTCGCGCCCATCATTCAGGAAATCATCGGTCAGCAAAATTGGGCATCTGGCAACTCGCTGGTAATCATCATCACCGGCAACGCCGCCAAACGTGTGGCAGAAGCCTACGAAGGTGATCGCTCTGGCGCACCGCTGTTGTACATCGAATACAACGTACCTACGATGATGATCGCAGAGCCGACGTCTACCAGCACGGCCACTTCAACTGCGACGCTTCCGCCTCCTTCCGCGACGGTAACGGCTACTGCGACTGTGGAAGTTCTTCCCTCTGAGACTCCTTCCCCGCAGCCGTCCGAGACACCCCTGCCCTCGGATACTCCAGAACCAACGCCTGAAGTCATCGTACCTACAGACACTCCAGAGCCGACTCCAACCCCGTAAAATATTTTGTTAAAAAAAGAACCTCCCGTGAAAGCGGGAGGTTCTTTTGCATTTAGGCATTCAGATGGAAGGTGTGATACGTGTTCTGACAGGGATTTCCCCAGGTGATGTGCATCTCGCGTGAGGTCAGGTCGATGACCAACGCGCTGATGGTCTTCTCGCGATCAAGCGGGTCTGCGCCGGCGATGTTGTGATTGCAGATCGAGTTCGGCATGTTGACATGATCCTTTTGGATGGCTTGCAGGCTTTTGATGTTGTGCTTCTCGTTCTGACGAATGAGGCGCGAGGCGCGGAAATAACGTACGCGCGACGAAAGCAATTCCTCGGGATCTTTTTCCACCTGCTTCATCTGCGGGTCGAGATAGTGATTGGTGTGAACCATATACCCGTCATGTGCGTACAGGATCTCGAACTTTCGCGCGGACACTTCCACTGAATAGATCTCGCCGCTTTCGTGGATGAGCAAATGGTTATAGCCAGCCGCGCGGTGGGGGACAAGCGTACGTCCGATGGCACCTGAGATGCGGCGGGAAGCTAACACGGCGCGGGCAACCACCAGTCGCGGAATCCCGATGCGCGAATCACTCGGGTAGACTGAGTCGATAAGTTGGGCAATGCCATAGGCGTTGAATCCCACATTGGGGAGAAGTCCGCCGTAGGTCATGGCGAGGTAAGGCGGCTCTTTATCCGGCTTGGCTGAAATGACAAGGACATCCTCTTCGTCTTCGGGAATCCAATCTTCGTTGTGTGCGGCGAGGACATGCCCGTCGGATGTGCGCTCTTCGTTGACCGCCATGCTGGTGCAGCGGGTGAGGTGCAGCGCATCACCGGTGACAGCCTCCATGGCATTCAAGACCATGAGGTCGTCGAGGGAGATGTTCGCGCCTTCGGCGATGCCGCGCAACTCGTCCACGTATTGCGGGTAACGCTCCTCGGCGAAGGGTAGATATTTACGTGCCTGAATTTTTGCACCATCCCAGGTGAGTTCGAGAGAGTCGTAGGCGGCGTCGATCAGGATATGGGCGTTGGCGATGCTGTGTTGAATCTGGTTACGGGCGGCTTCTCCGATCTGCCGCCCCATCTCGCGGTGTGAGCCAGAGACTTCAATGAATAAAGGAGCTGATTTGTGTATGGGGGTATTGGGAATTTCGTGCTTGAACATAGCTTTCTCCAAAATAAAACCGCCCCGGGGTGGTTTCCCCGAGGCGGGCGGATTATATCATGGTCACTTGGAGGCTATGATGTGGGCGGGATGTCTTCTGTAACGACTGGGACGGGCATGTAGCCAGGCGGGTTGCGCGTGCCAAACCAGGTCATTGCCACGCCTCCAATACCGATGAGCGTCACAAGGAAGGAAGGCAGCCAGCCCACGCAGGGGATCATGTCTACGAGTCCGATGATGAGCATGAGCAGGAAGGTGCCAAATCCGGTCGAGAGGACGGGTGCCCAACTCTGGTTGATGGCGCGTGTGAAGCGATTGCCGACTTCTTGTCCGATGGCGACCATGCCGAAGACCCAAACTGCCGGCATGACGAGGAAGACCACCAACAGCGAGACTGGGATGAGGATGAGTGTGACAGCCATCAATACCACCGCTACCGGCACGACGATCACTGTCAGTAAACCGAAGCCGCCTGCGGCGAAGGGTTGACGCGCGATGGCGTCACCTGTGCGATCCAATTGCGGCTGAAGGAAGAGTACCAGTAGCATCCCAATGCCTGCAACGACAATAGCTTGTCCAATGGCGCCCAGGAACTCAAAGAACGGGTTTCTGATATTTACGTTCACATTGGGATTGGGCACCTCCGGGTTGGGAGGGACAGGCACTTCGGGAACGTCAATGCTGGGCGGGGCGTTGTTCGTGACGTCGCCAGTGATTTCTGCGCCGGGTTCGGTTTCGATGTT
>JAHDWC010000192.1 GCA_023382575.1 Anaerolineales bacterium
GGAGCATATCTGTGCTGAGTGGAAGATGGGCATGGAGTGGTTGGAACTGAGCCCGGAACGCATCCCAACCGTGAAGCATTTGATCGATCACATCACGCCGCGCACGGGCTGGAACATTGAACGAACTGTTGTGAGATACACGTTAGCCGATGATTGGTACAAGAAATTCGCGCAACGTGTATTTTTAATTACCGACTATTTACGCACGCGCGACCAGATGGAATTCACCCCCGAGCCGGATATGTTCCACGACATCTTCGGGCACTTACCCTTCCTCACCCAAAAATTCTACGCCGACATTGAAGATAAATTCGCGCCTGCTTATATGAAAGCAACGACGGAGGAACGCGAGGTCATCAAACGGCTGGCTTGGTACAGCACCGAGTTCGGTTTGGTGGCGCAGGAGAATCGCTTCAAGGTTTTCGGCGCAGGCATCATTTCGGGACGTAAGGAATTGACCCGCACCATCATGGAGTTCTACCGCCTCGGGCGCGACAACGTCATCGATTACAGCAAGAATGTGTATCAGCAACTGAATCAACACTTCCTCGCCAACAAGAGCAATTTGTTCAAGATCATCGACGGGGTGAATGCGCTTCATCAAAAGGGACAGATGTCCTCTGCGGATGAAGGCTGGAACGTCGTTTTGGGCTTGTACAAGAGTCTGGGCATCAAGCAGGAAGGAATGTTCGGCGGTGAGGTCATCATCGCGCCGTTCGACATCGAGACCATCGCCCGCATCCCGAAGACGGTCTACGCCTTCAACCCGATGCTGTTCGTGTGCGAGTCGCTCGCACAGATGGACGCATTGCTCGATTCATACCTGAAACCGATCGCGATGCGAAAGTAAAAGCCAGTCAAAACTCCCGGAGGTTGAAACGCTTCGGGAGTTTTGTGTTTAAGTCAGTGTGTTGAAAAAACGCCCAAATTGACTACAATGGAGGGAGCATCTGCATCCCGGCAAGAGGAGAGAGACATGGCAGCACCGTATCATTTTCAATGGCAGAACGAGATTCTGCGCAGGACCATCTACCCGATGCGCGAGGTTAAACTGCGCGACTTCCTCGTCTTTTACAAGGAAGCAGATTTGTGGGCGGAATACAAGGATAAGGATATTTCCACGCTCAAAGCGGATGTCAGCGCCTATGAACAGGGATTGGAAAGTGCGCGTGTCACTGAATTCAAACGTTATTCCTCGCTCAAGACATATTTCATGACGCCGGATGTCAAATCGTTCTTCGTCAAATACAAGCCCATCGACGAAGCGGCGCTGACAGAGATTCACAAGATTCACAGCCTTTTCATCAGCTCGTGGCCGAAGGATATCCGCGGCGAACGTAGTTTTGTGCAAATGCGCATCGACTCGCTCAAATTGCAGATCGGCTTCGTGGTGGACCGCATCAAGTATCTCAAGAAATATCTTGCGGGGATGACACCGGGCCACCAAAACCAGAAAAAGACTCAAGACGAATTGACGTTGAAGGAAGGTTCCTCCCTGCCGATGCTGCAAGATGAGATGGACAAGTTGCGTGATTTTGAAGATACCTATGACAAACTCGAGCAGCCCAAATTGGAATGGTACAAACTCAGCAAAGCGGACCCGAATTTCAAAACCAGTGAAGAGGAGTTCATCCTCGATTATCGGTTGAAAACCCCGGTCACGGTCAAGGATATTGTGCGCCTGAAGGTGGAACAATACGCCAAAACGCTCGAAGGCAAAGACCAGTATCAACTGCTGACCGAGATCCGCGCGCGGTTTGAGAAGGAGCCGCAGCGCTTCCCGCTTTGGCTGCAATATATGGTCATCCATTTTTCGGGGATGCGCTATCAGTCAGCGCATGGCTCATGGGCAGACCCGAAAGATTTGCTGGTGCGTCTGCGCCTCGCGGACATTCAGAAGGAGCAGCTTGCTCTCAGTGACGCGGATGTGACAGCTCAGTGTGCAGAAAAGATCGCTCAATACGAAGGGAGCGACCCGAACAAGCCTGCGCTCGCCAGGGCAATGGATAAGACCTGGAAAGATAAAGTCGCTTTGCATATGAAGAGCGTCAAAGCCAATGGACCAAAGACCAAACGAGCGGGTCTCGCCTCTCTGGCGGCGGAAGAGGCTCGCTATGAGTTAATGTCGCTGACGACGGATCAGGCTCTGGCGAAGTTGGAAGCGATGAGAGAACAGATCCCGGCCTGGGCATGGAAGTGGATCGTTATGCTGACCCAGTTACGAGTCAAACATGTCACAGCAGAAGGCTGGGAAACCTTTACGCCTGAGGAAGACAAAGCGCGTTACGCCGACACGACGTTGTATCCTGTGTTGAGCAAATGGGCGAGCGACAATACTGGCATGTGGCGACCCGAACATGGACGCACGCAGGAACTCATCGTCTCGCGGGCTGTTTGCAATGAGACGGCCGAACACATTCAGCATGTGCGCGGCAACCAACCACCCGGCGGACTGACCGATAATGCTGCGCGTTACGTCAAGCTGGCGGCTGAGAAAGCGGCGGGTTCTTATTTCCTTCGTCCGCGCTCCGCTGCTGACTACAAACAAGGTGCGAGCATCTTCTGGTTGCGATTTGTCAATAACGAGCCAAGCCCGTGGCAGGTTGCCAAATCTGTGGAAGATGCGAACGGACAAGGTTTGCTGCCGAAGGAATTTACCGGCAAACGTCCGCAACCCAAAGGCGGTAAGAACGCCTCCGCAACCACTGCTCCGTGGACGTATAAATTAGGGACACCCATCGTCCGCACGCGCACGACCATCGATGTGAACAAACAAAAATCCACGCAAACGCAATGGCTGCGTTGGATTCACGAAGCGACCATCATCGAAGTCGTTGATACTGCCGATGGCACCTACGTGTACACCTTTGAAACCTCATTGCCCAGCGACGACCGCGGCACATCCTGCCTGGGTGTTTTTCGCAACACGCTCAGTTGGAATCTTTCCGACGGCACCGAAGATAATTACAATCGTTCGTTCGTGGGCTATGCGCCCGAAGGGCAGGTTCCGCTTGGCAACGTGCAACCGCTGATGGATTGGAACCGAATTATTTTGAAATAAAACGTAGGTCACGCATCATGCGTGACCTACAAATTTAACATGCGCAAATTCACCTTTATCGAAACCACCCTTCTTATCGGGCTAGCCATCGGCTTTTTGGGTTTGTGTCTGCTTATTGGCTACGCGGTTATCGTTGTTGCGAATGAACCGGTGGAAACACCGACGCCGATTCTGGATTTGCCTCTCCTTGTTTCTGCCACGGCTGAGACGGTTTTCGCCCCTACTGAATTTGCGACGCTTCCTCCCACCCTCAGCTTGACTCCCACCATTGAGTTAATCCCAACTCCCCAGCCTTCCTTCAACGACACCCCGCCACCGAGCGGAAAAATCGCCTTCACTTGCTACGTTAAACAGATTGACCAGATCTGTCTGCTCAACGCCGACGGCAGCGGACGAATCCAGTTGACGAATCTCAAAGCGACGGCCTTCTATCCTTCCGTTTCACCGGATGGGCAGACCATTTTCTTCTCTTCACGTGACTCAGGCAATTACGAAATCTATTCGATTGATATTTTCGGGAACAACCTCAAAAAACTGACGAACGGAATCGGCTCGTTATACGCGCCTGAACTTTCCCCCAATGGCGAATGGGTCGTCTTCACCAAAAACGGAGATGGTCTCTGGAAGATGCGCCCCGATGGCTCAGACGTCAAACGCATTACCAATCGCGACGATATCGATCCCTCATGGTCACCTGATGGTTCGATGATTTCCTTTGCTTCATCGCGTGCAGGCGCTCGCCAACTCTTCGTCATGGACGCGGACGGCTCAAACGTCCAGCAGGTGACCGACCTCAATAACATGGGTGGACGTAACACCTGGTCGCCAGATGGAACCAAACTTGCCTTCTACCGCGGACCACAAGGCGACCGCAACATCTACGTCATCAACGTGGACGGCACTGGCTTGATACGTCTCACCGACGGCGGCGACAACCTCGGTCCCTCCTGGTCTCCCGACGGCAACTGGATTGTCTTCACTTCCTTCCGCGAACTCTACATCATCCACCCCGATGGCACGGGACTGACACGATTGACGAACAGTACGATCTCTGATTGGCAGCCGAGGTGGGGGAAGTAGCGATATAATAAATGAACATTCAGACGAAGGGAGTTAATTATGTCTATTAAAAATCACAAAAAACTAACATTTGGAAATTATCTTTTAGGGTTAATGGCTTTGTTTTTATTTGTTGGATGTCAAGCGTCACCAACTGCAACATCAACCGCCTTGCCCTCGACAAAAACAGCATCACCTACCCCAACAGCCACCCCTACATTGGCATATCAATCTGAATCTGTTTCCATGGAAAATCCGGGTGCATGGGAGTTTTCTCATCCATTTGTTTTCGAAGATTGGAATAAATGGATCGTTCCTGATAATGAAACTTACAAATTAGATGACAAGTACGAGATCGAGTCTGTCGAACTCTCGTATCAGTGGTGGGGAATGGGAGACCCTTCATTTGAATATCAACAAATAAAGAGGACAGGCGATGTTTACAAGCTAAATGGGAAAATTGTTGTCGAAGAAAAAATAATAAACTTAGTCAAATCTCTCAGCAACTTGCATGCAGTTCCTCAGACTTTAAATTCAATTACCCATACCGATGATTATCCGATTTGGGCAGTTGAAATCACTGGCTCAGATGGAACGAAAGTTCTTCTAACTTCAGACAGCAATACCCCATTATATGTTCCATGGAATGTGATATACAACGGGGATATTTATGCCCAATATGATGGGAGCGTTGAAGTTGCATTAGCTGATCTTTTCTCGGTTAGCGAAGGTGAGCCAATGGCAGCATTCTACCCAGGCGGGGGCGAGGAAGGAAAATTGATCGTCAGCACTGGAGGCTGGCCCAATCAACTTAATTATGGGTTTAATGGATTATTGCCATTACATACTGCCTTTAATTATTGGACAAGCCCAGAAACAGGGGAAATCATAGGTGTATTTGACGGTAGAAGTTCTATTGGTGGGTTTGGAAATATGGTCATAGGTTCAATAGATAATCTTGAGTGGATTATTTTGCAAAAAGACGATGGGAGCAAAATAAATTGTGATATTGAAACTCTTGAAAGCGATGACCCTTCTGCGAAGCAATGGAAATTTACCTGTTTAATAGCAGAACCAAATGTCATTGGCTCTTATTATTATCCAATCAAAGTGACTTTTGGAACGGATAAAGGCGAAAGGATTACTTCAGAAGGTAATCTGTTCGGTTATTGGCAGCATGGCATCAAGCTTTCTAAGACCATATTTCCGCTTGAAATATCTGACTCTCTTAAGGACTCAGAAGAATTTAAGAAGTTGGCAGAAAACCATCAAATAATCCTTTACAGTTTTGACGCTCAAGTTGATCAATCAACAGGTAATCTAAGTGAAGGAATGAATGCAGATGTTGTTTTACTTGGACAGATTGTTTATAAGGAAAAAACATTGCCATATTCTGTCACGACTTCAATGGGGATTGAAAATGGACAAGTTATTCGCTGGGATATAAGCGAATTGGAATTGCAGGACTTAATTACAGATATTCTTAACCAAAATATTACAAACAATTTGCTTGAAGCCGGTCAAAACCCTGCTCTGAATCTCTATTATTTCGAGGCTAATACATATGTCGATATTGGATATTCTGAAGGAATGACATCATCTGGTAGGAATTGGTTCCGATTGGACGAATGCAAAGGATATCCTTGGATAGAAGAGTTGCCCAATAAAACAACAGCCTTGCGTGAGTTTGCAGTCAATAGGGGCTGGAGAAAGTTTGATTCCCAATTTGTCTTGATAGATGACGGAGTTAGATTATATGACTATAGCGGAACCAACTTAGTGGATGAGAATAATTTATTGTCAGTCCTTTTGCCAAAAGAAATCATGACCTCAGATATGCCACCTCTAGAAATTAGGGGACATTTCGGGTATGGTTTTTATATGTTTTTAGTGTGGGAAGATGATGTTACTCAGGAAGAAATTGAAGCCTATACTACTATGATAAATAACCTTCCTGGAAAAAAAGAGTTTTTTGATTGGGGTGTAAAAATTGAAGATGTTATTTTTGCTGTAAATGAAGATGGAAATTTCAATATGGTCGAATGCAAAAGTTTGCAGCCGTAATACTCCACATATTTATAAAAACCACCTGCAACTTTTTCCCCACCCCGCCTGTATTACACTCTAGCCATGAGTGCGCCCCTGCTACGGACTCCCCAAATCCACCACAATGTAATCCATCGAAAAATACGCATACCCCACGCCCATCTCAGTGGACTTGGTGCTGAGAATAGCATCGCGATGAATTTGGTCGTTCATCCACCAGGTCATTGCCGCCTGCGGACCGCCACCACCGTAGATGATCTCTTCGGCGTAGGATGGCGCATAGCCCGAAGCGAGGATGCGCGCGTACGCAGACGAGCCGTCTGAGCCGGTGTGGCTGATATTGCCGCTGCACGCCATATCCGCGGCATGGGCTTGCGCCGCATTCGTCAACAGGGAGTTGATCGTCAGCGCGGGCAAACCGGCGTTGGCGCGCTCCTGATTGATCAACGCAGCAACTTGATTCACATAGCCGGCATTCTGACTGTAACTGCAATTCGCGCTTCCACCCGCCGAACTGGATGGTGTGTTTGCACTGCCCGAGTTGGTCGGCTGGGTGACAATGCCTCCGCTGCCGACGGTAATCTTGACCCAAAACGTTTTCTCAATGCCAATCGGCACCTCGCGCCCATTTGGATTGTTCAGCGTAAAGTAGCCCGTATAGGAGCCATTCGCTATGGGAGCGGTCAACTCGACTGAAACTTGGACCGATTCCTTTGAAAGAGTCTGCGCTATCGGCGCGGAAAGCGGCGCGTTCATCTGATCGCCAGCCGTGAAGTTGAGGGTGTATCCATACCACGGACAAGTCCCGTTGTTGATAAATTCCCAGGTCTTGGTGAATTTCTCGCCGGGGTTGACGCGCGTGCCATCTTGAATGGTCACATCGCGGACGAGGATGGCGTTATCGGTGCAGTCTGGGTCGATGGTGACGGCGAAGGTGGGTGTGGTGGTTATGGCAGGGGTGACCGTTATCGTGGGCGGAACATAGCCCGCTTTGGTGGGCGGCAAGGTAGCAGTGACAAAACCCGCCTGTGTGGGGATCGGCGTCGCTTCGACTTCCACTGAAATACAGGCAGATAAAAACAACGCGAATACAAGCAAAACCTTTTTATCCATTCAACTCCAAAACGATTCGAACTACCCTAGAACATCATCATCTGACCGGTGGATTTTTCCACCGGGTCGCTGGCAATCTGCTCGGCGAAGGTCTCGCGCGTCAAGATCGGAAGGTCGAGCAGTCCGCGCAGTAGGCGGTATTTAACCAGCCGATGCTTTTTCAAACGTTCCTTGAGCGCCGGGTCGCGGTCTTGTTTATAGGCGACCAAGGCCGCGCGTCCGCCGGGGATGACGATAACGGTTTGCTCATCCGCAGTTTCGAGCGCGCGCCCAACCAATGCAGACGCCAGCACATGAAACTTTTTGATGGGCTTTCCGTTCTCGCTCCATGTCAACACTTTATCACCGATGGATG
>JAHDWC010000193.1 GCA_023382575.1 Anaerolineales bacterium
CGCCAGGCTTGAAGTCGTCGAACTTCCATCCCTTGGCTTGGATTTGGATGACCCCGAAGACCTCGAGATCATCCGCAAGATGGAAGCCTCAAAAGTATAGACATTCAAATTGCCACAGACACGCAAACCCTATGAAATTTGCGAAACCTGTGGCAAAATTTTTATTAATTGTCAGACAATCACTTAGAAGTTCACAAAGGTGACGAGTACAGCCGTATCATTCATTTCACATTCAAGGAGAATGTCATGACCAAAGAGCGTGTTGCCTTATATCTGCAAGATTCCCATGACCTGCGCGACGGACTCGACTATGCGCGTTACGCCGAAGAAAAAGGATTCGAAGCTGTATGGCAGGCGGAAAGCCGTCTCGTGCGCGATGCGATCGTGCCGATGGCTGGGTACGCCGCCGTAACGAACAAGATCAAGGTCGGCTCAGGCGTCATCAACAACTGGACTCGGAACATTGGTCTGCTCGCAGCGACCTTCCTCACGCTCGATGACCTCGCCCCCAATCGCGTCATCTGTGGGTTAGGCGCATGGTGGGATCCGCTGGCCAAAAATGTGGGCATCGACCGCAAAAAGCCGTTGACCGCCATGAAGGAAACGGTCATCGTCATGCGAAAATTGCTGAACATGGAACGCGTCACATTTGACGGAGAGTTTATCCACGTCAATGACATTGAACTCGATGTAGTCTATGGTCGCCGTGAACCTCGTAACGTGCCGATCATGATCGGCGCAACCGGCGACAAGATGATGGAACTGACCGGAGAAATCGCAGATGGCGCCGTCTTGAATTATTGTGTCGCGCCGGAATACAACGATAATGCCATGGAACTTCTCTACAGCGGATTGAAAAAATCTGGACGAAAGATGGAAGACTTCGACCGCCCACAATTGATCGTCTGCTCGGTGGATGAAGACCACAACAAAGCCATCGACTACAGCAAGATGCTGCTCTGTCAGTACATTGCTCAACAGCCGCACATTGCCAAGGCGTCGAACGTCTCAGATGAAGTGGTGCAGAAGATCCAATCCATTTTGGGATGGCCTGCCACCAAGGAACAGGTGCTGAAAGCCAAAGACCTCGTGCCTGATGAACTCGTTCACAAGATCACCGCATCGGGGACTCCTGCCGAGGCGAAAGCTAAAGTGGAGGAATACAAAAAGCGCGGCTGCACCTGCCCGATCCTCTACCCTGTCGGCGGGAACTTCAAGCTCCTCATCGACACATTTGCACAGAGCTAAATCCCGATAAATTGCACCAGATATGTATGAGCCGTGTCATCTTGACACGGCTCTTTGTTTGCAATATACCCGAACATACATATCAAAGCCAAATAGGAGACTCAGATGAAGCCAAAGGTAATCTCGCTGATTTTATTAATTTCCATTTTGTTGGTTGCATGTGCACCCGCTGTCCCGGCGGAGGAAGCTTCAGAAACAGAGAGCAGTTCCGAGGTCGGTGTTGAAGCGGATGAGAATCTTGGCACACTCAAGATCGCAGTCCTGCCGATCATTGATACCCTTCCAATGTATGTCGCAGAAGCCGAAGGGTTGTTTGCCAAACATGGTGTGTCCGTCGAACTCGTGCCTGTTGCTTCGGCGCCAGAGCGTGATCAATTGCTCGCGGCAGGTCAGGTGGACGGAACTATCAATGAGACGCTGGCGGTGATGCTTTTCAATAAGGACGCGATCCAGATGCAGGCTGTGCGTTACGCGCTACGCCCCGTGGAAGGTTATGGGCATTTCTTTATTCTTGCTTCGGGCAAGAGCGGCATTACCGATGCTCAGGGTTTGAAGGGTGTGGAAATCGGCGTGTCACAAGGCACGGTGATTGAGTACGTCACTGAACGCTTGTTGCAAGCCGAAGGACTGACCGCTGACGAGATCAAGACCATCGCCGTGCCGAAAATTCCAGACCGCATGGCGTTGCTTGGTTCGGGTGAACTCGCCGCAGGTGTGCTGCCTGACCCGCTGGCATCGCTCGCCATCAGTCAGGGTGCAATCAGTGTGCTCGACGATTCAAAATATCCTGAATACGGATTCAGCATTTACGCCTTCCGTAAAGAAAGCATCGATTCAAATCCGGAAGCCATCCAGGCATTTCTCGCCGCTATTGAAGAAGCCAGCAGCCTTATCAACCAGGATGCGACAAAATACACTGCGCTGTTGAGTGACAAAGGGCTCGTCCCACCACCGCTGCTTGAAACCTTTAAGGTTCCGCCTTTCCCCACCGGAGCAGTTCCTACGGAAGAGGAATGGAACGATGGCTTGACCTGGCTCAAGGAAAAAGGGATTCTGACTGAGGACGTGAGCTATGCAGATTCAGTCAACGATGCGCTTCTTCCCTAGCGGCTCGTTGTCACCGTTATAATCAAGAGACAGTCACCCACATGGCGGCTGTCTCTTTTCCTCTATGATAAACATCCAATCCCTTGAATTTGAATACACTCATCACACGCCACTCTTCCAAAACTTCAATTGGAAAATTTCACGCGGAGAGACGTGGGCAATCCTCGGTCCATCGGGCTGCGGCAAGACGACACTGCTCTATCTACTGGCTGGGTTGAAATTCCCAAGCTCAGGGGAAGTCACCATCAATGACGAGCAGATTACCCGTCCGCGTCCGCATAGTGGACTGATCTTACAAGATTATGGTTTGCTACCGTGGTCGACAGTGCGCGAGAATGTGGAGCTTGGCGTAAAAGTCCGCAACTTTTATGGACCAGACGGCAAGCACACACCCGATAACTTCATCCCCAAAGATAATATCGAGAGTTGGATTCAACGCCTTGGCTTAAGCGAAGTGGCGGATAAATTTCCTGCTCAACTTTCAGGCGGACAGCGTCAACGCACGGCCATCGCCCGCACGCTCGCCCTCGAACCAGACTTGCTCTTGATGGATGAACCCTTCTCTTCGCTCGATGCCATCACTCGCGAAGACTTGCAAAACCTGACGCTTTCACTTTGCGAAGAACAAAACATCACATTGGTGATCGTTACACATGCCATCGAAGAAGCCGCTGTCCTTGGAAAAAAAATCCTCTTACTTGATGCACCACCCAATCAGACAGCGCGGATCTTCGAGAATCCCAACACCGGCAAAAATGGGTATCGCAACAGTCCAGAGTTCCATGCCATGTGTGAACGTCTTTGGAGTGAGATGCATCGGAGCGCCTCATGACACGACATGATATTCTCCTTGCAGCAGGAGCGATCTTTCTCCTTTGGCAGTTCACCGCCATGATCGTGGACATGCCCATCCTGCCAACCCCAATCGCTGTAATAATAGTTTTCTTCAAAGAATTGCAGAATGAGCTATTTATTCATTTTGCAGTCAGCTTGTGGCGTGTCACAGCAGGGATGCTGCTATCAGTGTTGGTTGCGGCTCCGGCTGGATTGGTCATTGGCGGGTCGAAGCGTTTGAACCGGATATTCTCCCCTATCATTTATTTGCTGTATCCAATACCGAAAGTGGTCTTTGTGCCTGTCGTCATCTTGTTCTTGGGAATCGGTGACACATCGAAGATCATCATCATGTTCTTGATTCTGTTCTTCCAAATCATTGTGCTTGTCCGCGACCAAGCGAGCGGGATTGCGCCGCAACTCATCCAAAGCCTGCAAAGCCTTGGCGCGGGCAGACGCGCTCTTTTCCGCTTTGTGTATCTACCCGCCAGCCTGCCCTCCATCCTGACCGCTTTGAGGCAATCCATCGGCACAGCCGTGGCGGTGTTATACATCACCGAACTTTCAGCGACAAAATATGGGCTCGGCTATTACATCTATTACAAAGGCAGCACGTTGTTGGATTATCCGTCCATGTATGCGGGGGTGATCGCCATGAGCGTGCTGGGACTTGGCATGTATTTCACGGTCGATTGGCTGGAGCGGAAGTGGTGCCAGTGGAAGTTTGTTAATTAGACAATCATCCATGATCTGTGGTTAAAACAACAACCCGAGCCATAATAATAGGCTGAACAGCAAGGCAGTTTGACCAGTCCCTGCCAGAGCAGCATTAAGTGGGCGTCCCTTTTGAGTGAGTACTACACGCAAAGTGCGGATGGCTATCGGCAGAGAGAACCAGGTGAGGAAAGCGCCCACGGGAATGACCTTCGTCCACACCAAGACGGGTACGATCAAATAAGCCCCGACCATCAAGAGGATATATTCGATCTTCGCGCCACGTTCGCCCAAACGAACCGCCATTGTGTGTTTACCTGCCTTGCGGTCATTTTCAAGGTCACGCAGATTATTGACCACCAAAATCGCAGTGACAATTAACCCAACCGGCACAGACAGCCACCAAGCCGCCAAACTGACCGAGCCAACTTGTACGAAATATGTCCCCGCCACAGCCGCAAGACCAAAGAAGATAAACACAAAAATATCTCCCAAGCCATGATAGCCCAATGGGAAGGGCCCGCCGGTATAAGCTATCGCGGAGATAATCGCCGCAGCGCCGAGCCAGATCACGGTCCAGCCGCGAAGCGAGGCGAGATACAAGCCAAGCAGAATCGTCACACCGAGGATGATGGCCAATCCGCGCTTGACCTGTGCCGGGGTCAAATATCCCGCCTGAGTCACGCGCAGGGGACCTAACCGTTCAGCCGTATCCGCGCCGCGTTCAAAATCAAAAACGTCGTTTGCCACATTGCTGCTGATCTGTAAAAGCAATGCGATCAACAAACATGCCAGCGCCGGAAGCCATTGAAACGACGCATCATACCAAGCCAGAGCACTGCCCATCACCACGCCAGATGCGGCGGCCGGCAAGGTGCGTGGACGAATGGCAAGCCACCAAATTTGAAAGAAGTTCAATTTATCACTCATATCGCAAGGTCATCGCCAGGATAAAAGCATCAGAATGCCTTCATTGGCATAGTATGCCAAATTGGGGCTGAAAAATTCGGCAATGAGCCAGACGTTGCTCCAAAAGAAATTTGAAATTGGCGAATCAATGAACACCAGAAAGTATAGGATAAAGAATCCAAATGGGCGGATAAAATTGGTTGCTTGTACGATTTCGTGCGGCAAAAATGGTTCGAGGATTCCGAAGCCATCCAACCCAGGAATCGGCAGCAGGTTGACAATGATGGAAGTAATCTGCAAAAACGCTAAAAAGGCAATCCCGATCAGAAACTCGGTCGGCAGCGACCAAAAAAAGTAGAAGAATGGAAGTGTGTCAAAAGGCAATGCTAACAAGATGACCAAGATAAGATTTGCCAGCGGACCCGCCGCGGAAACAAGACTGCGATAAACCGGTTTCCGCAGTGCATAAATATTGATATACACAGCGCCGCCGGGAAAACCGATCCCACCGAGAAGTAACATAAAAACTGGAATGACAATACTCAAAAGTGGATTGGAATATTTGAGCGGATTGAGCGTGAGATAACCTTTGTCTTCCACGCTTTCGTCTCCGCCCCAAAACGCCACAATAGCGTGACCAAATTCATGCAACGCCACCGAGATGATCCAACCTCCCATTACAAAGCCGATCAAGAATGCTTGAGGGCTATTCCCAATTCCCAGCCATAAGAACGCAGCCATCGCCACTGTGAATAAAACCAAGCCGATAAACACAGGGCTGATCCCATGACGCATTCCCCTTGCCAAGGTTTTGGGCAATGCAAAGATGGGTTTCTTCGGAGCAGGCCTCTCTCTCTGAATCTTGACACGTTCTCTGACCTGCTCAGCTGTCACATCATATTGAGACAAAATCTGTCCGGCCTTGCTTGCGGGACTTTGCAGCATTCCCAGCAACAAGGTCAATTCGTCGATGTCCTTCAAGCCTTGGTGATCCATCTCCACGGACGATGCGTTCAGAACATCTTCAGCTTCAGCGGTGAAGTTAACGCCAGCGCGCTTCGCACTTGCATCGAGCGTGGATTGCTTCGCATCAAGCTTGAGGGTAGCGACGATTCGCGCCGCAAGATTCTCTACCTTCACGTGCAGAGGCGTTAGAACAGCACTCACTTGTGAATTTGGCAGTTGCAGCAACGCCAGCAGGAGCGTCAACGAATCGAGTGAAGGTTGTTTATGCTGTTCGGCAATGCGTCCGGCCCTGTCGATGGCGGTTTGGCTGGCGCGGGTAAGCGGATAAGGTGAGTTGGGCATTGCGCGATTATAATTCGGCTTTCAGGAGATACAATGACTCAACTCACCGGGCGCGAGCGCGCTCACTATGTCCAATCCATGTTCACCAAGATCGCGCATCGCTATGATCTGATGAATCGACTCATGACCGGCGGACAGGACATCCGCTGGCGCAAGGAAGTCATCCAATTGGCGCGGCTCTCGCCCAACGCTTCACTACTGGATCTTGGAACGGGTACAGGTGATCTGGCACGCGAAGCGCTGACACAGGTTCCGCAAGCCCGCGTGACCGCGGCGGATTTCACCCTTGAGATGATGCGTGTGGGAAAGCAGAATGGCGACCTTAATTTTTCATCCGCAGATGCGCTGAATTTACCATTCAAAGACAAGACCTTCGACGCAATCGTCTCCGGCTTTTTGATGCGCAATGTGACCGATGTTCAGCAAGCCCTAAAGGAACAACATCGCACGCTCAAGCCTGGCGGGCGGATCGTTGTCCTCGACACGACACGCCCAAAGCAAAATTTGCTCACGCCGTTTATCAAATTTCACATGCATGTCATCATCCCTACCGTAGGCGGATTGCTCTCCGGGATGCGTGATGCGTACGAATATCTTCCCGATACAACTGAAGGATTTCTAACAGCCGAAGAGCTTTCCGTCCGTATGGTATCGGTGGGGTTTAGAAAGGTCAATTTCAAACGGCTGATGTTTGGGACGATTGCAATCCACTGGGGAGAGAAATAAAAGCCAAATCAAGCGACTGTCATCTGCGAGGTGACTGTCACTTTTTATAAACATCCGGGTTGGCACAATGCGGAAGGCGCTCGCCATTCAAACCTGCGATCAAATTCCGCGCCGCCAATAAAGACATTTGATCACGGGTTCGTTTGCTGGCGCTGCCCAAATGTGGGACGATAAGGCAATTCTCTAATTGGAGCAATGGGGAATCCATGGGCAAAGGTTCAGGGTCAGTGACATCCAATGCGGCGGCGAAGATCTGATTCGATTTCAAGGCATTGTACAAAGCCGCTTGATCGAGCACTCCACCACGCGCAGTATTGACCAGCACCGCATTCGGTTTCATCTTCGAGAGAAAATCTGCATTAACGAGGTGACGTGTATTTTGAGTAAGTGGGACATGGATGGAAATGAAATCCGATTCATGTAAGAGCGTATCCAAGTCAACGGGTTGGGCGCCATAAGCAGGTTCCGCTGTGGGGTCGTGATAGATGACGCGCAGATCGAAGCCTTGTGCGCGTTTGGCAACGGCTTGACCGATGCGCCCAAAGCCAACGATGCCCAACGTCGCGCCGGCCAAATCCGTGCCGAGCAAGAGAGAAGGAGTCCACGTCACCCATTTGCCTGCGCGGACATAACGCTCCGCTTCAGAGATGCGGCGTGCGGCAGCACGCAGCAGGGCGAAGGCTTGGTCAGCGG
>JAHDWC010000194.1 GCA_023382575.1 Anaerolineales bacterium
CAGGATTTCCTCATCTATTTGCCGCCCTGTTATTCCGAACTGACCGACCAGCGCTATCCGGTTCTTTATCTTTTGCATGGACAAACCTACACTCAAGATCAATGGGTGCGGTTGGGCGCGCAACAGGTCGCCGATCAGATGTTTATTTCGGGTGAGAGTTTACCTTTCATCATTGTTTTCCCCGATGACCGCTATTGGAATTTGAACGCCGGGGCGGGGTTTGGTGACCGTTTTATCACGGCGCTTATTCCGTTCGTGGATGCGAATTACCATACGCTGACCGACCGTGACCATCGCTCTTTGGGTGGGCTTTCACGCGGCGGCGGCTGGGCAATCCAATTGGGGTTTCAACGTCCTGATTTGTTCGGTTCGCTGGGATTGCACTCTCCCGGAATCTTCAAAGATGATGCGCCGTATATCGAGCGTTTGATCCGCGCAATTCCCGAGGAATCGCGTCCGCGGCTGTGGCTGGATTTGGGTGACAATGACCGGGAGCGGGATAGCATTCTGGCGTTTGAAGAGATGCTTGCGCGCAATGGATATATCCATGAGTTTCATTTCTATTCGGGCGATCATTCGGAAATCTATTGGGCGGCGCATGTGGGCGATTATCTGCGTTGGTATGCCGAAGCATGGAATGAAGAGACGCTTGAACAGTAAGATATAATTTCAGAAAATAATTGAGGAGCAAAAATGAACATCTTTGTTACGGGCGGCGCGGGGTATATCGGTTCCGCCACCGCAGAAGCACTTATCAAAGCAGGACACTCCGTCACCGTGTATGACTCGCTGGTGACGGGACATCGCGCCGCGGTTCCGGCGGGTGCGGAATTTGTCCACGCCTCATTGGATGATTCCCACGCTCTTGCTGAAGCACTGACTTCCAAAAAGTATGATGCGATCATGCACTTTGCCGCTTTTATCGAAGCCGGCGAAAGTATGAAGGACCCCGGAAGATTCTTTCGCAATAATTTCAGCAACTCATTGCAATTGATGGAAACAGCCGTGCGTGCAGGCGTGCGGAAGTTCGTCTTTTCGTCCACGGCGGCGGTGTATCAATCCAGCGAAGAACCGCTGACGGAAGATTCGCCCATCGGTCCGACCAACGTTTACGGACACACCAAACTGATGACTGAGCAGGCGCTCGAATGGTATCGCTCCATTTTCGGGTTGCATTATGCAGTGTTGCGATACTTCAATGCCTGCGGAGCGCTTCCGGGTCGAGGCGAAGCGCATCAGCCTGAATCTCATTTGATCCCGCGCGTGTTGCAGATCGCGCTCGGTCAAGCCGAGTCCGCGACCATCTTCGGCACAGACTATCCCACGCCAGATGGAACTTGCATCCGCGATTACATCCATATTGCTGATCTGGCTTCGGCGCATATCCTTGCGTTGGGCGCGTTGGATGAGCACGATAAGATGATCTACAACGTCGGCAGTGGCAACGGCTTTTCGGTGCGTGAAGTGATCGAGACAGCGCGCAAGGTGACTGGTCATGCCATCCCAACTGTCGAAACATCGCGCCGCCCCGGTGACTCCGCACGTTTGGTCGCCTCGCCGCAGCGCATCATCAACGAATTGGGTTGGGAGCCCAGGCACACCAACTTACAAAGCATTCTTTCGAGCGCGTGGGATTGGCACAAATCTCACCCGTATGGATATGAAAAATGAGTTTCTCTTTTCATCGCATCCCGGTTGGAATTTGTAACTGCTTTCTCCTGCGCGGCGAGCGGACGATTCTCATCGATGCCGGGGCGATGGGCGGTCTGCCGGCCTTCAAACGCAGATTGGCAGAGTTGAAGGTCGAGCCTAAAGAGATCGAATTGATTTTGCTCACGCACGGGCATTGGGATCACATCACCTGCCTGAACGATATTCAACAAATGACCGGCGCGAAGATCGCAGTCCATGAAAAAGACCGCTTCATGGTCGAGACGGGAGAACCGCCTTTTCCAAATGGAACGAATGGATATGGGCGGGCAATGTCTGCACTTGCCCAAGCATTGCTTCACCCGCATCTTCCCAAACTGAAAGTGGACACGGTCATCACCGATGCGGGGATGTCGCTGAGAGAGTTTGGCATTCCCGGTGAGGTCGTGTATACGCCCGGTCACTCTATGGGACATGTCAGCATCCTGCTCGATTCGGGGGATGCGCTCGTAGGGGATATGGCGATGAACGATTGGTATCTGCGTCTGGCGCCCGGCTTGCCCGTTCTCGCGGATGATATCCGCATGGTGGTGGATAGTTGGAAGAAGATCCTGCCGATGGGCATCAAACGAGTCTACCCTGCACACGGCTTGGATTTCCCCGTTGAAGTGATGCAAAAAGAGATCGAAAATTTCAAATAGCCGAATCAAAAGCGGATAAGCACAGGCTTATCCGCTTTTTGTTAGAGACCGAAACGGGTCTCGATCTGTTCGACAGCTTGTTTGGCTTCTGCCAAACCGGTATTTGTGAGTTCGCGATATACCTTGATAGCTTCCAATTTGTTGCCGCGTTTGAGCAGGTCAATGATGCGCGGATCGACAGCATTGGGGTTGTCGCTGTATTCAATGCCCAAACGTTTGTAAAGAAAATCGAGCCGGCTTTCCAATTCGACGATGCGGTTGCGTAAACTGTTGAGTTCATAATCCGTGGACATTTGCTCTTCTCCTCAGCTTGCATCTTATCGTCATTTGCTCAGGCTGACAGTCACCTGTTCCTCCTATTGTCCGCAGGTGAAGCGTGCCAACGCCTCATCAAAAAGTGGACGGGCACTTTCCACACTGGGAGCGTAGACCTTCCACGCGAAGACGCGATCACCACAGGTCCACGCGCCAATGCCGCCAGCAGGCAGGACGGCCGCCGCCGTGGTGGAAATATTGTCGTACATCACATTCATGTCGCGGATGAGAAAAATATCCATGTTTCCAGCGGCGGTGTCGAGCTGATCGTCGAGCAGGGTATCCATGAGAAAACGCGGGTCACTTGTATTGGGCGCGATCTGCCACATGACCTGAATGAAGAGATTGTTGTTGAAGGCTGCTAACATCCCCTGGCTGTAGGTGCTGGTGGCGGCAGGATTTTTCTGGGCGCTAATGTCAAAGAAGACCACGTCCACGGGGTGACCGATGCAGAATTGATATTCGCAGAACAGACCCGCCAGATTAAAGGCTGTAGGAGTGGGGTATGGCGTAAATGGTGGGACAGAGGTTTGCGTGGGCATGGCGGCAAGGGTTGCTGCCACTGCCTGTTGAATGACCATGTTTGGGTCGGGGGTGACTGTTTTCGGGGCGCACCCTGCCACGAGTAACAGAATCAGGCTGAGGGTTGTGAGAAGCGTTTGTTTTTTCATCTAAAAGATTATACAAGAAAAGCCCCGTTCAATTTGAACGGGGCTGATTTTTTTAGTGTCCGCTTCCTTCTGAGGGCGTGCCGTTGAAGATGTCGGGGTTTGCGTCACCTTCCACGACGAGGTATCCAGCGAGACCACGCTGCAATCTGGAAAGGGCATGATCTACGAGGACGTAATTGCCGGGCACTTCGAGGTTGAACTCGACCATGGTGGCGCCTCCGGGCGGGACGAGAGTTGTTTGCACGTCGGTGAGTGGTGCGCCGGTGAGAGAGGCTTGATCGTATACCCGGTCGAAGATTTCACCGATGACGTGGAAGGACGAGGTGAAGTTCGGTCCGCCGACGCCGAAGAAGATGCGTACGCTTTCGCCGACATTGGCTTTGAGCGGCTTCTGGTCCACGAGCGCATTCACCGCGCCGTTGAAGACGAAGTACTCAGGGTCTTCATTGAGCAGTTTGGTGGTATCGGAGGGTTGATGTCCATGTTCACCGAACGCGCCAGCCGTGTAAAGCTCACCTTGCATGACGTAAAACTCGCGGTCAACCGGGGCAAGTCCGCCTTCAGGCTCGACGAGGATCAGACCATACATACCGTTCGCGATGTGGTCAGCGACCATTGGGGTTGCGCAGTGGTAGACGAACAAACCGACATTGATCGCTTTGGCGGTGAAGACGGTCTCTTCGCCGGGCTTGGTCTGGGTCATCACTGCGCCGCCACCTGGACCGGTCACTGCGTGGAAATCGACAGAGTGATTCATCACGCTGGAAGAACTATTCTTGAGGTGAACTTCGATGGTGTCACCGACGCGCACGCGATAGAACGGACCTGGCACCTGACCGTTGAACGTCCAATAGGTGTAGGTAGTGCCGTCTGCTAATTGACCTTCCACTTCGATGGTCTCAAGGTCGATGCGAACAGTGGTCGGTTCGCGGTCACCGATGGGACCGGGCAAATCAGCCGGGTCGCGGACAACATCCACACCGGTGGTGGGTTCTTTATCTTCTGAGGTGGAGACGGTCACTGTTTCGCCATAGGCGCCATCGGGCAACCCGCTCAGGTAGGTGACGATGGAGTTGATCTCATCAGTGGTCAGCGTGTTGGACAAAGTAGCTGGCATCACACCGGCCGGACATGGACCTGTGGGGCAGGATTCTGCAAGGAAGAGATCCGGCTGCAAAATTGATTCTTCGAGGTAGGCTTCAACACTGTCAGCAGAGCCAGTGTAGGCGCTGCTATCCAGATGAGCCTGCGCCAAATTGGAGGCGTCTGAGAGGTCAGGTCCTAACACACCTTTGGCATTTGGGATTCCCGCAATGTTGTGGCAGCTTCCGCAGGCGCCCTTTTGGAAGGCCGCCAATACAGCAGGGTCACCATTGCTTTCTACCGAAGTGGTGATGACTGGCATGTCCTGACCGGTATCGGTCACTACGATCTTGCCGCGCATGCCGATTTCAGCATGATTGGCTACGCTGTCGTAATATTCCATTTCGCCGTGCAAGTCCGGCACAGTAAATGTGACCGAGGCTGATTGTCCTTTTTCGGTCACCACATCTGTGCTGACTTTGACTTCGGGGAGGGTGACATCGTGATGTCCCATGCCGCCGTTGATAAGCGTGATCGTGACGCGCTCGCCAGGGGCGGCGCTGAGGGTTGGGTTCTCGACGCCATTGATCTCGTCGCTCACACCCAAATAAATAAGGTTTCCGTCGCGCAGGTCGGTGGTCAGCACGTATTCCTTGTCAACAGGTTGGAAGCTTCCACCCGCGCAGGCGCTGATAATCATACCAAGCAGGATGAGTAGGACGGGAAATTTGAGATATGCTTTCATTCTGAACTCCTCGTTAATGGTTGTTGAACGACTAACTCTTTGGCTTCTTCCAGAAACTTCTCCTCGTCCAGTTGATAGGTCTTGACGACATCTCCCAGCGTGCAGAAGCGCGCAAACCCACAACCCACACAAGCGGTCTTCCAGTTCAGAAAGAAGCGAACTGACTTGGGCGTGGACTTCAAAAAATCTTCCACATTGGTTTCAGAAATTTCAGGAAAATCGTTCATTGTGACCCCAGAATATCCTATTTCCCCCGACCCGTCTTTGCGCTGGCGCAAATTATCACAAATGCAAAGCTGACCTACTTTTCCAGCCCTTCCGCGATTTGTACCAGTCCATGCGGCTGGATGACCGTGATCTTCTCCCGCCCGGTTTTGATGATGCCCTTCCGCTCCCAATCGCTGAGGAGACGGCTGACCGTGTACAACGTGGTACCCGTCATCTCCGCCACTTCCTGACGGGAAAAGGATAACTCGATCCCCGCCTCTTTATTGGACCTTATGCCTGATTGCCCTGCCAGGCGGATCAACGCATTGGCCACTCGCTGTTCCACCCGCTCGGTGGCGAGTTCACGGTAACGCGCCTGCATCTCCTGAATATAGGACGTCATCAGTTGCATTAGGTCAAATGCAATATAAGGACGGGTTTCCATCATCGAACGCAAAAAGGTGCTTTGAATGGCAAGGGAAGAGCTATTCTCCAACGCCTGTGCCGTAGCGGGATAGGTGGCTGATCCGTCACGCGTCGCGCCCAACGCGCCAAACATCTGCCACGGATAGATCGTCCGCAAATTGACTTGCTGTCCGTTGATGTTGGATTGGGTCAATTTGGCTTGTCCGCTGACGAGGATATACAAATATTTGGCTTCGTCCCCTTGCATAAAGAAGAAACTGCCTTCTTCGATGGAACGCAGAATGCTGTTTTTCAAGATCAGGTCCAGGTCTTCGTCGGTGGCACGCTGAAATACCACGACCTGTTTTAGGTCTTTGGGAGAAATAGTCATGCCGTCATTTTACACCGTATATGGATGACATTTGTCCACTTGACGCAGATGGATGAGATATTGTATATTTGGGCAATCCCCACCCCCCTGGGGGGGGTAAGAGCCGGCACAAACGTTGTATCTGAAACATAGAGGTAATCATGGAAAACGAGAGCACAATCCGAAGATTAAAGACCGTGGAAGGCCACCTGCGCGGCGTGATTCGCATGGTGGAGGAGGATGCGTATTGTATTGATGTTATCCGTCAGATACAGGCGATTGAAGCTGCGCTGAACAAGGTCAGCTCGAGGATTTTGGAAGATCATCTCAACTCATGCGTCATCACCGCCATTCAGGGCAATGACAAGAAGGAACGTGAACGTGTGTTGAAGGAGATCACCGAGGTCTTTGAGATGTCGACCAAAGTTTGAGTGTTGGAAATTTTCATTAATGGCGAAGCTGCTTGGTACGAGTCTGATGCGGTTTTGTCCAACAAAATCAAAAAATTCAAGGAGAATTAATCATGACCACAGTTATGTATTCCGTTCCCGCCATTTCGTGCGGACATTGCACCCACACCATCGAAAGCGAAGTGAGCGAATTGCAGGGTGTTCAATCTGTGAAGGCTGAGATCGATAGCAAGAAAGTGACCATCACATTTGCCGAGCCTGCTTCTGAAGAGAAGATCAAGGCGTTGCTGGCGGAGATCAATTATCCCGCCGAAGGTTTGCTTACGTTGTAATACTCAGACCTGACAGGTTTCTAAAACCTGTCAGGTCTTTTAGGAAGGTTTTGATGGCTGAAACAAAACAACTCACACTCCCCATTACCGGCATGACCTGTGCCAACTGTGTTGCCACAGTAGAGCGCAACTTGAAGAAACTCGACGGCGTGGACAACGCCGTGGTGAATCTTTCCTCTGAACGCGCCACTGTGGATTTTGACTCCTCCAAGCTTGGACTCGGCGATTTCATCGCCCGCGTCAATCGCGCCGGGTACGGGGTCGCCACTGGTGAAGCGGACCTCGTCATCAAGCGTTTGTCCGATGATAACGATGCCCGCCGCCTTGAAAAAGCTCTCACCAAACTCGATGGCGTGCTCGAAGCGCAAGTGACATTTACAACTGAAAAGGCACGCGTCAAGTACGTGCCGACCATTATTTCGCAAGCTGAATTACGCCGTGCAGTTTCCGCCGCTGGGTTCGAGGCGCTGGAATTGGGCGGTGCGGCAGAAGATGCCGAAGCGATGGCGCGCGAACATGAGATCAACGAACAACGCCGTCTGCTTATCATTGGTTTGATATTTACAGTCCCGCTCTTTGTTCTTTCCATGAGCAAAGACTTTGGATTGCT
>JAHDWC010000195.1 GCA_023382575.1 Anaerolineales bacterium
TAATGATTTCTGCTGAGGTCATTTACACCACATTGTACTCTTTTATCAAACGTCCTTCTTCAAAACGCTTCAGATCGAGCATCGAAACATCGAGCGTGGAGTACTTCCCGTCCAGCATGTACTCGGTCATCAGCTTGCCAGAGACAGGTCCGTGCATAAAGCCATGACCGGAAAATCCAGCGCAAAGATAAAACCCTTTTACATCCGTATCCCCGTAGATGGGATGCGCATCCGGGGTGACCTCGTAGAGTCCCGCCCAATGTGAGGCGCGGCTGGCTTTTTCCACCAGCGGCATCCGCTCAATCGCCGCCTCCAAATTGACCAACTCGAAATCTTCATCCACATTTTGATCGAAGCCCGGCTTTTCTTCCTGATTGCTCATTCCGATCAACAAACCTTCACCTTCGCGATGAAAATACAGCGACTTGGCGAAGTCGATCACGAATGGGAAATCCTCAGGCACTTCGGGCAGGGGATTGGTGGTGAACATCTGTCGGCGCAGGGGAATGATGGGGATTTTTACTCCCGCCATGTCGCCGATGAGCGCCGCCCACGGACCGGCCACATTCAGCACCATGCGCGTCTGAATCGTGCCGAGGTTGGTCTGCACTTCCTTGACCTCTCCGCCGCTGACCGTGATTCCTGTCACTTCCGCGTTCTCGATGGCTTTGACGCCCATCTTCTGCGCCGCACCGACGTACCCCATCACCACACCGTTCGGGTCTACGGTGCCATCTTTTTGATTGAACGTCCCTGCAATCGCATCTGGGAATCTCATCTGCGGCAAGCGCGCGCGGACGTCCTCTCCGCTCAACAGTTGAGTTGGCACGCCAAGCCCATTCTGCAACGCCACATTCTGTTTGAAGGTCGCCGCATCTTTCTCGTTGGTTGCCACAAGCAAATATCCACACTGACGATAGTTCACATCCTGGCCGATTTCCTCTTTGAAGCGTTCGATCATCGGCAGGCTTTCCTGCGACAATTTCACATTGATCTCGGTCGAGAATTGATAACGCACACCGCCCGCGCATCTGCCTGTCGCGCCGGTGCCGAAATATTTCTCCTTTTCAAGCAAGACGATATTCTTCACGCCGCGCTGCGCCAGATGATAGGCTGCGCTGGCTCCCATGACGCCCCCGCCAATAATGACAATATCTGCTGTAGTTGGTAGTTCCATGTTCGTTTTCCTTTTTAGAATGGTATGTTTTGCCCTAATCCCTGTTCTTTTGCATTTTTCAAAGCGAGCTGTGCAGATATGGCATCCTGCACGGCCACACCTACAGATTTAAAGAAGGTAACGTCCGAATCATTTTGTCTTCCAGCTTTTCTGCCGAGCACGATCTCACCCAATTCTGCCAGCACATGCGCTTCAGTGATGAGTCCCTTCTGGATGGGTTGGATCAAATCGCCAGCTTCAGCGAGAACCGCAGAACGCGAATCGACAAAAACCTTTGCGCGGCAGACTGTCTCAGCGGGCACTTCCACCATCTCTGGCGTGTATGCGCCAATGGCAGAAATATGCACGCCAGGTTTGAGGTCACTGTCAGCGAAGACCGGGCTTGTGGATGTGGTCGCTGTGCAAATGATATCCGCGTCTTGAACCGCTTCCTTTGAGGAGGAAGCAACTCTCAGATCAGATGGAAGCGTGCCTTTGCCCGCCATATCTTTGACAAACGCTTCCGCCCGCGCCGGATCCGAATCAAACACCCAAGCTTTTTCAATCCCGCGAACAGCGCACGCCGCTTCGAGTTGAGTGCGTCCCTGCACACCTGCGCCGAAAATGGCGACGACCTTGCTATCTTTGCGCGCGAGCAGGTCAATGGCCGCGCCACTGCCCGCCCCTGTGCGGATGGCCGTCAACGTGCCACCTTCGAGCAACGCCGCTACACTGCCAGATTTCGCGTCAAAGGCGATGACTGCGGCTTGGATGTAGGGCATTCCACGTGCGGGGTTGTTTGGGAAAATCGAAACAACTTTGATGGCAAGCGCTTCATCCTCATCCGTTTGGACATATGCCGGCATGAAAATCCCCAACGCGTCCTGACTCGGGACGGAGACGCGCGTCCGCAAGGGGACTTCCGCCTTCCCGTCGGAAAGCGAAGCATAGGCTTTCTTCATGGCTTCGATGGTGGCTTTCATCGGCAAGGTCTTGCGGACTTCTTCTGCGTTCAAGATCAGCATAATGCCTCCGGGTTGGGTTGTGGATTTTGCGGGAGTATAATTTCTTTAAGGTTTAGTTGGTACGACATATCAATTTTAATGGAGGATGATTTGGAAAACAAAAAATTCAATCTCTCGTTTTTTCTGCTTGCATTGATCGTTGGTGGGCTTCTTTTTCTGACGATCTTGTTTCAACCTGCAAGCCTGACTGCCCAGCCCATGGGGAATGTGAACGTCACACCGACCAATGCCTGGGATTCATTTTTGGAAACAATGCCTTTCGCGTATCTCACGCCACTGCCTGAGCCGGTTGCCACGGCGCTTGATGGGTTGTATACCAAAGTGGACCAATCCTGGCCGCAGTGGTGGAAATGTCTGCGCTGTGCCGATTATCGTGTGGTGGGCGGCATTTGGAAACTTCAATTCGATAAGGGTGTGATGCGAATCTTCTATGAGGTCAACGGATGGAGAGATCTCTCATCCTACAAAGTTGAAGGAGATCGTCTTTTTCTGTTCAACGATCCCATCTGCCCGGAGCATGTCGGCGAATATCAGTGGAGTGTGACAAACGGTCAACTGGAGTTGAAGACCGTGAACGATCCATGTTCGTTCGATTTGCGCGCCGAAAACTTAAGCAAACAATCCTGGGCGGCATGTTCGGCAGGGGATGCGCCCGGCTGTGTGGATGAAAAGATCGCATCGAATTCAGTCATCCCAACGGGATTATCGGTGAAGGTGGATGTCTTCGGCGGCGATAGTCGCTTCTTCGCTTCACCACCGGACCTGTATGCTCACGCCAACGCGGAAGATATGACTCCACCGGAGGGAATCCAGATCTCGTACGCGGATGAGGCGATTCCCTATGGATTGCATCGTGTCATCTGGTGGAACGGTGATTGGATCGAAGCGACTGTGGACGCTTCCTCCTACGAGGCGATGGGTGTGCAGATCCTTGGTGAGCAAGCCATTGGTTGGGCGCGTGTCCTCTTTGATGGGGAGGAGGTTTGGCGCGGAAACACTGCTGAGATTTGGCAGAAATCCGGACGGCATGGCGGCTATATCCAAATTTCAGGTTTCGCTCCGGGGACTCATACGCTGCGAGTTGAGACTCTCGGGTTTGACTATCGTCCAGTAACCGTGGCCAGCTTTGGGTTCAGCACAGGAGGCGGGGTTCAGCCTTAAATTTTGATACAAGAAAAGCGCAGAGCGTTTGTCGAAGCCTCTGCGCTTTTTGATTCCATGCAGACGTTATTCCATGCCGAGGTAGGCTTTTTGCACGGTCGGGTCAGACTTTAAGACAGCCGCAGAATCGTTCAATACGATCTGTCCAGTTTGCAACACATAGCCGCGGCTGGCGATGCCCAGCGCCATGAGCGCGTTCTGCTCCACGAGCAGGACGGTGGTGCCTTCTTTGTTGATCTGTTGGATGATGTCGAAGATCAACTCCACCAATACTGGTGCGAGACCCATCGAAGGTTCGTCCATCAACAAAATACTGGGGCTGGCCATGAGTGCACGTCCGGTTGCGAGCATTTGCTGTTCACCGCCAGAGAGCGTGCCTGCGACCTGGGTGCGACGTTCCTTCAAACGCGGAAAGAGATTGAAGACTCGTTCCATGTTACGGTTGATCTCTTGGGAGTCCTTGCGGCTGTAGGCGCCCATCTCAAGGTTTTCGGTCACGGTCAGACGGGCAAACACGCCGCGTCCTTCGGGGACCATGGAGATGCCTTTGTAGACGATCTCATGGGCTTTGTACTTTGAGAGGTCTTCGCCGTTTAGTTTGACGGTCCCTTCGCGCGGCTTGAGCAGACCGGAGATGGTGCGCAGGGTGGTGGTCTTGCCAGCGCCGTTGCCGCCGATCAGGGTGACGATCTCACCCTTTTCGATGTGCAGGGAAATTCCCTTGAGGGCGTGGATGTTTCCGTAATAAGTGTGGATATTTTCAATGCTGAGTAATGACATGGTTGCCTGCCTAGGATTTCTTTTTCTTGGGAGTCAGCTCGTGGGCGGTTGCCATGCCTTCGGTGGCAGCGCCGCGACCAAGATATGCTTCGATCACACGTGTGTTGGTTTGGATTTCCTTTGGCAATCCTTCAGCGATCTTCTCGCCAAAGTCCAGCACGGTGACCTGTTCGCTGATGCCCATCACGAGGCGCATGTCATGTTCGATGAGCAGGATGGTGATGCCGAAGCTGTCGCGCAGGTTACGGATGAAATGCATCATCTCCAGCGTTTCGTGCGGGTTCATACCGGCAGTGGGCTCGTCGAGCAGCAACAGGCTGGGTTTGCTGGCCAGTGCGCGTGCGATTTCCAATCTGCGTTGCGCGCCATAAGGCAGGTTACGTGAGACCTGATCTCCGAGTCCGGCTAATCCTACAAAGCGCAGATATTTGATGGCTTCTTCGTGTGCTGCTTTTTCATCCTTGTGATAGCGCGGTGTGCGGATAACGGCATCCAGCCAGTTGGTTTTCATATGCGGCTCATAGCCGACCATGATGTTCTCAATGGCGGTTAAGTTGGAGAACAGGCGGATGTTCTGATAGGTGCGGGAGATACCGAGGCGGGTCACCTGGTCGGAGCGCAAGCCGTCGATGCGGTTACCGTTGAAGATAATCTCACCCATCTCTGGCGTGTAAAAGCCGGTGATGCAGTTGAAGAAGGTGGTCTTTCCGGCTCCGTTCGGACCGATGATGCTGGAAATGGACTGCTCGGGGATTTCCACGCTCAGGTTGTTGACGGCCGTCAAACCGCCGAATTGTTTTGTGACGTTCTTGGCTGAAAGGATGGATACCATGTTTATGCCTCCTGTCCTTCAGCCACAAGTTCAACGTCTACACTGTCTTCGTGCAATTCACGTTTATGGGTCGCTTCGGGCCAAAAGCCTTCGGGACGAACCTGCATCATGACGACGAGCAGCGCCCCGTAGATGAGGAGGCGATATTCCGCAAATTCACGCAGAAGTTCCGGCACACCTGCCAACAACAATCCGCCGACGAACACGCCAGGGATACTTCCCATACCGCCGACGATGATCAGTGCCAGCACGTTGATAGAGATCAACAGCGCGAAACTATGCGGATAGATCGTTCCGAGTTTGGCGGCGAGGATCGAGCCGCTCAAGCCGGAGAATGCCGCACCAGTGGCGAATGCCATCAGTTTGGTGGCGACCAGATTGATGCCCATCGCTTGCGCCACATCTTCATCTTCACGCAGGGCTTTCCATGAACGTCCGAGGCGCGAGTCGCGCAGGCGCTGACTGATGAACAATGCCAGGACTGCGCCCGCCACAATGAAGTAATACAACGTCTGCGGGTTGTTTACCAGCACACCCAAAAATTGGGGCGGGGGAATGTTGACAATACCTTGCGAACCACCAATGGATGGTTTGAGAAAATCGGAGAGCGCCAAAATGCGGATGATCTCGCCGAAGCCCAATGTCACAATGGCGAGGTAATCGCCGCGCATGTTGAGAACTGGAATGCCGAGCATTACACCTGCAAATACTGCCAGGGCAATCGCTGCGGGCAGCGCCAGCCAAAAATTCCAGCCAAATGACCAGGTCAATTCGCCGGAGAGATTGGTCAACACGCCCACGGTGTACGCGCCAATCGCATAGAACGCCACATAACCCAGGTCGAGCAGACCGGCAAAACCGACCACAATGTTCAAGCCCAAGCCCATCAAAATAAAGAGACCTGTGGCATTGACCACTTCTGTCAGATACAAACCGAGGACGGCCGGCAGATAGATAATGACCAAAAACAAAATGCCATAGCCAAGCCACTTCAACGAACGGCGGCTCTTCTGCGGCAACTTATTGAATTGCGAATTGACCTTTGGGGCGTTTGTCTCCCACAGCAGGTTGCCAATGGAAACCACCAGGAACACCATAATGGCGCCTGCCACCGAAAGTCCACTTTCGGTGCCCCGTCCGAACATCCATACAATCGCATCGCTTACACCCTCAAAGCCTGCCAAACTGACCTGGATAATATCCTGCATCAAACCGAGGAAAGCGACCATACCCAAACCAAGCGAGACGGCCTTGCGGTAACGATCGGGCAGGATGAAGATTGCGCTTCCCAACGCGCCGACAACTGCTCCTGCGACGATGAGGATGATCAACCCGTTCGGGATTCCCTGCTCGAAGGTGAGAATCTTTACGAGGTTGGGCGAAGCGTTGACGAGCGTCTGGCGCAGATCAAACGTATCCACCATCCATGTCAGGATGCTCATCACCACCGAGAAGACCGCTCCCGACAATGCACCTGCTGCAATGCTAAGCAGGTTGTTCATCTTCGAGGTTCCTGCTGCAAAATAGGCGGTGACCAGCACGGTCAAGATCAACATCGTCCAGCCCATCGAGAGCGTCCCTGCGATGATGTCACGTTCGTCGAATTCTTCCACCATGCCAACCAGTGCGATCAGGACGCCCACCAAGCCGCCGATCAAACCGAGTTGAAGGATTTTCTTCCAATCAAAAGTAGACATGGACGCCTCCTTACGCCTTGGTCTTGCTCAACCGCTCGCCTAAAATACCGGTCGGGCGGAAGATGAGCACCATCACCAGCATGGTGAAGGCGATCACGTCTTTTAGCTGATACGGAGCCGGAATGCCCAAGCCATCCAAAAAGAGGGTGGGACCCAGCGACTCGAAAATACCAAGGAAAAGTCCTCCGAGCATTGCGCCCGGCGGGTTGCCGATGCCGCCCAAGACGGCGGCGGTAAATGCCTTAAGTCCGGGGATAAAGCCCATATAAAAAGTAACAATGCGGAACATGAACGAATAAAGTACGCCAGCCGCGCCTGCCAGAGCCGCACCCAATACGAACGTGCTGACGATGATCTTGTCAACGTCCACGCCCATGAGCGCTGCCACATTCTTGTCTTCTGAAACGGCACGCATGGCTTTTCCGGTCTTGGTGTATTGCACAAAGATGGCGAGGAATGCCATCATCACGGCGGCGGCGACGATCACAATGACCTGAATCTTCTGAATTTGGAAATCCCCAAACAAGGGAAATGTCCCTTTGATGACTGCAATTTCAGGATAAGCCCGGTTTTGCGTTCCGAACAAACCGCGGAACGTATACTGTAAAAAGAAAGACGCGCCAATCGCCGTAATCAGAGGGACAAGGCGAGGCGCGCCACGTAGAGGACGATAAGCGATCCTCTCGAGCAAAACGGCAATGAGGACTGAGGTTCCCATTGCAACTAGGAAGATGATCACAATTCCAAGCAGAGGGCTCGCTTCCATAAAACCCGAGCGCTGCATGCTGGTGGCGACAAAGTAGCCTATGAATGCACCGCCCATGAAAATTT
>JAHDWC010000196.1 GCA_023382575.1 Anaerolineales bacterium
AGCTTGATAGTTGGGTCACATTACCATCCGACCAGGTGGCATTCATTTGTAAAACACGATCAAGGGTATCAGCGGCAAACTCCATGTCTCCGCTGGCAATGGCATAACGTACAGCATCTGATATGAGATTGTTTGCTTCATGCCACTCTGCGGTTTTTTTGTATAGCAGGGATAATTCCGCTTTGCTAAGCAGGCTTCGTAGATAATCAGCAAAGAGATGATGATAGCGATACCAACAACGTTCATCATCCAATGAAATGATAAAAAGATTGGAGCGTTCCAGTTGCGCAATCAGGGATTGTGAATCCGCGCGCCCTGTGAGAGCAGAGCAGGCTTCGGCATTGAAGCGTTCGAGAATACTGGTTTGAATAAGGAAATCTCGAATCTCGGCGCTCTGCTGACGAAGGACTTCCTCCGCCAAATAATCCAACACGTAGCGATGACTTCCGCGAAAGGTCTCGATAAAGTATTGAGGGTCGGTTAAGTTTTGAAGCGCCAACCCTGCCAGTTGAAGTCCAGCCGCCCAGCCTTCAGTACGTTCTTCCAGTACAGTTGTGGTTTCCTCTGCCAAGTCCAATTTCATGGAATGGATTAAGAACTGGTGCGCCTCTTCCTGTGTGAAGCGTAGATGCTGTGCGCGGATCTCGGTCATTTGTCCACGGGCTCGCATCCGTGCCAAGGGCAGAGGTGGATCCTGACGAGTACTGATGATCAGGTGAATGTCTGTGGGGGCATGCTCGATGAAATATCCCAGCGCCTCATGAATTTGCGGATTATTAATGATGTGGTAGTCGTCCAATATTATGATCAGAGGATGTTGAAACCCAGCCAGTTCGTTGATCAGCGCTTCCACGACTGTAATGGGTGGGGGAGATTGAGCCGCTTCCAGAAGATGCTGGGACTCATTCCCCAAGAGTTTATCCACGCGGCTGAAGTTTGAAATCCAATAATTTAGAAAACGATTGAGTTGATTATCTTCATCATCCAGCGAAAGCCAGACAGTTTTGATACCCTTTTTAAAAGAATGAATCCATGCGCTGATGAGCGTTGTCTTCCCATAACCTGCCGGAGCGGAGACCAGGATCAATTTGTGTTTTGCGCTGAGACCGTTTTCTAACAGATTCGCCAGGCGCGGACGTAATACATCCCCGGTCCGCCTGGTAGGAATGTGAAATTTCGTTTCGAGCAGCCTTCTGGTCATGTTGTCTTGATTATAGGCTGTACCTGACAGGTTTCTTATTTGCCGATTGTACTTTTTCTGTGGTGATGTTTTTCCCTTTGCTCGCCCCCGTTTGAAGTATCCCTGTTGGGATTAAAGGACTCCCAGAATTATCCTGCCTTAAAAGTTAGTTGAAGAACTGGGAGATCGATATGAAATTATAGATTATTCACATATATTAAACCCAATCCATTGGAATGCACCATCGCACATGTTCCAAAGGATTGGGTTTTAGGCTTACGGTAGGAGTTTACTCAACAGTACAAACAACGTAACAATGATGAGTTGTGCCATTGGGTAATAACTGGCGCGGTCGAAGAGACGCGCGGCCATGCGACCCTCAGATTGTTGTTGATAGAGGTTATAAGCAGGTTGGATGAGCAAGAGAATGCCCGCCAACGCTGTAGCGAGGAGGTACGGCCAGCCCAAAGCGAGGGGCGAGACGCTAGGCAGGAGCAGGCTAAACGTCACAGTGAGAACGAGGGTGAGCAGGACGATGAGTCCAGCGATTTGAGTTCCAAGCTGAAGCGGAATCGTTCGCGCGTTGACGCGTCGATCCTCTGCTGTGTCATTCCAGTCAGCAGGGATATTTTGCCCGCCAATTTCCCAGACGAAGACCCAGGCAAGGACGAGCAAGACTTTTGTGAGGTCGGGGTTTGGGTCAACGACGTAAATTGCGGCGATGGGTCCGCTGGATTTGACGAGCCCGCTGACGAATGTCCGCAGGTAGGTGACTTTGAGCAACAGGACGTAAATCACTTCCAGGATTGAAGCAGCGATGAGGATAACGACAATAAACGGGTTGAGAATGTAGGCGCCAACCAATGCGACAACAAACCAGCTTATGAACCAGAGAAATCCGCTTTTATAAGGCAGGACGTTTTGCGCGAGCGGATAGCGCAAGTCAGACGCTTCGACGGAATATCCAGCATTGATTCCGCCCGCGAATTTTTCCTTGTCTACTGCGATGCCGACAAGGTCGTTGAGCGCGTAGATGGCAGTATAGGCGGCGAAGGCGGTGAAGATGGAGAGGACAATCGTCCAAAATGAGGGGAAGGCTCCCAGCCATAGCAAAGCGACAAAGCCTGGCATGGCGAGGTCTAACACTCCGTGCGTGGTGCGGGAAAGGGCAAAGAATCGTTTCATTGATAAACTCCAGGTGTCATGTCATTGCAAGGTTGGTGCTCTTCCAATCAAACACCCTACGCCTTGCTGAAATGCGCCATGTAGTTGACGTCTTCTTTGTTGTGGGCAACTTTGAATTTGCGGGTGAAGGGATTGTACATCAGGCTGGCGAGGCGTTCGAATTGCAAGCCAACTTCTTTATTCCAGGCTTTCAGCTCGGCAGGGCGGATCAACTTCGAGTAGGTATGCGTGCCACGCGGCAGGAGGCGCAAGATATATTCGCCGCCGATGATGGCAAACAAAAACGCTTTCGGCGTACGGTTGATGGTGGAGAAGAACGCCTGTCCGCCCGGTTTGAGCGCTTTTGCGCACGCGGCGATCACCTTTCCCGGTTCTGGCACATGCTCCAGCATTTCCATGCAGGCGACGGCATCGAAGGTACTGGCATGTTTATCAGCGACATCTTGCACGCTTTCATAGCGATAATCGATTTGGAGGTTTTGACTCTGAGCGTGTTTCTTCGCGACTTCGATAGACGCTTCAGACAAGTCCAAGCCTGTGACTTGTGCCCCGGCTTTTGCCAACGCCTCAGAAAGGATTCCGCCGCCGCAGCCTACATCGAGAATTTTCGGGTTGGGCGGAAGCTTCTCCATGATGAAGTGAGTCCGCAACGGGTTGATGACGTGCAGTGTGCCCATCTCGCCCTTGAGATCCCACCAGATTTGCGATACGTTGTCGAACTTTTCTATTTCTTTGTTGTCGGCGTTTTCAAATGATTTCATGATTGACGATCATCCATTCCTGTAAAATTTCCACAGCAGATTCGATCTCGTCTGCGTGGATGTCGTTGAGAAAGACACAGCCGCCGATTCCATGCGGCATGGGGACGCGCTGGAGTCCATTACGGTGGTAGGTGCGTTCGGTTAGCGAAGCGAGGAGCAGCCCAGGGTCCAGGATCGAGGCGTCTAATTTGAAGCCAAGGGATTCCGTTAAGTGAAAGATCCTTCGGGTTTCATCATCGGTTAGGAGGTTTCGTCCGCGGGCAATCAGGGTCGAGAGGAGAATATCCAACAGGACAGCTTCGCCGTGCAGGAGATGCGCTTCGTGACTCGTTTCGAGCCCATAACTGAAGGTGTGACCGAAATCCACTTTGCGGGCGAGGTCTTCTTCGAAGAGGTTCGGCTCGAGTTCCTCCAGCATCCCGGCGATGGCGCGGTCGAGCAGGGCAGCGCTTTCTTCATTTTGAAAATATTCGTTCACGCTTTGCGCGCCATGCGTTTCGAGCAAGTCGAAGAGTGGCGCGTCTTTGATGACGGCCAGCTTGATGATCTCACATACGCCGTTGAGGATGTGGCGGCGCGGCAATGTCTTGAGGAAGGCTTTGTCGAGCAGGACAGCTTGGGGTGCATGGAAGGACCCCAGACGATTCTTGTTGCTGTTGAAGTTGATGCCGGTTTTGATCCCGATGGAAGCGTCTACGTAGCCCATGAGGGTGGTGGGGATTTTGACGTAAGGCACGCCGCGTCGGTAACTTGCGGCGACAAATCCGACCAGGTCGGTGAGGACTCCGCCGCCGATGGCGATGATCGGTTCGTCGCGACGATGGATGGGGAAGCAGTCCAGTTCGCGGGCGAGGGCGAGATAATGATCGAGGGTCTTATTCTCTTCGTCACCGGGGAAGACGACGATCTTCGCTTCGACATGATGGTGCGCGAAATACTCGCGAATGGCTTGGGCGTGATATTTTTCTACGTTCGCATCCACAACCACAAAGCGGCGCGCATCTTCGATCTTGCCGACGGAGAGCAACGCCCAGTTTTGCGGATGAAACAAGTTGGCGGTGTTGATGACCTCATATTCGATGGTATGTTGAAACGTGACTTTACGTGTACTCATGATTTCTGTCTATAATGTGTTTACAGTCGGCGCTATTACGCTATCTCGGCGTAAGAGGCGACCTTCCACATCGAACTAAACGATCTGCCTCCAATTTGATTTTGATTCCAGAATACGGCGGGCAAGCGCCTGCGCGAGTTCGAGACTGTGATTCTTGTAATTGCCGCACTGTTCGATGTTGGCGTAAGGCACTTCGCTGGCGGTCAAAATATCGCTCAGGATTTTTTCGTACACATCCATGATGGCGTCGGCGCGGCCTTCATTGAGGAGGATGAGATAGAAGCCGGTCTGGCATCCCATCAAACCGATGGAGATGAAATTCTGCGGCATGTATTTTTGGAAGCCCCACAGTAAAAAATGCTCGAAGGAATGCATTTCAGTGGTGGATAGGAAAACGGAGTTGGGCAGGTTGATTCGCAAATCCACCGAATAGACCACGTCGCTGCCTGCACCGGATTTGGCGCTTCGCAATTTGACGTGGGGAGCTTTCAGCTTGCGGTGGTCGAGTTCGCCGACGGTGGCAACATCCCAGCCAAGTTGTTCGAGGTTTATCATGAAGTTATTCCTTAATCTGTACCGTGAGATTTATTTTGCTTTCTCCTGCGCAAAATAAAATGCCCTGGCACTGCCGCCAGGGCAAGTGTGCGGTACTACACAAACTGCGAAAGATGCTTGTAACTATCCGCCAGGGCTTTTTCCCATGAGGCGACATGGTGATAGAGTTCCACCGAGGCGTAGCCGGAGAAGCCATTTTCGCGCAGGGTGTTGAAGGTGGCGGCAAAGTCCATGGTCCCTTCGCCGGGAATTTCGTGGAAGTGAACGATGCCAGTCAGCGTGTTCGCAACCATTTTGTCCATGAGCAGTTTGCCGTTCTTGTCTTTTGTGCTTCGCAAATAAATAATGATCGGGCGGGCGCGTTCGAGCACATCGTAACTCAAACCGGGGACAGAGATGAGATAGACGAAGATTTCACTCTCAAAGGGAGATTGTCCCGCGTACAGACTGTTGTAGTCCACGAAGGCGGGTGCGGCGGAGATGTTCACCGAGCCAAGGATTGATTCGATACGCTTCTTCTGTTCCGCGCCAGGCTTTTCATCGTGAAAATAGATCGGATGATCGGGATCCACTAAAAGATAATCCGCGGTTTCGGGGAAGTAAATCAGATACTTGGCGAAATTCAAATCCATCTTAAGTCCGTCCGCCCATTTGACCAGTTTCAGGTTATAGCCTTCCTGCGAATCGGAAACGTGCAGGAAGCGCGCGTGCGGTGCGGCTTTGCTCAACGCTTCGAGATAATTTGTCTCGGAGCAGTAATTGTGATTGAGATCAAGGTGAAGTTGGAAGCGCTTCGAACCGACTTCATCCACAAGGCTCAGTCCCTGTTCGAGCGTTTCGATATACATACCCGGTTCGGGTTCGATCAGAAGCGTAATGTCTTCGTCGTTACGCAGTTCCTTCAGGCATTGATGGACACTGTCTACGAGTAGTTCGCGCGGGTTGACCGATGGGTTGCTGACATGTTCATCGCGGATGAATCCGCTTCCAAACGAGACGAGGGGGATGCCCAATGCCCGGGCAACGTGGATTCCGCGTCGAACGAGATCGATGCGTCTCTTCCTCCCGGCGAGATCAGGACTCATTAAAGATGGTTCATGCGGACGCTGGGGTGTGAAGAAATGCGAAGCGGTCGAGACGCAGGCGGCAGTGACTTCCAGCGAATCAAGTTTCTTGTTGATTGCTGCGAGATAGTTGTCAGTGATGTCGAATGGGTTGAATTGGTCGCGGTGAAAGGACAATTCCACGCCGGGGTAGCCCACCTTGTCCACCTCTTCGATGGCGCGGAGAAAGTCGAGGTTGGTCAAGCCAAATGTGCTGTAACTGAGTTTGATCATGAAAGGCGCTCCGAAAAAATAGCCTGTCCAGCCCTGAGGCATGAGAACAGGCTTTTACCTCCGGCTGGCAATTTGCGATTTTACCATGCGCTTGTGAAGAATTGGACTTTCTCGGCTTGGGCGGTAGGTCTTTCATGTGATGGATTTTATTAGCCCACTGTTTTAGATATTCTATAAAAACCCCGCTCCGCTCGATACATAATCATCCTACTACTTTTCCTGCGGCAACCAGCTTGGTACCTTTGCACACGTGGTACCAAACTAGCTATGCCCTACAAAAAGTCTGAATGATTATCTGGATTCGTTTTTAACTGGGTCAGATTTTTGATTCGTTATTTCCAAGTTGATTTCATCTGCCAAAGACAGGATCTCCTCGTTGGCTGGGATGTCTTTCATATCATGTCCATAATGGACATAACGTGCTATGCCCGCTTTGTCGATCAATACCTGGGCAGGCATACGTCCCAGCTTGAATAAGTTGACTTCCTGCCCGTACAATTTCAACACGCTAGATTTGGGATCAGGCAACCCTATGAAGGGCAGGGCTTCTTTCTCAAAATATGCGGCAAAGCCCTCAGCATTTTCCGGTCCAACGACGACAACTTCCACATTGCGAGCTGTAAATTCAGAGTAGTCTTGGCGCAACTGCGCCATGTGCTTTTGGCAAAACGGTCAGGTAAAGGTGCGGTTGAAGATCAACAGGACATTTTTCTGACCGCGTAGATTCGATAGGCGAAAGGGATTGCCAGTGAAATCAGACAAACTGAAATCAGGCGCTGGTTGGTTGAGAGAAACACGAGGCATGGTTATTCCTTTTCAAAACATTTTCTGAAACAATTGTTTCAAAATAGGGGTAAAAAAATACGCCAGTTACTGGCGCAGGATTAATCCAAAATTGACAGAACTAGACGAACATAGTTTTCCAGGCAGGTTCGGTCCAGATTGACTTTAGCCAGGAAGTTCAAGTTGAAAAAGTTAAACAGGATGTAATCAGCCACTTGATGGGCGGGCTGACGCAAATGAATTTGCCCAGCTTGTGCGGCGCGTTCAAGAAATCGCGTAAAAATTGAGGCTGCATCTTTGGTATGTTCGGTGATGACAGCGTTCACTTCCGGTTTACGGTTTTCCAACTCCACCGAGGCTTTCAAGGTGAGTGATCCGCCTGGCAGTTCATTGGATATCAGGCTGTCAATCAGCACTTGGAACATCTGTGCCAGCAGGATTTTGGGGTCATTGGTTGGCTGGTCGAGTACCTCACGCAACATTTCGCGTTCCATGAGGCTGTGACGTTTA
>JAHDWC010000197.1 GCA_023382575.1 Anaerolineales bacterium
TTTTCCTTCCTTTTCAAGCTCAATTGGGTCTATGATAGAACTATCTCTAAAATGCTTTATCAATGAACTGTTCTTCATTCTTACATAGCGAGGGGACAATGGGTTAAGCAATAATTTTCCCTTCGTTGTAGTCGACACTATTGCTGCATCTAATACATTTCGATATTTGAAGAAATCACTGTTGTAGAAAAAATAGCAATTACCATACCATTCAGTTGTGTGAAGATATGTTGAACCATACAATGTTGTTTCAAATTGATCTAGTCGCGGCTCTGATAAGTGACCTGCTGACAATAGCCACACTAACCTCAAGATATTTTCACCTCGTGAATAATTCTTAAGCTGATTTTTTGCGTTCGAGATAATCTTTGATAACCCTTTTTGGAAGGTAATTATTTCGTCGATGTTATGTATTTCACCGCTCGATAATATCTGCCTCCTCTCATCGATCTCGTCCTCTGATGGAAACTTTGTCTTTAGCTCCAGCAAATATTTAGAAGTCTCGTCAGTAATCAAAAAATCTGGCGACTGCTCGTTACTTTCGGGTATCTTATTGATTTCATATCCATGCTTCGAAAACCATTCTTTTACTTTCGACTCGTAATCCATCATGTTTCCTGATACCTAACGGTTTGCGGCTCGTCCCGTGCGCTCTTCACGGGATACCTGCGCTGGGGCGGGGACGGCGAGCCGTCCAACCAGCCTGTCCTAGACGACAGTCCAAAGAAAAAGGCTAAAGCTGAGTCTTCCCCTGTAGGGGAAGATGTCCAATAGGACAGAAGAGGTCGGCTGCACGCTGTGTTAGCCCGCACCTTGCTATTGAGTTTTCTCCCAATAGTAAGGTGGTGTATCTTGTCCAGCTGCTTGAAAGTATTCAAGACCTGATTTTGGAATATCAGATTTCGGTCGATAATCTTCTTCAGTCAGAGGACGCCATTTCGGGTGTCTTTTGTAGCCGTTATGCTCACGAATTTCTACTGGAACTTTTACTAGAACCTCTTGCTGGTAATCGAATGGACTAGTTCCGTTTGCGCCACCTCTCAAAACAGGGTTATCTAACTGAACATGATCATCTTCCCAATTACAAATTGGGCAAATGTCGTAACTTCCTGCTGGTTCATTGAAGACGACAAAGCCGCATGACGGACAGGAAAATATTGGCACAGAATTAGTCAAGGTCATCTATCCTTAGTTAGCCCGCAGCATTGCTCTCGCATTCTCAAGAATAGAAGCATAGCTTTCGTCGAATGGTTCAACCAGGGTTGACTCCAGAGAAGCACAGAGATTCCACAGCACACGCTTCTCAGACTGATCTTCAATCTCCAGTTTGTCATTTTCACTAAATCTAGAGAGCATCTCGAATAAGACGATTGCCTCTTCTTTTGTCAGATGAAGATCGATTTGTGTCATTTAATCCTTTATCTAAGTTTGAGCGGGCCAACGGTTTGCGCCATCGCCCCCGAGCGGAGCGAGTGGGATCGCGAAGCACGGCGCTGGGGCGGGGACGGCGAAGCCGTCCAGCCAGCCTGTCCTAGACGACAGTCCAAAGAAAAAGGCTAAAGCTGAGTCTTCCCCTTTAGGGGAAGATGTCCGATAGGACAGAAGAGGTCCGCTGCATATCATCCCAGCACCATCGGGACGCTTTGTTGGCACGTCTTTGAATTTAAGACTCATTGGTTTGGCGTGTATAAAACTTCAAAAACAACTTCGCCAGGATTATCTGAATAATACGGCAATTCATCAACTGCTACAAATATCAAATAATCTCCTTGAAGTAGTGAAATTGATAATACTGAACCTTTTGCAATGTTTTCAACTTCACTTGCGCTTGCATAATAAGCATAATCAACAGCCCGATAATCAGAAGAACTACTGATTGCAATACCATTCCACTCTACTGGGCGATTCTTGAAAACCCTGATTGCAGTTAGCCAAGTTAGTATTCCTGCTGGCGGAGTCTTGCTCGCAGGATAGGTTGAATACGAACCACTGATATATTTGAATGTGTAAATTCCCGCTTGAGTCGCTGTAAATTTAGTGCCTTCACTGGAATTACCTGAAACTGAAATATATCCGATGGAAACGGGAGCAGGCGTAGGGAGAATTGCTGGAATTTCTGGAGTAGAAATTTGTGCGGTTGAGCCATTTTCTACAATTGCGCCTGTCTCGCAATTAATAGTTTGAGAATCGAGTTGCTCTAGGGTTAATGAGTTCAGCACAGAAAAGGGCAGCACATCAACATAAGTTCCATCAGGGCGAGATACTGCAACCGTTCCAGAAGTCCATACTTCTTCCCATTGAAGATGTGCAACTGTTTTTTGACCTGCTGGAGTGACAATCTTGACTGATGACCTAGACTCTGTTTCAGTGCCTATTCGGATGCCAAGGGCTAATCCTATTTCATCACTCACCATCACTTTTGCTACTTCAATATTTCCCCCAACTTCTGCTGCTACTTTGTTTGATACTTCAAGATTCAATTCTGTTAGATACTTTTTCGAGCGTTCTTCTATTTTCTCTGAATCGCGCGCTCCATTGCAGTTATCTACTGTTATTTCATAGGGCGCTCCAACAGATTCAATTAACTGACTTTCTTGTCTTACTGTGAATTGTAAATTTGTCTCAACTTTTGGAACTTGTGTATTTCCTTGTGGGGTTCCACATGCGCTCAGAATTAAAGTCAAAACAAAAGCGATTGTTTTAGAAAGTTTGACGTCCATTTTCTTCTCCTTCCTAAATTTACAAAGGACAGGCTAACGGCTGTGATAAAGCCTTCGTAGAGGCTCGTCCTGTGCGATCTTCACGGAATACCCGCGTTGAGGCAGGGACAGCCAAACTGTCCAACCTAAACTGGCTCATAAATAAAAGAAGTGGACTATCGTCAGAACCGAAGCGCAACATAACACCCTTTTTTCGACTGGCAACGGATACATGGGGACATTCGTAAAATGCCGCCCTTCAAAAACATTAACTTTCGATATTATACAACCATCCCCGCCATCGCACAATAAAAGAGAGACAACTCTCCATCCCCATTCCCTGCCCCCTAATCTCCCTCTATCCATCCTCTATCCATCCTCTATCCACCCTATCAGGCTCCCATCCCCCCTGCTAGTGCCCCCCTGTCACTGGCTCACTGGTCACGGCGCACGCATCCCCCATCTCCTAATCGAATTATGAGAGAACCTTTCCGTTCTCCCAACGGTCTCCCAACGCTCTCCCAACACCCCCAGAACCACCCCACATCCCCCAGACGCGCCAACACAGAAACCGCCCAGCCGACCCGCCGCCCTTCCCGCCAGAATCCCCCCACACACAACCTACTCCTCCACGATATAACTCGAAAAATTATCCAAAATATCCCGGTTTTGATCCTCCTGAAGGAAGAGCGGCTTCCCATCAAAAGTGATCGTATGACCGCCATGATAAGGCAGAAAGTTCCGCCCCCGAAACACCAACACCTCATTCTCCTCGAACACAGTCCCATAAAAATCAGTGAACCCTCTCACCACCCGATATTTTCTCCCCGCCACCAAACCGTAAATAGTCCCAACCTCCTCCTTTCGAACCTGCACCCGCACCGGCTCTGGCCGATACGCCTCAGCCCGCCGCAGGTCTTGCCAGCGCAGAAAAGACATGAACGCCCCAACATAGCAGACGAACGCAACTCCCAAAGCCACACCCAGAATGACCCCCGCATCCCGCGTCTGAATGACGACTACAGTCGCACCACCTCCCAGCAACAGCAGGAACGCAATAGCCAACAACAAATAGTTACTTCGTAAGCGCCTCATACCTGACCTTTATCTTGATTCGCCAATCTCGATTAGAATCCACGCTGGTGATTATACGCGCCCCCAAGGACACCATGACAGCCTCCCTCGCCCTCGTAACCGGTTCCGCCCATCGGCTCGGCAAAGCCTTCGCCCTCTCCCTGGCCCGTATGGGCTATGCCATCGCATTGCATTACCGCGGATCGGCGCACGAAGCCGAACAAACCGTCAAAGAGATCCGCGCCCTCGGCGTAGACTGTCTCCCCATCCGCGCCGACCTGACCCAGCCAGAGAAGATCGAATTCCTCTTCTCCCTCGTAGACGAATTCCATCTGCCGCTCAAAGTCGTAGTCAACTCGGCGGCCGTCATGCCGGTCGGCAGTCCCCTCCATCTGGAGCTCCACGACTGGGACCTTGCCCTCGACCTCAACCTGCGCGCCCCCTTTCTCATCTCACAGCAAGCCGCTCGCCGCATGACCACGGGCGGAGTGATCGTCAACATCACCGACATCGGCGCCCAAAAAGCCTGGAGTCGCTACCCATCCTACACAGTCAGCAAGTCTGGGCTGGAATCTCTCACCAAGCTGCTCGCTCGCGCTCTCGCCCCGCACATCCGCGTCAACGCCATCGCACCGGGCTTGGTCCTGCCATCTGATGTGGTCACAGAGGCACAATGGCGTCAGTTGCTCGAAAAGCTCCCGCTTAAGCGCGCCGCGCAGCTGGACGAACTGACCATGACTCTCGAATTTCTCATCAAAAACGAGTATATTACCGGGCAAACCATCGTCGTAGATGGCGGGTATTCTCTAATCTAACCACTATTCACCCTCCCCAATGACTTCCACCAAAAAACTTCTCCCCGACCTCATCCTCTCCCTCGTCTTACTGCTCGCCGCTCTTTATTACTCCTTTAGCTTCATCGACTTCTCCATCCCGCCCTTCGAAGACGCCGCCATGATCATGCGCTACGCCCAGCACCTCGCTGGCGGGCATGGCATCGTCTGGAACATCGGCGAACAACCCGTCGATGGTGCAACCGACTTTCTTTTCATGGCGGCCGCGGCGGGGCTCATCAAACTTGGCTTCACGGTCGGGCAGGCTGTGCGCGGCATCGGCTTCGTCTCACATCTGCTCACCATCCTCATCATCTACTGGACCAATCGCCGCCTTCATAACGGCAGCATCGTCTTCTCGTTTGCGAGCGGCTTATATTTTGTTGTTGGGACGGGGCTTTCCTACGTGTCTGCCTATTTCGGCACCCCTTTCTTCGCCCTCGCCGCCGCGTCCACCTGGAGCCTCGGGCTGCTTCTGATGAAGGCAGATCGTCCACGCGGGTGGCTTTCGCTCGCCTTCGCCTTGAGCGGGCTCATCACCGGACTCATCCGCCCCGAAGGCGTCATCCTCGCTTCGTTGATGCTGCTTGCCATCATCGCCATGCGCGGACTGAAATACTCTCTCTCGATCATCCTCATCTTCGGCGGGGTCTTTCTCGCGTTGGGCGGGGCATACTTCCTCTGGCGCTGGGACTATTTCGGGTATCCCTTACCCAATCCATTCTACAAAAAAGGGGAGGGCGGCTGGAGTTGGAGCACCTTCAACGCCTCCATGTGGAATATGCTCCGGTTATCTTTGCCGGTTGCCTTTGCCTTTATCCTTGGCTTCCGCTCGAAAGAGACGCTGAAGACAACGCTTGTGTACATGCTTCCCATTGTCGGGTTTGCCGCCGCCTTCGGCTTGGTCTCGGATGAGATGAATTATGGCGCGCGCTTTCAGTATGCCACTGTTCCGCTTGCGCTCATGTCGTGGATTCCGCTGGTGAGTGGCATCAAACTCGATGGACTGCAGCAACTATCCGTCAAAGAGAGAGGCGCATATCTCGTCGCAGGAAGCGCGTTGTTGGTCAGTCTGGTCTACTATTCTTGGTTCCAGAATTGTTTTTTGGCATTGCATCAGCAATCTTGTGACCGTCCCTACGAGCGCGATGGGCGTCTGGAAATGGCGCAGATGCTGGCGGATTATCGCGGCAAGGGCTATGTCATCGCGACGACCGAGGCGGGGCTGTTGCCGTATTATTCGGGTTGGGATGCGATCGATACCTGGGGCTTGAATGACCAGTTCATCGCGCATAATGGCTCGATCACGATGGACTATCTCGACCAATACCAACCGCACATCATCATGTTCCACGATTATTATTCGCCGCTTGTACCGCCCAAATTGACCGAAGCCAATTTGGCGCAGCGTTGGTTTAGCATGACCATTCTATTGAAGACGTACGCCGAGGAGAATGGGTATGTGCTGGCGGCTGTCTTCGGTGACAGTCCATACGATACGCATTATTACTACGTCCGCCCGAATTTTGAAGATAGCAAGCGGCTGGTTGAGCAGATTTCAAAGTTCAGAGATTATTACTATCCGACGACGGGCAAGCGTTCGATCAATTACGCCAACTTCCTCGAGCCATAACTTAACCTTTGTAGCAAAGATCTTTAGGAGATACCCATGTCTGAAATCACTGAACTTGCCGAAAAGCTCAAAACCGAAGGCGAACGCATGCTTCAATTCTTTTCCGGGTTGAGCGCAGACCAATGGACGAGCAAGGTCTACACCGAGGGCGCCACATGGACCATTCGCAATGTGTTGGCGCATTTCGTCACCTCGGAGCGTGGGTTGATCAAGCTCTTCGAGCAGATTCGCACTACCGGGCGGGGCGCCGACGACGATTTTTCCATTGATAGTTACAACGCCTCCCAGCAGCAAGAGACCGAAGACTTTGCACCTGCCGAGTTGCTCGAACAATATAAACAAGTCCGCGCAGATGCGGTTGCATGGGTAAGCGGTCTGAAAGAAGAAGAACTCGAGATCAGTGGGCGTCATCCCTTCCTCGGTGAGACGGTCATCCGCGAGATGGTGAAGATGTTGTACCTGCATAATCAATTACATTATCGTGATGTAAAACGCGCCTTGAAATAAATATTGTAGAAGTAGGGTTTCTCATGCTCCTTCCTCCCTTCAAACTCGAACGTTATTTTGCCAGGTACGAATTCAACACCGAATTTCTGTTGTGTTCTTCAGATTGTGAAGCCATGTCTATTGCAGATCTGCTCGCGCTTGAAGAAGGCGCGGAAGAGAAATTTCAAAATATCTGGCTTGGATACACCGAGTCACAGGGCAGCCCGTCGCTGCGAGGGGAGATTGCCAAGCTCTATTCCACGGTTCAACCCGAAGATGTGTTGGTCTTCTCCGGGGCGAATGAGGCGATCTATCTCTTCATGCTGGCGGCGCTGAAAAAGAATGACCACGTCATCGTGCATACGCCGCATTATCAATCTCTGAGTGAAGTGGCGCGGTCGATCGGGTGCGAGACTTGTGCCTGGCAGGCGCGCGAGAAGGATGGCTGGTCGTTGGATTTGGACGAACTGAAATCACAGGTTCAACTGAACACCAAAGCGATCATCGTCAACACGCCGCACAACCCAACCGGATACCTCATGTCTCGCGCGGATTTTGATGCTTTGAATCGCTTCGCGCAGGAGAATGACCTGCTCCTGTTTTCTGACGAGGTGTACCGCGAATCAGAATATGACCCGACAGAGCGCCTTCCTGCCGCC
>JAHDWC010000198.1 GCA_023382575.1 Anaerolineales bacterium
GGATATGTCCATGTTCAAGACCCTGGCGGGCATTTTGAAAGAAGCTGACCCTGATGGGACGCCAATTCCGCTCCTGCTTAGCGGCGTGACGGATGGACGTTTCTTCACCCAGCTTGGGATTCAAACGTATGGCTTCCTGCCGTTGACTCTACCTGAAGACTTTAATTTTACGAGCGTCATCCATGCTGCGGACGAACGCGTCCCGGCGGCGGCGATTGAATTTGGAGCGCAAGCGATCTTCAAGGCGCTGGGACGATTCAGTTAAGGAGTGAACGATGCCGCACATCAAAGTTCCGATGGAACATGACAAAAAGATTGCCCTCGTGGCGCACGACAACAAAAAACGAGACTTGCTCGAATGGGCGAAATTCAACCGTGACCTGCTCGCGCATCATCAGATCTATGCCACCGGCACGACCGGGAAGATCCTTGAGCGCGAACTAAATATCAAGGTCATCAAGCTCAAAAGCGGACCGCTCGGCGGCGACCAGCAGATCGGTGCCAAGATCGTCGAGAACGAGATCGACTTTCTCATCTTTTTCTGGGACCCGCTTGAACCTCAGCCGCACGACCCAGATGTCAAAGCGCTCCTACGTATGGCAGTGGTGTGGAATATTCCCATCGCTAACAATCGCTCCTCAGCCGACTTTATGATCTCCTCGCCGCTGATGGATAGTCCCTACGACCGCCTCGTCCCAGATTATGAAGATTATGTGGTGAGAGAAATTCACTTGGGGGTGGAAGATGATTTGGAAGAAGAGAAAGAATAAAAGAGACAGCGCCCTTAAGGGCGCTGTCTCTTTTTGAACCTACCACCTGCAACCTTTAGTCGTATTGAGTTGCGCGGAATGCCCCACACGTTTATACATGGTCACATTCGTGAATGGCTCGCCGAGGATGCCATCATGGATCGCCCATGAGCGTTTGCGGATGCTCTCCGCCGCCTCTGGTTTGCGGAACGGGGTCGAGCCGTCCAATTGGACGTGCAAATCCCCGCCGGGTTGAAAGCCCGCATGGATGCTTTCCATCAGGCGTTTGCCCATCTGATAACTGAAGCCATAACGCTCGAAGATGACCGCATTGTGATAATACAACGGCTCGACAAAATACATATCGTGCCCCAAGGCTACGACGAAACCCTCGAACGCCTCAATGGCCTGACCCAACATGCGCAGTCCGCGTCGTACCTGGCCCGGAGCCAGTCCCGCCTCACAAGCCTTTGCCTCCGCCTCGACATTTCTCTGTAACGTCCCAAACTTGGTTGGTGTGCCGTTTGGCATTTTATCCACATCGTAGCGCGGCGAATCCGGGTCATTGAGGATGTACAGCAGAATATGGATCTGCCCATTCATCGTATCGGTCATATGCGCGTACATGATCGGGTCGGGGAAGTCCACCTTGTGATAGAGGCGCATCTCCACATCGGTGGAGCCGTTTGCGAAGCGGAATTGCAGCAGGTTGTATCCCGCCGCCGACGATAATGGCGGCAGATTGTATTTATCCAACAAAACTTGCGGAATATATTTGCTGTAGATGGCCCGCTTTTCAGGTTCGGGCAGCAGGTTGATCCCGCCGATGGTTGAGGGAGGCATATTCATCCTATCTGTCGTTGCGAGGAGACGAAGCAAAAGACTGCTTCGGGCGAATCATCCTCCCAATGACATTATCGAACTCGCATGGCACGTTCTTTGTCGCGCGCCTCATCACGTTTGGCGATGGTGGCGCGTTTGTCGTGAGCTTTCTTGCCTTTGGCAAGGGCGATCTCCACCTTGGCCCGCCCATCCTTGAGGTAGACCTTGGTCGGGACGATGGTCATGCCTTTGATGCGGACATTGTTCCACAGTTCTCGAATCTCTTTTTTGTGTAAAAGCAAACGACGTTTGCGGCGCGGCTCGTGGTTGAAATATTTGCCCGCCTGCTCATATGGCGCGATGTGTGCTTCCAACAGCCAGGCTTGCTCGCCGTTTTCCACATCGACGTAGGATTCCTGGATGCTGATCTGCCCGGCACGCACAGACTTGATCTCCGAGCCTTGCAGGGCAATTCCCGCCTCGAACTTCTCGAGCAGGGTGAATTCAAAACCGGCTTTACGGTTGGTAGCGATGATTTTGATGTTGTCTGTCACGGCATGATTTTAGCATGGAATAAGTAGGTGCGACCTACTGGCGGGTTGCACCTGCCTGATGGCTTATCCCCATTTGAGCAGAATCAACCCTGCAGCGGTACGCGCCACACCGAAGATAATCAATGCTGGGATCAGCCCAATGCCATCAGCGACGACGGGTCCGATCAATGAACTTGCCAACACGGCGAAGTTGAACATGATGGTGTACCATGCCAAATGTGCGGGACGGTCATCGGGCGGAATGTTCTCCAACATGTAATTGGCATACGAGCCGTTGATCAGCGCGAAGAGGAAGCCGCCCAGGAAAGACAGCACATAGAATTCCCAGATTGTGTGCGAGAACGCCAGCATGATCGGGTAGGTTGCCATGCCTGCCATGCCCCAGCCGGTCACGCGTTTGTTGCCGAAGCGGTGGACGATGCGTCCCAGTTGCGTGGACGCCAGCAAAACTGAGAGGTAATATAGCGCCGTCCCGTTGCCGATGTGTCCATCGTTGAGATTAAGAACACGCACGTAATAGAGTGGATAAACCGGGTTGGATAAATAATGCGCGAGGTGCAGGATGAACAGCGCCAGCAGCACTTTTTTGAAGGGACTTCGCCACACATCCAGACGGAGAACGGCTTTCAAGCCGCGGGTAGGGACAGGTCTGGGGTCAGAGACAGGGATCGGCGCAGAAAGAGGCGCGATCAAATCTTCATGCAATGGCTTAATGTGAAAGAGGTGAAAACTGCTCATCGCCGCGCCGAAGGCTCCGATCACAAAGATGATCTGATAGCCGCCCGGAAAATCGGTGTTTTTTAGGATGAAGCCTGCGATGAGCGAAGTCAAAATATAGGCAATAGCGAAGGTGATGTTGCGCGTCCCGGCCACGCGCGCGCGGAAGCGTTCTGGGACGGCTTCGGCGAAGAGGGCATTGAAGCCAACGCCCAGAGGGGTGAGCGGGATCGCCATCAGGAAGGTCAGGATGATGAGCGACCAGATTTGTCCTTGTTCATTGAACAGCCAGGGCAGGGGAATCCATAGCAGGTAGCCGATGCGAAAAAGCACCGAGGACCAGAAAACAGCTTTGCCGGTGTGACGCTTGCTGATCCAGTGCCCGGCGGGAATGGCAAGAAATAGATTGACGATGGCGGAGGTGGCGGTCAGCAGACCGATCTGGAATCCGCTTGCGCCGAGGCGTGTGGCGTATACGTTTAGAAAGTTGACCGCCGTGCCGCTCAGCACGCCGAACCAGGCGATGTCGAGATAGAGGTTGATGAAATTGGAACGATATTTTTCAGGGATGTCGGATTGTCTAAATAGGTTGAAACGCATGGATAGGATTATAACAATTTCAGCTTGGAATTTTCTAACAAAATTTTTACGCAGACGTATTATAAAAAGACAAAATTAGTCTTCTCAGGAGGCAACCATGACGGATGCGAACACGATGGAACAACATACTTTCAAGGCGGAGACGCGCCAACTGCTCAATATTCTGGTCCACTCGCTGTATAAGGATCGGGAGGTGTTTCTGCGCGAGCTGCTATCAAACGCGTCGGATGCGCTCAACCGTCTGCGCTTCGAGATGTTGACCAATCAGAACGTGCTCGACCCGCAGGCAGAATTGAAGATCCGCATCACAGCGGATAAAGAGAATCGCCTGCTGACCATTCAAGACACGGGCATTGGCATGACGCGCGACGAAGTCATCGAAAATCTTGGCACCATCGCACAATCGGGCGCGCGCAAGTTCCTTGAATTGACGAAGGAACATAAGGCAGATCCTGGGCAGGTCATCGGTCAATTCGGCGTGGGATTTTATTCCGTCTTCATGGTGGCGGAATGGGTGCGGGTCACGTCCCGTTCGCATCGGCTGGATGCCGAAGCCGTGACCTGGCACGCAACTGGCGAAGATCGTTACGATGTCGGCCCGGCGGAGATGACCGAACGCGGCACACGCATAGAAATTAAACTGAAAGAGGATGCCGCCGAATTTGCCGAAGAATTCCGCCTGAAGAACATCATCCACAAACATTCGGATTACATCGGCTTTCCCATTTATTTGGGTGAAGAAACATCCCCAGTCAACAAACAGACCTCACTCTGGCGCACGCCGCGCAACGAAATCACCGAAGAACAGTACAAGGATTTTTACCGTCAGACCACGCTTGATTTCGAAGACCCACTCTTCCACACGCACATGGTTACAGATGCGCCCGTGCAGTTGTATGCGCTCTTGTATGTCCCTGCCAAGGCGGAGCGTGGCATCTTCTCCCTGCGCAAGGAAGATGGCTTGAAACTGTACTCGCGCAACATCCTCATCGACGAATACAACAAGGACCTGCTTCCCGAATATCTGCGCTTCGTGCAGGGTGTGGTCGATTCGGAGGATTTGCCGCTCAACGTTTCGCGTGAGACAGTGCAATCCAGTGGCTTGATTCCAAAGTTAAAGAAGGTGCTGACCAATCAGGTGATCAAGGAGTTGGAAACGCTCGCAAAGAAGGATGTCGAAAAATATAACAACTTCTGGCAGGAATTTGGCGTCTACCTAAAACAAGGAATCGCTGCCAGCCCGGCAGAAGCGGATACGATCACGCCTCTGCTGCGCTTCAAGACGAATCTCACTCCTGAAACTTGGTCATCGCTGGAAGAGTATACCGCACGTATGCAGCCTGACCAGAAGACCATTTACTATATCGTGGGCGAAGATCCGAAGTCCGTGCTGCGTAGTCCGCATTTGGAGGCCTTCCATTCACGCGGCATGGAAGTGCTGCTGCTGACCGAGCCGATGGACTCGTTCATGTTGATGGGCTTGCATAAGTTCAAGGACTATGAGCTGAAGAACGTTGCTGGGGCGGAGCCAGATGGGGCCGACCAGCCTAAGGTGGAGTCTGAAGCGGAGAAGATGCCCGAGGGTGACTTCAATGCATTGGTCGAGCGATTCAAGAGTGTCCTTGGCGAGCGGGTGACGGATGTCCGCGCGAGCCATCGTTTGGTGCAATCTGTGGCGCGCCTCGTGGATGCGGATGCAAATTCCAACCCTGAACTTCAGCGTGTGTATAAATATCTCGGCAAGGAATTCGAAGTGCCGAAAAAGGTGCTGGAGTTGAATCCATCACACGCGATCCTGAAGAACTTGCTGACGATGGATGCGAATTCCGAATTGCAGAATGCGGTCATTGAGCAGATCTATGACAGTGCTTTGCTGGTGGAAGGTTTGCATCCCGATCCATCGAGCATGGTTTCACGCATGCAGCAGATCATCGAGGCGGCTTTATCCAAAGAAAAATAACGACCTTGCAGGCGCCTTTCAAGTTTTGTCATTGCAATCTGTTTGTAAGGATGAAAATTGGAGTGATTGTGATATAGTAAACGCAGACATCCGATAAAGGCAAACCCGGTGAAAACCGGCGACGCAAAGCTATGGGTCTACCGTCATTTTCAATGACCACGACCGCCAGGCCGCCGAAGATAACATTGCACTCTCATGCATTGAGCCTGGCTTCCTTTTAAGCCAGGCTTTTTAATCGGATGGCTAATCAACCTTCGCGATGTTTCCATCTAATACATCCACCAAGGAGAAAAGCCATGTTCAAGAATTTCAAAGTCCTGTTCGTCCTCTTCGTCATTGTTGCCATCTCTGCTGCTGCGTATGCATTCGCCGCATCGAATACCGTTCCTGCCACCAAAGCTGGTGACGGTTCCGGTGTGGTCAGCGGTTACACAGTGACCGGCGTTGTCTACACCCTGAACGGCACGGACCCTTCCACACTCGACAGTGTCTCGTTTGATCTCGGCGCCGCTGCCACTCAGGTTCAAGCCCAGCTTGTTGCATCTGGCTCATGGTACACCTGCACTCTCGATACTGGTACCGTCTGGGAATGTGACACGACCGGTTTGACAGTTTCCACCATCGACCAACTGCGTGTGGTCGCCGCCAGCAACTAACCTGACTGTTGCTTTGTCATTGAGACCAGGTTCGTCGGTGACCGTCCCCCGATTTCGAAGGTTGGCGGGATACGTGGCACACGAATCTGGTCTCTGCTTTTTATCGGAATTCCTGTGATGAATGTTCGCAAGCAACCCATCCTCTTTCTTGTGTCATCCGCCCTGTTGTTGATCGTCTTTTGGGTGACACTTCTGCCTGTGCAATTAGGCGGCTGGGTGACGTACGTCATCGTGGATGGAATCAGCATGGAACCGGGGTTTTCCCGCGGCGACCTGGTCCTCGTCCGCAGCGCATCCACCTACGGGGTGGGGGATGCGGTCGTATATCGCGATGCCAACATGGACAGTTTTGTTTTCCATCGCATCGTTGGGTTGGAACTCGATCGCTTTGTCCTTCAAGGTGATAACAATGATTGGTTGGATTCATATCGACCGGTTCGAGATGAAATTATCGGTAAATTATGGGTATCTGTTCCGAGGCTTGGGGAAGCGATCGAATGGCTGCGGATGCCGCTCCATTTGTCGCTGACCGTTGGTCTGCTGGGAGGTTTCCTCATGCTTGACCTGTTCACAAAAAAATCTCAAAACAAAAAGGAAAGAGTCATCCTTCCCGTCGCTGGTGGGACGCTGCAAGTCGGGATTCTTGCTTCGGCGGTCGCTGCTTTTTTGTTCCTTGCTTTGGGAATTTATTCCTTTCTTCAGCCTCTCGACCAACCTGCGGACAATATCCCTTATCAGCAGGAAGGCTACTATTACTACTCTGCGACGGGGACGCCGGGCGTCTACGATACGGATGTAGTGCGTTCGGGCGAACCGGTTTTTCCGAAATTGACCTGCTTCCTGAATATTGGCTATACCTATAACGTGATTGGAGATTTGCAAGGGATTGCCGGCTCCCATAAGATGTACGCGCGCATCATGGACCTGCAAAGCGGCTGGCAGCGGACGATTCCACTAAATGCTGATGCGGGTTTTGCGGGAAATTCCTACTTTACGATGGCA
>JAHDWC010000199.1 GCA_023382575.1 Anaerolineales bacterium
TAAGCCCAAAGTGGGTACAGAAGGCGGTTGGCATGGCGCTCAGTCCATTGCCACCGGATATGGCGGCTGTAATGGCAAGTATACGAAGGTTAGGAATAATGCCGACTGTGGAGTGGGGAAGAATCAACCATTTATCATAATTTTGATATTTACAGTTTGCTAATCGGGGAATTTTCCATACATCAAGTATGATTTTCGTAGAAGAGCAAAAAAGTTCTTAGCCATATGTACAGTCATGAAAATATCATTCTTGAAAATTGACGCATCCACAATTCTGACTTAAACTTAGGACACTGTCTAATCTGGTGGGCAACAGGCTAATCCTTCAAAGCTCACTAACAATCGGAAATCATGCAATCACATAAAATGTGGGGATGCAAGATTTTGTGATTGCCGACATGAACCGGAGTACATCCAGCATACTTATGGCAAAACTTGAAGATCTTAAACGAAATGCACAAGTAAAAGGACTGAATCCATCGGGAGCGGTTTCGATCTTAAATGTCCAATGGCACGGTTCGGACGTGGTCGAGGTCACATATCGTGATCTGAGTGGAAAAGATCATAGTGAATTGCTTTTCCGTGACCGAGAGGCTGGATTGGAAGTTGTTGAAGGTGGTACGCCTTGGGCTTTCGACAGCGATGGGGAATTATTTCGACTGGTTTCTGAAGCCTATCGCATTCGCATGGCGTATTTATTTGACCCTTGGATGGCAGTACACCTGTCACGAGTAGAGCCATTGCCTCATCAAATTACTGCTGTATACGGGGAAATGCTCCCGCGTCAGCCGTTGCGTTTCTTACTAGCAGATGACCCTGGCGCCGGCAAAACCATTATGACCGGTTTGTTTATCAAGGAGTTGATGTTGAGGGGAGATTTACAACGGTGCTTGATCGTTGTGCCTGGCAACCTTGTTGAACAATGGCAGGATGAACTCAACCAGAAATTCCAGTTGCCATTTGACATCCTGACCAATGATCGCATCAATGGAGCTCGATCTGGAAATGCACTGGCTGAAATGCCACTGGTGGTTGCACGTTTAGATAAATTAAGCCGTAATGAAGAACTGCAAGCGAAATTAGCACAGACAGACTGGGATTTGGTGGTTATAGATGAGGCGCACAAGATGTCCGCATCCGTCTTCGGCGGCGAGATCAAATATACAAAGCGCTATCATTTGGGGGAACTGCTTTCAGAAAAAACACGGCACTTATTATTGTTGACCGCGACCCCCCATAATGGCAAGGAAGAAGATTTCCAGCTTTTCATGGCACTAATCGATCCGGATCGCTTCGAAGGTAAGTACCGTGAAGGAACGCATGAATCAGATGCTTCGGACCTGATGCGCCGTCTGGTAAAAGAGAAATTACTGAAATTCGATGGCACGCCACTTTTCCCCGAACGTCGTGCCTATACAGTTACCTACGAATTATCCGACTTGGAAGCTGCATTGTATGAGCGAGTGACTGAATACGTCAGGGAAGAATTCAATCGAGCTGAAAATCTGAACAAGGAACGACGCGGCACGGTTGGCTTCGCATTAACGGTTCTGCAACGCCGGCTGGCATCCAGTCCGGAGGCAATCTACCAATCCCTCCGTAGAAGGCGGGAACGGTTGGAGGCTCGCCTGCGTGAAGAAAGATTGATGAAGCGCGGTCGAGACACGGACATTGCCGACGACATCTTCAAAGGGATGCCCAGCTACACCGAGGATGATTTTGAAGATTTAGATGATGCTCCTGAGAATGAGGCTGAACAAACCGAAGAACAGGTAAGTGATGCGGCAAGTGCAGCGCGCACGATTGCTGAATTGGAATTAGAAATTGCGCAATTGGGCGACTTGGAAAAATTAGCAGACAAGGTTCGGCATAGCGGTCAGGATCGAAAGTGGACCGAACTTTCTAAACTGCTTCAAGAACAAACAGAGATGTTTGACGCCAGCGGTCAACGAAGAAAATTGGTTATTTTTACAGAACAGCGCGACACGCTCAATTACCTGACCGACAAAATCCGCACTTTGCTGGGTAAACACGAGGCTGTAGTTTCCATTCACGGCGGCATTGATCGTGACCATCGTCGTGAAGTACAGGCGTCATTTGTTCAAGACAAGGAAGTGCTGGTTTTGGTCGCCACTGACGCGGCAGGTGAAGGCATTAACTTACAACGTGCTCATTTGATGATCAATTATGATCTCCCTTGGAATCCGACCCGTCTTGAGCAACGCTTTGGTCGTATCCATCGTATCGGTCAAACTGAAGTCTGCCATCTGTGGAATTTGGTATCTGATCAGACACGCGAAGGCGAAGTATATATTCGGCTTCTTAAGAAGATGGAAGAGCAACGCAAAGCGTTGGGTGATGGGGTCTTCGATGTACTTGGTAAATTATTCCGCGACACCAGCCTCCGCCAATTACTAATGGAGGCTATCCGCTATGGAAACAAGCCCGAAGTAAAGGCTCGTCTATTCCAAGCGGTGGACAATCTTGCAGACAGAGAGCGCGTTCGTGAACTACTGGAAGAACGCTCTCTTGCCCAAGATACGATGGATGTCAGCCATGTCCATCACATTCGAGAAGATTTCGAACGGGCGCAGGCAAAAAGACTACAGCCACACTTTATTGCAGGCTTTTTCAAAGCTGCATTTGAACAGTTAGGTGGCAGTATCCATTCGCGTGAACCGTTACGCTACGAGATAACGCATGTGCCAGCACCAATCCGAAACCGAGCAGGGCAAATGGGTCGAGGGGCTGTATTGCCCAAATATGAACGCGTCACCTTCCACAAGGAAGCTATCCAACAGCCAGGCAAGGCGACAGCGGAATTCATCGCCCCAGGCAATCCACTAATGGATGCCGTAACTGACTTAATTTTAGAACGTTATCGTGGCTTGTTGCGTCAGGGAACAATATTGGTGGATCCGCAGGATCAGGGTATTGAGCCCCGGATATTGTATTATCTTGAACATGCAATCCATGACTCACGGTCCACACAGAGTGGCGAGCGTAGGACTATCTCGAAACAAATGCAATTTGTTGAGCTAAATTCGAAAGGTGAGGCGCATTCGGCAGGATCCGCCCCATTTTTGGATTATCGACCACTGGAAGATGAACATAAATCTGTCATTGATACCATTTTGGATACAGACTGGTTAAGAGGAGATTTAGAAGCACACATTCGGGCATACGCCGCACAAAACCTTGTACCGCAACACCTTCAAGAAGTGAAATCCCATCGTGAAGAAAGTATTGCGAAAACTGAATCTGCCGTTCGTGACCGCCTTACGAAAGAAATCAATTATTGGGATTATCGTGCAGAAGAATTGAAAGCCCAAGAACAAGCTGGCAGAACCAATGCGCGCCTAAATTCGGAACTGGCGCGACGCCGAGCAGATGAATTACAAGCCCGCCTGCAAAAGCGCATGGAAGAGTTGGAACAGGAGCGCCATATTTCAGCGGCTCCTCCCGTTCTTATGGGTGGCGCTTTGGTAATTCCTGCAGGTTTGCTATATAAACTGAAAAATAATCCACCGAGTCTATTTGCACGACAGACGAAAGCCGTGGAAGACGCCGGCATGCAAGCCGTGATGGATAAAGAGCGCAAGCTAGGGTTTATTCCCAAGGATGTTAGTCGCGAGAAACTTGGCTGGGATATCGAATCCCAGGTTGGAGAAGGGAAATTGCGCTTCATCGAAGTGAAAGGGCGCGTGGAGGGCTCAACCACCGTAACAGTGACACGTAAGGAAATCCTTGCGGCGCTTAACAAGCCTGATGATTTTATTCTAGCTGTGGTGGAAGTGACCTTCGATGGTGAAAAAGCGATTGGCAAGGAACCTACTTACATCAAAAAACCCTTTCAGCGCGAGCCGGACTTTGGAGCTGTCAGTGTTAATTATGAGTTAGCTGAGTTGCTATCAAACGCTCGATAGTCATGACAAAAATGCAGAAGCCTGATTATTTTGATGAAATCCAACAGAATGCTCTCAACCTCTGGCGGCAACTTGAAGACAACCGCGAGTTGGCTGCACCCTGGCATCAATTATTCAAGCAAGTACAAAGTCCTCGCCATGTTCTCTCAGAACTTCTTCAAAACGCAGATGATGCCAAGTCGACCGAGGTCAAGGTACAAATAAAGGATGGGGCTTTCTCCTTTGTACATAATGGCAAGGATTTTAACAAGGATGATTTTGCTTCGCTTTGTCGCTTTGGATACTCCAATAAACGCCTTCTTCGCACCATTGGATTTCGTGGCATTGGTTTCAAAAGCACATTCAGTCTCGGGGACACCGTAGTTCTTTTAACGCCCACCCTCGCGGTCGCATTTAATAAATCAAGATTCACCCTCCCTCAATGGCTTGACGAGAAAACCACATCGGATGGAACTACTCAAATTTTGGTTAAGTTTGGCGACGAACAACGCCAAAAGGAATTGGAGAACAATATTGTTGAATGGTTGACCAGCCCATTCTCCCTTTTGTTTTTCAATCACATTCGTAGTTTGAAGTTGGGGGATCGAGAGTTGTCATGGAAAAATGTGGGAGAAGGTCCCATTCTCAACTCCGAAAAAATGACTCTCAATGGAGAGGTTGACCCTTATCTAATCATTCGATCAGAGGCTGAACCTTTTCCAGATGAAGCCTTGAAAGAGATTGATGATGAACGTCTGCTGGAAATGGGAGAAAGTGCCAATCTTCCCCCATGCAAAGTCGAGCTAGTCCTTGGAGCACCGGGACAATTTTTTGTTGTATTACCCACCGGTGTAAGAACCTCCCTTTCTTTTGCTGTGAATGCTCCATTTATTCAGGACCCTGCTCGTCTTAAGATCAAGGACCCCGAGACATCATTTACCAACCGCTGGCTTTTGGAGCGAATCGGCAAATTGGCAGCCCAAGCGATGCTTCAATGGCTTGAAAATAAAGATCTGGATTTATCCGAACGAGCCAATTCTTACGATCTTATTCCAGAGCCTAGTGGCAGAGACGACTCTCTGGAAAATGCCTGCAAGATGGTTATTGAGACGGCATTTTTAAACACCGTTCATAATCGTGAGTATGTTCTCACTGATCAAGGAGACCTGACCCTCTCTGGCAATTGTGCCCATGTTCCTGCAATATGGTGGGATATATGGGGTGATACTCAAATCAGCGACATCTTGAGCACAGATAAGATTCGACCGCAATTACTCTCCCGTCATGTAAACGACAAGAACCGCAAAAAACTCCAAGCCAATAAAGCCATCTCGTCGCTAGGACAAGACGATGTATTGAATCGGCTTTCAATCGTGACACCGCCAAAACCAACGACTTGGGCGGCATTGTTGGAATTATGGAATTTCGCCGGCAGTTGGGGGTATGCTTGGAAATTCAAGAATCTTAATATCCATCCTGTCAGAGGAAGAGACGTCCTATTATCATCGAACAAGGCAGTTCGATTAGGAGAGAAAAGACTCTTGCAATCGGAGGAAGACTGGGATTTTCTTGCCAAGTATTTATTGGTGTTAGATGTTAACTGGCTGCGGTTTCTCACAGAACAACGACGGGTTTCAGAAGAAACCAACAATGATCTGCTTCGAGAAAGGGTCGCCGTTGCCGATCAAATGCTCGTTCGTACAGGGCTGGATAAACCGAGCAATGTTGATATGGTGTTAGAACAGGTTGCAACAGAATTCTTTTCCGTTCAATCGCCCAGCCTGGATGCCTGCATTCGCATTACTCAAATCGCTTCGAAATTAGGAGCAAAAGCAGGAGACAATTTCAAATTCTTTACCCGAGATGGGCAATTACACCCAACTAAAGAGCCAATCTTATTTGACGAAAAGGGATTGTTTGAAGAATTCATACCGCCCCATCTCCGTCAGCGCGTTCTTCTGCATAACGAATACTCTCACCATTTTATTTCCTGCACCGAGGATGAGTGGATGGAGTGGGTCAACTCTGGAAATGCCAGGATAAGACGGTTCGCGCCCATTAGCCAGACAAGGCGGTCAATTTATGGGGATCACAAGATAGAGAAAGAAATTGAAAATCGCGGTCAACCCAGTTCCTCTATTGAATATCAATACAAAACGTCTCAATATGAAATAGAAGATTGGGATTTCCCAGCGGAATACTGGACATATTGGGAGACCAGCGCGAAAGACGATCCCTCCTATTGGGGGCGGTTGGTGGAGCAGCTATTGCACCAACGCATCATCTGGGAAAACACCCAAGGAGCGCGCGCTTTTCATGTCGCCACAACCGGCAATAAGAAGGCGCTTACCAATAAGCATCTGTTCCCAACCTGGATTCTCAAACTTCAAAAATTACCCTGTCTGCGTGATACGCATGGTAACTATAAGATCCCTTCTGATTTGATGTGTCGGACCCCGCAGACAGAACCACTCATGGATGTTGAGGCATTCGTGGATGCTCGGTTGGATTCTGAAGCTACACGCCCCCTATTAGTATTCCTCGGTGTGCGCAACAGCCCCACAGGGTCGTCACGTATCATGGAACGCTTGCGGGCACTGGCTAAAGCATCGAAGCCGCCCATACTCGAACTGGCAAAATGGTATCAGCGCCTTGATGCCTTGTTCGAAAATTGCTCCACAGACGATCAGCAAAATATAAAGGCTATTTTTCGCGAGGAAAAAATAATATTTGCTGATGATGAAACCTGGCAATCGGCAGAGACCATCTATATCTCTGCCGAAGAACACGATGCGCCTGGAGCAGCCCTGATACATCCACTTGTCAATCAGTTGTCACTCTGGAGAAAGATCAGCATCAATGAGCGCCCCACGGCAGAGCTAGCAATTCAGTGGCTAATGAATCTTCCCGTTGATGAAAAACCGTCCACATCTGACGCGCAACGGATAAAAGCACTTCTTGGCAGACATCCAATTCGTATATGGAGGGAGTGTGAACGATGGCTCAATCTATCCGGCGAATGGGTTTCTATTAATAAGCTGAAATACTGCCTAACGATGAAATCCCTGTTTCGATATGGTAATCTGTTTGAATGGGTCAAATCAGAAACCGCTGATTTTCAAATGCTAAGCATTGACCTGA
>JAHDWC010000200.1 GCA_023382575.1 Anaerolineales bacterium
ATGTAAGTTCCATCTGGTCGCACGATGCGCGCACTGAGCGATGAAAACCCTTCCACCGCTTCCACGCCGGGAACTTCACGCGCCACCTTCACCATCTCGTCGGTCAGCGGGTAGGCATATACTTCACCTTCCGAAGGGTTCGCCGACAGAAAATCTCCGTCCATGCTTTCATTCATATAGGCGCCCAGGCTGCTGTTGAAGCCCACCGCCAACGTTCCCACCGCAATCGTCAAAATGGTGAGGAACGTCCGTCCGCGGTTGCTCCAAAAATCAGCCCAGACCTTCTTCCAACGGCTGGAGATCATGATGAGACTCCCCGCCAGGATAGATTCTCGCCTTGATGTCTGTTCGCCATTTGATTCAGCGCCTCCCGCGTGACCTCAGACTGCTCCAGCAATTCGGAGAGTTGGTCATACCCGATGGCGAGTACCTCCACCGGGGTTGACTCTGAAGCGCGGATGGAGGCGCGATGCTTTGTCTCGTGGAAAAATTCCATTTCACCGAAAACTTTTCCCGGTCCGAGCTGAAGCGCGACCACATCCGATTGATTGGGACGCGGCAGGATCACTTCCACTGTTCCCTGTGTGACAATGTAAAACGTATCCGCGTTGCTGCCTTCGGCTAGGATCATCGCGCCGGCTTCGAATTTCAACGGCTTTGCAGATTTGGATGCCTGCAAGAGTTGTGAGTGGGTGAGGGTGGGCATGGCTTTTGCCACATACTCGTTGACGATTTCGCCGTCGGCGATGAGCGCGGTACGATGCGTGCGTTTTGCCAAACCGCTATCATGAGTGACGATGATGATGGTCTTGCCTTTGGCAACCAGGTCATTGAACAATGCAAAGACTGACTCGGCAGTTTTCGAGTCAAGGTTGCCGGTTGGTTCGTCTGCGATGATGACAGGTGGGTCGTTGGCGAGCGCGCGCGCAATGGCAACGCGTTGCTGTTGTCCGCCGGAGAGCGCGGTGGGAAGTTTGTGCGCGTGCTCGGCAAGCTCGACGAGTTCGAGCAATTCCATCGCGCGTTTGCGGCGTTCGTTGAGCGGATACGTGCGGCAGAAATCCATCGGCAGCATAATGTTTTCGATCACTGAGATCATCGGCAGGAGTTGAAAGAATTGAAAGACGATGCCGAGATTTTTTCCGCGCCAACGTGCCATGCGGTTTTCGTTCAGACCGTGAACCGCCGTGCCATTGACCCAGACCTCGCCGTCCGTTGGGCGGTCGATGCCAGTGATCATGTTCAGCAAGGTGGTTTTGCCGCTGCCCGATTTACCGATGATGCTGACGAATTCGCCTGCTTCGATCTGCAAATCCACATCTTTGAGGGCATGGTAATCACCGACAGCAGTCTTGTAATTCTTGTTGACGCTACGCAAGTCGATGATGGAGCGGTTGTCAACGGCTTTTTCGTCCGCTTTGGGTTTGAAGAAGGATATAGCCATAAAATTCTCTTTCAAGAGTGGGTCAGGTATTTTTCCTGACGCGACCGGATGTCGGTATTACTCGAACGTGACGACGGCAGTCATGCCCCAACGCATGGCAGGATCAAAATCTGTCAGCAGGATGGTGACTTCGTACACTACGTCACCTTGATTCTCGGAGAAGTTTTGACTGATGGATAACACGTTGCCTTTGAATTCCATGCCGGACAACGCATCCAACTTGACGGTGACAGGTTGACCTTCCTCGATGTTGACCACGTCAATCTCCGTCAGGTCGTCTGTTTTGACGATCCACTTGGATGTATCCGCGATGGTAACAACGGGTTCGCCCGTTGAGGCAAATTCACCGACTTTGAGGTCAAGGTCTGTCACGACGCCGGAATATGGCGCGCGTAATTCGGCATTTGCCAACACGGCGCGAATACCAGCTGTGTTGATCTCAAAATCTGGGTCATGTAATGCATCATAATCCTTTTGGGCGTTGACGAGGCGGGCTTCTGCATTTTGGAACTTTGTTTCCAATTCCAGCCATTGAATGGAGAGACGATAGAGATTCCAGGCATTGTCTAACGCCTTTTTCTTGACCTTGGCATCCCCAGTGACCGGACGCTCTTTATTCTTGTTCTTTTCCTGCAGTTCATAATGCCGTTCCAATTCCTCGGGGCTCATTTCTGAGGTGTCCACTTTGGGCTCAGCATAGTTGACCGTTTTATCGTCGAGATGCTTGTAGGGTTCAAAATCGGCGCGAGCCTGATTCAATTTTTCAAGCATAGCAGCCACCGCTTCTGGCGGAGTCATGCCGCTGAATTGTGATGGTATATCAAAATCGTCCAACTTGCTGCGCGCATCGCGGAACTCCTGATAGGCTTCGGTCAATTCCTGAGTCGCCGCAGCCTGCGCATCGGTCAACGTTTGAGCTTCCTCTGATTTCAAAATGGCGATGACCTCTCCAGCTTCCACGGTATCGCCTTCTTCCAGCAAGATTTCGCTGACCAATCCGCTGGTGGTGAGAGAAAGCTCAGTGAAGTGAATGGGCTCGATCTTTCCTTCGGCGATGATGGTATCGTCAGCGACGACCGTGGGCATGGGTGTCGCCTCGGCCGTGGCGGGAGCACCGCTGCCGCATGCGGCAAGGACCAGGGCTAATATGATCGGGAGGATAATTTTTGCAGATTTCATGGTGTTGTTCCTATCGAACAGGTGGGATTCCCTTGAGCAAGGGTAAGCTTGTCTTTTAGAGTCTCTCTGGTTGGGTCAGACAAAGATAAAAGTTTCAAGACTAATTACGCAGAAAATCCGATTTGGTTGCTGAATTAAAAAAGTGCCTTCAAATGAAGACACTTTTGGGACGATTCAAAGAATCTTGCAAGGCTATCTGTCGTGCAGGCTGGCTTCTTCGTTCAACCAGCGGCGCCCGTCGCGGGCGAGCAGGTCATAGCCTTCAAGTGGACCCCAACTTCCGGGTTTGTATACTCCCAACGGCGGAGTCTGATGCGCTTGCCAGGTTTGCAGGATGGGGTCGATCAGCGACCAGGCGCTTTCCACTTCGTCGGCGCGGGTGAAGAGCGAAGCATCCCCTTGAAGCGCATCGAGCAAGAGACGCTCGTAGGCTTCTGGGATGACGGATTTTCCAAACGCGGATTCGTAATGGAATTCCATATCCACCGAGCGCGTCTCGTTGACCGTATCCGGCGCTTTGGCTTCGAAGCGCAGATGCACGCCTTCGTCGGGTTGTAGATAGAGCACGAGCAGGTTCGGCTTCATGGTCTGCATGGGAAACATGGCGAGCGGCGGCTCTTTGAATTGGATGATGATCTGCGATTGTTTTTCGGCAAGGTTTTTGCCTGACCGCAAATAGAACGGCACACCCTTCCAACGCCAGTTATTGACGAACAGACGCAGTGCGGCATAAGTGGGCGTGGTGGAGGTGGGATCGACCTTGGCTTCGTTGCGATAACCTTTGTATTGTGCCCGCACCGTATTTACTGACACTTGTTCGGGCGTCATGGGTTGGATGGCGCTGAGAACTTTTACTTTTTCGTTGCGCAAATGGCTCGCGCTGAATGAGGCCGGCGGTTCCATTGCGACGAGACTGAGCAATTGCAGCAGATGATTTTGGAACATGTCACGCAGTACGCCGACATCATCGTAGAATTTGGCGCGATGTTCCAAGCCGACCTTTTCGGCGACGGTGATTTGCACGTGATCGATGTAATTGCGATTCCAAATCGGCTCGAAGATGGTATTGGCAAAGCGCGTGAAGAGGATATTCTGTACGGTTTCCTTGCCGAGATAATGATCGATGCGATAGATCTGATTTTCGTTCAGCGCTTTATGAACCTGCTTGTTGAGCGTAACCGCAGAAGGGAGGTCTGTTCCGAATGGTTTCTCGAGCACCACGCGCCGCCAGCCGCCATTCTCGTGCAGTTGACCGGTTGCATCGAGGTTTTCGATGATGGTTGGGAAAAGCGTCGGCGGAAGCGCCATGTAGAAGAGACGATTCGCATCGCCCTCCTCGGAGGCGGTCAGTGTATCTGCCAATTTTTGAAAATCGGACGGCTCAGTGTATTTGCCGGTCAGGTAATGCAGGTTGGGCGCGAAGACATTCCAATCGTCATCGCTGAAGTCGTAGCCCGCAAATTCCTTCATGCCTTTGTGCAGATGCTCGCGGAATTGGTCATCGGTAAAGGCGGTACCGCCAAAACCCACGATTTTGAATTTTTTGGGTGTGCGTCGTTTGCGGAAAAGGTTGAACAGCGATGGAATCAGTTTGCGCTGCGTCAGGTCGCCAGACGCGCCAAAGATGACAATCGTCGTCAACAAGCCGTTATAAGGTTGAGTATTCATAAAAGTGACCATCGACAATGGACGGCGACAGCGGACTGTCAATCGTCCATTGTCTGTTATTCAGCTTTCTTAATGGCATGTCCGCCAAACTGATTGCGCAGGGCGGAAAGCATGCGAGCGGGATAATTCTCTTCGTCACGGCTGGCGAAGCGCATTTGGAGCGCCAATGTGATGACAGGTGCGGGGACATCCAGATCAATCGATTCAAAGACTGTCCAGCGGCCTTCACCAGAGTCCGCCACCCAGGGCTTGATGTCTTTGAGTTCGGTATCTTCGTCGAGGGCGTTGGCGGCGAGGTCGAGCAGCCACGAGCGGACGACACTTCCATGCTGCCAGATATGCGAGACCTGCGCGAGGTCCAGCCCGAATTCCTTTTTATTCTTCAAGATGCCAAACCCTTCGGCAAAGGCTTGCATCATGCCGTATTCAATGCCGTTGTGAACCATCTTCACATAATGACCAGCGCCATGTGGACCGACACGTCCCCAGCCCAGATCTTTGCCGGGGGCAAGCGTCTCGAAAATCGGGCGCAGCTTTTCTGTGACTTCGAGCTTGCCGCCGATCATCAAGCTGTAGCCTTCAGTGATGCCCCAAATACCGCCGCTGGTGCCGCAGTCGACAAAGTCGATGTTTTTGGCGGCGAGCATCTCTGCGTGTTTGATGGTGTCCTTGTAATTTGAGTTGCCACCGTCAATGATAATGTCGCCGGGATTCAATAAAGCCGCGACCTTCTCGATGGTTTCTGTGGTGGTTGCTCCGGCCGGAACCATCACCCAAACCGCTTTCGGAGAAGAAGTCAACCTGCTGATGGCTTCTTCCACCGAATACGCGCCTTCGATCCCTTCCTTGACCGCATTATCCACGGTCTCCTTCGTGCGCGCATACCCAATGACGCGATGACCGCCTTTGATAAGGCGTTTCGCCATGTTCATACCCATCTTGCCTAAACCGATTAGTGCGAGTTCCATTCTATAAAGCTCCTTTGGCATATGTCATTGACACAAAACCTGCGGCAATGACGAAATAGATTTATAAAAATTTTCCTGCCGCTTCATCGACCATCCAAACTAAATTGCCATTTATAGGTTGAATACGTTGTGCAGGATATAACCCAAGATTTCGTTCTCCATGTATGACGTTGCGCAACGTCTCTGCCTTGCTTGTACCGGTTACCAAAAACCAAATTTCTCTCGCCTCATTGAACACCTTGGGCGTCAAAGAGACGCGGTTGGCTGGGCGGTCTTGATAATGGGCTGTAACAGCAATGGTCGAAGCGTCAATGTCAACCGGTGAGCGGGGAAAGAGAGATGCGGTATGGCCATCGTCGCCCATGCCAAGCAAGACCAAGTCGAAGCGTGGAAAGTCAAGCGGCGCGTCAGCGAATCCGCTCAGGGTGTGAGCATATCTCTCCGCAGCAGATGCAGGCTCAAGTTCCGATTCGACGCGGTGAATGTTTGTCGCGCCAATTTTGTCAAAGAGAATTTTTTTGGTCTGCCCATAGGTATTTCCAGGGTCGTCTGCTGGGACGCAACGTTCATCACCCCAAAAGAAATGTGCGCGACTCCAATCAAGTTTTTCATCTGCAAGCCGCTCATAAAGTTTCATGGGTGTGCTGCCGCCGGAAAGCGAGACGAGGAAACGTCCGCGTTTATCGATGGCTAGATTTGCACGTTCGATAAAAGTCCGCGCTGCAAATTGACTTAATTCTTCGATATTGTTAAATTTTTTGATTAACATAATTTGCCGATTGTATCGCAGATGATAAAATCTGGGCGATGACTCAGATAAATCTCAAAAAGCTTCAAGCGCTTCGCACGCGGACCTTCAACCTGCCTCCACAAAAACGGGTTTCTTCTCCCGCTCAGGCTTTGACCTTTGTCAATAAACGTGGCTTCGCGTACTTCTGGCCGATCAAAGGCATCGACTTGCCTTCGTTGTGGGTTTCGGTTGCAGGGGACCGACCCGTGGCTGATGCACACGATGATCCAGGTCACATTACGTGGGGTTGGAAGGATGGTGCGCTCGATAAAAAGATATGGTATTACGGAAAAATATTACGCGGCAAAGCGACCATGATATCGCTGGAGATCGCGCCCTATTTTTATGCTTTGTCTGAAAACTATGGCTCGCCTGAAGAGGGTTATTTACTTGCTTATCAAGAGGGACGTTTGCCGCAAGCCGCGAAACAAGTCTATGAAGCCTTGCTCGACAAAGGCTCAATGCATACGATTGACTTGCGTAAGGAAGCCAAGTTGACAAACGCCAAGGATTCGGAATTCAACAAAGCCTTGGAATATCTGCAAAAAGATTTCAAAATTTTGCCGGTCGGGGTGGCGCAGGCGGGTGCATGGAAGTATTCACATATCTACGCGATTACGACCAGTCATTTCCCTGAGTTAGCCGAACAGGCGCGGACGATTACCGAATCACAAGCACGTGCAAAATTGCTTGAGTTGTACTTCAACATGGTCGGTGCGGCGCAGGTCCGCGATGTGCAGAAGTTGTTTGGGTGGGGCAATGAGGTTGTGAAGCGGGTAGTGGGGAAGATGATGGAAAGTGAAAAATTGGCAATAGTGGAGCATCCAAAGTTTGCAGGAGAGTGGGTGGCGATTAA
>JAHDWC010000201.1 GCA_023382575.1 Anaerolineales bacterium
TTGAAATGGTCGCTGCGCCAGAACGGATGGAAACTGCCGAAATGGCGCGTAAGATCATGGCTCAGATCAATGAGCAAAGCAAGTCTGCCCAGCCCACTTTGTTACAAACTGCCAGCGGAGCGTCTCCTACCCTTAAGCCCTGGCGTGAAATTGCCACTCCTCACCCGGATGTTGCCTCCGGTCGTTTTCAGCAGGCGGAATTTGCGGCTGACCTTTTTCAGGTCATCACCGACCGGGCAAGTGATGAATACAAAAACCCCAAAGAATTCTTCCGCCGAACCTACTTTACCGAAGGGTTGTCCCAACTCTTGGGACGCGCCTGGCTGCGACTTAGCGGCACAGGCGGCGATCCAGTTGTCGAATTGCAGACCAATTTCGGCGGCGGAAAGACGCACTCCCTGCTTGCGCTTTATCATTTGTTTGGCGGAAAAATAAAAAAGGAAGGCGTCACAGGCATTGAAAATGTCAATGCGCAGATCAAAAACCTGCCAGAGAAACTGCCGGTTGCTAATCGCGCTGTAATTGCGTGCAATTACCTCTCCGTGGACACACCCTGGAAAAAACCAGATGGCACAGTAATTCGCACAATCTGGGGTGAAATGGCATGGCAATTGGGCGGCAAGGAAGGTTACAAGTTAGTCGCTGAGTCAGACAAGCAATCTGTCAGCCCTGGCGGAGAGAAACTTACCCAGCTTTTTGAACAGTTCGGACCCTCCTTGATCCTGATTGACGAATGGGTAGTCTATTCGCGCCAATTGATCGGCAAGGAAGGTCTTCCTGCTGGAAGTTTCGACGTTGCCATGTCATTCGTTCAGGCGCTGACAGAAGCTGCTAAGGCTGCTGGAAATACATTGGTCGTTGCCGCTATCCCTGCATCAGATGTCGAAGTTGGCGGCGAAAATGGCCGCATCGCACTGGAAAGAATACGCAACGTCTTTGGACGTGTCGAAGCGATCTGGAAGCCGGCCACTGCCGAGGAAGCTTTTGAAATCGTTCGACGGCGTTTGTTCGAAGCACTCTCCGAAAAGAATGAGAAGGAACGCGAAAAAGTCTGCCGTGCCTATGCTGAAATGTATCGAGAAAACCGCGGCGATTTTCCACCTGAATGCCGCGAAGCAGGATACGAAGAACGTTTACTTAAAGCCTACCCACTTCACCCTGAACTGTTTGACAGGCTCTACCAGGATTGGTCAACACTCGAACGCTTCCAATTGACTCGCGGCGTACTGCGAATGATGGCATCAGTCATATTCGAGATGTGGGCAAAGGGAGACCACTCCCTCATGATTATGCCTTCGAATCTTCCCCTGGATAGTCAGGCTGTTCGCACAGAATTTACCCGTCACCTGCCAGACGGTTGGTCCGCAGTGATCGATAAGGACATTGACGGCACGACCAGCAAACCGTTCAGCTTGGATAACAACAATCCAAATTTGGGACGCTACTCTGCCTCACGCCGTGTCGCTCGTACAGTATTCGTCGGCAGTGCGCCCAGCAGTGGCGGTCAGCGAATACGCGGTATTGAGGAAGTGCGGGTTAAGCTGGGATGTGCCCAGCCAGGTGAAACCATTGCTACATTTGGCGATGCCCTTCGCCGTCTCTCCGAGCAGTTAAGTTACCTGTATTCAGACGGCTCACGGTACTGGTTCGATACGCACATAACGATCAACCGTACTGCAGCCGACCGTGCTGCGATTTATGAGCGCAAACCTGAACTTGTGGAAGATGAGATCATCCGTCGCGTACGCGATATTACTCGCCGGGACCGTGGCGAATTCTCCGCTGTTCATGCCATTCCAACTGAAAGCGGCGATGTCCCTGACGAGATGTCATGCCGGCTGGTAATTCTCAGTCCGAAATATACCCAACGCGCGAAGCAAAAAGATAGTAAGGCTATCGAAGCGGCGCAGGAGATACTTGAACAACGCGGAAACAGTCCGCGCCAGTATCGAAATATGCTGATCTTCCTCGCGGCAGACTCTGATCGCATACCAGAATTGGAGCAGGCAGTCCGAGAATGGCTGGCTTGGAAATCCATCGAAGAAGAAAAAGAACAATTAAACCTGGACCCGGTCACTGAGCGACAGGTAAAAAAGAAGATTCAGGGCACTGAAGAGACCATCAATGAACGCATGAAAGAAACTTTTTGCCATTTGCTTGTCCCCATCCAGGAAGGCACAAATCCAATTGATTGGCAACCTACTAGGCTACAAGGCGACAATCTGGTATCACGCGCCTCCAAAAAATTGGTTGCAGATCAAAGTATGATTCCTGCCTGGTCCCCTGCCCTTCTCCGCATGGAATTGGATAATTGGCTCTGGAAGGATAAAAACCATATCAAGGTCAGGGATGTCTGGGATTATCTTGCGCAATATGTATACCTGCCGCGCCTGAAAGATGAGCAGACCTTTGTCAATGCTATTCGTGAAGGTGTTGGCTCTCTTACCTGGAAAGATTTCTTTGCCTACGCATCCGCTGTTCGGGATGATGGGCATTATGTTGGTTTGGTCACAGGAGCCAATCCCTCCATTACATTGGACTCCGCAAGTGTCTTGGTGAAGCCTGAAATCGCACAGAAACAACAAGAGGAAGAACTTGCAAAAGAAGAGAAAACGCAGACCACATTCCAGCTTGGTGAAACCGCAGGCAAGATAAAAGACCCCGCAACCGGCGAAGCAATTTCGATCCCACCCGCACTGATTACTCGCTTCCACGGGACCGTTGACCTTGATCCTGCCCGCATGGGACGTGATGCCGGTCGTATTGCTGATGAAATTGTTGCTCACCTAACCAGCCTTGGCGGAGCAAAAGCGAAAATCACTCTGGAGATCGATGTTGAAGTACCCAATGGAATTCCAGAAGATCGCATCCGGATTGTCAACGAGAACAGTAATACATTGAAGTTCAAGAGCCAGGGATTTGAGGAGGATTAAGTAATCCGACCTCTTATTATTTACAGGATTCTCTAATGAAGCTGTTGGTGGTTCAGGAAAGAATCAACGAACTCATGTCTCAATTCGTTACCCAAGTAAGAGGGGCAAGTGCTATGGGTAGAACTGATATTAACCACATATCGGAAGTTGTTCTGATTCCGATTTTTTCTGAGGTTTTCGAACTAAAAGGATTGAAAAATCTCAACACAGAGGAATCCTATAACTTCCCAGCAATTGATCTTGGCGACAAAACGGCAGGCTTGGCAATCCAGGTAACATCAACAACCGACAGCGAGAAGATCAAAGAGACTCTCCGCAAATTTGTTAATCATAAATTATACGAACAGTATTCCCATTTACAGATTTATATTCTTACTGAAAAGCAGAAATCGTACAGCAGAAAGACCTTTGATGAGATCATCGGTGATCGTTTCAAATTCAACCCAAAAGAAGATATTCTTGATTACCGAGATGTATTGGGAATAATCAGTGGTTTTCCAATTGGAAGATCAGAGAAAATTCTTTCGATACTTGAGAGTAATATAAATTCTCAATTATTCAACTCGAAATCTCGAGACTCACAAATACAAGTGGGTGAAAATGAGACCGTAACATTAAACTTGCTAGAAGTCTTCTTCCCTGGAACCTTATACGTAGCAGAATTACTTCCTGGTATCTCAAAACAAGTTTCGCGAAAATTCCAGCCAAAACCGTTTCGGAACAAGAGGAGTAAAAGACCGTCCAAGCGTGATCTTGTCCGAGAAGCTTTAGCAGAGATGGGAGAAAAATTTGCTGTAGATTGGGAAGTGTTTGAGAATAAACTGATCACCTTTCACGATTTACGCGATGAAAACTTGCCTATTTCACGATTAATTGATGTCGGCGCTGCCGAGCCAATAGAATCAGAGGATTTTTTCACACAAGATATAAATCAAGAAAATGTTTTCAAATCCCTACTCAGGAAGTGCTTACAGCAATTCCTATATTCACGCCGTATGACATGGCAAAACGATAAACATCTATTTATTTTTACTGATAAAAATGGCGAGGATGTGCGTAGTGAGAAATGGAAAGGCAAAGTATCGGGTGAGCGAATCGTATTCGAAAGAACATATCACCAAAAAGATCCTACGAAGGTTTGGTATTGCAAGCACCTTGCTTTTGAGCCCCAATTTCGGTTTTTCGATAAACGATGGTATTTGACAATTCGCCCAGATTGGTTTTTTAGCTACGATGGTTATAAGGAGTCTTTTTACTCTGCAGAAAAACTTTCATGGTTAAAGCGCAGAGAGAACAATGATCAGATTCACCATCAGCTTCTGTTTATCAATTATTTCTTGACGCACGAACCACACCCTGAATTGTTCGACGCAAAACCTCAAACAACATACAGATTTCTATCATTTGGCAAGTTGCTGACATTCGATAATTCTGCTCACTTACCAGACAAAGAATGGAATCCAACTGAGCAGGAAGATGATAGTGAAGCACCCGACAGACAGATGGTGATGGATTTATGAAGCTAGAAATATTCAATGAACCTGAATTAGAATTCGGAAAAAATACTCACTTATGCCCACGAGCAGGGATAAGTCAGTTTGGTGTTTATGATACACGGCTCGCTACGAGAAGAACAAATATTCATGTGGGAGCAGTGGGTATATCCGACGACTTGGATAAATTAGCCCAATGGCTCGACAGATGTAAACGGCCAATCCTCGGCAAGGCGGAAACGAATCAACCTGAACTCTTTCCAGCATTTTGTGGTTTTAATTCCGAGGTGGGTTATAAGGCGGAAATAATTTTCCAGCAAGAAATTACAAGGTCTATTAACTTATCTGAAGTTAGAACTATTTTAAAAACAAAGAACTGGAACGAGAAGGTAAATTTAGCCGTTGAGTTATTTTATCGCCACATCAAATTTTTGGCACAAAACCGCCCCGTCGATGTTGTTATTTGTGTTATTCCCGATTCTCTGTACAAAGAAATATCAAAAGAAGAAACTCAGTCCGATGAACCCACCTTAGACGGTAGTGAAGATGAAGATAAGAAGGATGTGCAGGAAATCAATTTCAGGCGTGCTTTAAAAGCAAAAATCATGCATCTGGGTAAGCCTACGCAACTAATTATTTCTAAATCCTTAGACACCAATGCTCCCGGACGACAAGATGATGCTACAAAAGCCTGGAATTTTTCAACCGCGCTTTACTATAAGGCAAATCAAACTGTTCCGTGGAAATTGGTCTCAAATCTAAATCGACCATCAGTGTGCTTTGTCGGAATTGGTTTTTACAGAAGTAGAGATAAAAAGATGCTTCATACTAGCCTCGCCCAGATATTCGATGAGCTGGGTAACGGAGTGATCCTACGAGGAACGCCTGTACTACTCAAAGACGACAGAGTCCCGCACTTAAGTCATGAGCAATCCTACGATTTGCTCTGCCTTGCCCTGGATGAATACAATACGGCTATGGATACATCACCTGCAAGATTGGTCATTCATAAATCTTCGAACTTCAACGAAGATGAAATAGAAGGTTTTAGAGAAGCAACTCAGCAAATGCGCGTTAATGCGGTTGATTATGTAACCATAATGGATTCCAATCTAAAGCTTTTTCGTGACGGGATCTATCCTCCCTATCGAGGAACACATGTCGAGTTGGATGAGAGCACGCACCTTTTATATACCCGAGGTTCAGTTGCGTATTACAGAACTTACCCCGGGAAATATATTCCTCAATCCCTTGAAGTTAGGATTGTAGAATCCGATGAATCCCCCGGGCAGGTCTGCAGGGAAATTTTGGGATTAACAAAGATGAACTGGAATAATACACAGTTTGATCAAAAATATCCCATCACTCTTGGATGTGCTCGTAAGGTCGGACAGATAATGAAATATGTACCTGAAGATGAACAGCCGCAAATTCGATACAGTTTCTATATGTAGCATAGATGAAAGTTAAAACAAAAAGCCCCTGATTTTCAACCAATCAGGGGCTTGCTGTCTATATGAACTTGAACCTTACCAGGTATTGTTGCAGCCTTTCATGCGAGATTACCCTTCCACTGTAGTCTTCCCGCCATGAACCATCTTCCAAAGGGGTGTACACCAGCGGCTTTCTCACTGGCAACACCAATCCGCATTGGAATGGCAATCTGGTCTCGAACAAGCGTCGGCGTTCTTCTCTGCGTCTGCGGAACAACTCTCTCTTGCTCAGTCCCTTCTTTGGCAATTCATCCGTGAAAAGAGGTGCTTGCACCTGGACTAGCGTCTTATCGGAATAAGTCGTGTGAGACCTTGGTTTGCTCTGGACACGAACATTTCTCCCAGAGGTGGGTTTAATCCCTGCACACTTGGGACCCATGCCGATTGCAATACTCAGGGGAGATTTCAACCGCCGACCACATTTTTTGCATCTTGGTTGTTTTTCCATCTTGACCTCCATCATAGGATAGCGCAGTCCGGGCTACACACCCGGACTGCTGTCGTTTCCCTGCATTTTTTATGACGATTGCGACTATGGGATGCAGGGCTTAGAAAAGCGACACTTGATTTTGCGTCGTTTGCTTGGGGCGCGCTCTGCCGGCAACTCTTCCTACAACACCCTTATTCGTCATCCAGTCAGACCAAGAAACCGTCTTGGGCATTTCAGGGACAGGTAACGGCGCACTTGGAGCCGTTGGGCATCCCATTGGAGAATTCGAGACAACCACTTCATCGGCAAACAGGGATTGCAGGTCGGGAAGATCAGCTGAATCCAGTGCTTCACGCGCCAACTTCATGAGGATGTCCCCTTCCTCCTCAGGAACAATGGCGCCGCCGACATTATCACCATACAACAACTGGGCTGCTTTCATTTTTGCACCAATGAGCGCCAAGGCTCGCGACTCCATTGTGTCGTTGTAGACTGAGAAGATTGCCTTGACCGGTTTTGTCTGCCCCAAGCGCCAAACCCGCCTGAG